>JBJEUL010000132.1:0-4620 GCA_051883835.1 Aristaeellaceae bacterium
GCTGTTCTGCCGCGCCACAGGCTGATACGGCGACTGCACCGGGCCGCTGTTCTGCTGCGCCACAGGCTGATACGGTGACTGCACCGGGCCGCTGCTCTGCCGCGCCACGGGCTGATACGGCGGCTGCACCGGGCCGCTGTTCTGCCGCGCCACGGGCTGATACGGCGACTGCACCGGGCCGCTGTTCTGCCGCGCCACAGGCTGATACGGCGACTGCACCGCGCCACTGGAACCCAAAGGTGACTGATTCCGCACGCCGCCCTCCGCAGAAGGGCGCACTGACTGGGATGCCCGCTCAGAGCCATTGTCCTGCTTCCATTTGGGTTCCATGTGCGTATCTCCTCTCTTGTTTATGCTTCCACCCGGGTGATATGCGCCCCCAGTGCGCCCAGTTGATGCTCCAGATGGTCGTAGCCCCGGTCAATCAGCTCCGCCCTGTCCACCTGCGTGATGCCCTGCGCGCGCAGTCCTGCCAGCACCAGGGCAGCCCCGCCGCGCAAATCACGCGCCGTTACCCGCGCACCATAGAGCTGCTGCACGCCCCGCACCACGGCTGTCCTGCCGCTGCACAGGATGTGTGCACCCATGCGGTTCAAATCCCCCGCGTGGGTGAAGCGGTTCTCAAACACATTCTCCACAATCACGCCGGTTCCTTCCGCCGTACACAGCAAAGCCAGCATTTGCACCTGCATATCCGTGGGAAAGCCCGGGTAAGGCTGCGTTTGCAGCTGGGCAAAGGCAGTCAGACGCTTGGGCGCGATCAACGTCAGGGTGTGCTGACCCTCATGCAGGATGCAGCCCATTTCCTTGAGCTTGATGTTCACGGCCATCAATTCCGTCACCGGCGCGTTGCTCAGCTCAATGCTGCCCCCGGTGATGGCTGCCGCCGCCAGCAGCGTCCCGGCCACAATGCGGTCAGGGATGGGCTGCCAAGTCACGCCATGGAGCTGCTTGACGCCCGTCACGCGGATGGTCTGCCCGCCCGCGCCCTCCACATGGCCGCCCATGGCATTGATGAAGTTCTGCAAATCGACAATTTCCGGCTCACGGGCTGCGTTGTGGATGACCGTCACGCCATCGAGCAGCACAGCGGCCATCATGGTGTTCTCCGTCGCGCCGACGCTGGGGTAGTCGAAATGGATATCCCCGGCGTGCATGCGGGAGCCGTCACAGTGAATCATCCCGCCCTCCTCCGTGATGGTCACGCCCAGGCACCGCAGGCCCGTCAGGTGCAGGTCAATGGGGCGCAGACCAATCTCGCACCCGCCGGGATACGTCACCGTGGCGCGGCGGAAACGGGTCAGGATAGGCCCCAGCAGAAAAATGGACGAGCGAATCTGCTTGGACAGCCGGTCAGGCATTTCCCAGCTATGTAGGCTCTGGGACTTCAGGCACAGTCCGCTGCCCGTGCGCGTGACCTGCGCACCCAGGATGGTCAGGATATCCGCCATGCTGCGCACATCGGCAATGTCGGGTACATCGGTGAGCGTGACCGGCTCATGGGTCATCACCGCCGCTGCCATCAGGGGCAGCACGGCATTCTTCGCACTGTCCACCCGCAGCCTACCCTCCAGCCGCCTTCCGCCCTCCACCAGAAAAGACGCCATGGTATCACCTCCGCTGTCGCTGCTTCAGCGTATGCGGCGGTGAAAAAGTGGTGCGTCAGGTTTCGATGTGTCCGGCGGTACGGGAGATGTTCATGAGGATGCCCACCGCCGCCATGGTGATGGAGATGGACGTTCCCCCTGCCGAAAAGAAGGGCAGCGGCAGCCCCGTGGTGGGCAGGATGCCAATCACCACGCCCATGTTCAGGAACGCCTGCACCGAGATGGAGCAGGTGATGCCCGTGGCCAGCAAGGCCCCGAACTTGTCCCGGCACTTCATGGCAATGCGCATGCCGCACAGCATGAAGCTCACGAACAGGGCCATCACCGCCAGACACCCCAACAGCCCGAAATCCTCCCCCACAATGGCGAAGATGAAATCGCTCTCCGGATAAGGCAGGTAGGCATACTTCTGCCTCCCCTTGCCCAGCCCCATGCCAAACAGCCCACCCGAGCCAAAGGCAATCAGCGACTGCGCCAGTTGGTAGCCCTCATCGTGCATCTTGGCGAAGGGGTCGGTGAAGGACAGCAGCCGCTCCCGGCGATAGGGCGCGCTCCAGGCATAGAAGCCGCCCACGCCCAGCCCGCCCACGAGCATCATCAGGATGTGCTGCCACTTCGCCCCGGCCACCAGAATCATCAGGAAGCTGACAATGAGGATGCTCCCGGCGGTGGACAGATTGGGCTGCTCCAAAATCAGCAGGAACACGACCCCCGGCACCATCAACACCGGCACGATGCCGAAAAACAGCGAGCGAATCCGCTGCCCCCGGTAGGTCAGGGTGGTGGCCATGTAGAGCACCACGGCGATTTTCGCCAGCTCCGAAGGCTGGAAGCTCATCCCCGCGATGGACAGCCACCGGCGGGAGCCGTTGATGTACACGCCCACGCCCGGGATGATGACCAGCGTCAGCAGCACCGCGCTCAGGGCCAGCGCACCCACCACCACCCATGTATCCTGCCAGAACCGGTACGGAATACGGCTGGTGACGGTCATGGCCGCTGCGCCAAGGGCCACGCCGATGAGCTGCTTCTTCACCTCGGAGAGCGGGTCGCCGGTGCTCTGTGCCGTGTAATAGGTGGCCGAAAAGAGAACCAGCAATCCCGCGAGCAGCAGCATGATGAACACAGCCATCAATGTACTGTCCACGGGATTGCGTTTCCTTTGCAGGAGGTGTTTCGTTTGCTTTGGTGCGCTTTCAGGGTTGTGTTGCTCACGCAGCATAGCCGTTCCTTTCACCCTGGGGGAGCAAAGGGAAGCGCAGAGAATGGAGATTACGTCAGGGCCCTGACCAGCTCCTTGAAGATACGGCCGCGGGCCTCGTAGTCGGAGAACATGTCAAAGGATGCACAGGCCGGGGACAGCAGCACATTCCAGCCCTCACCGGCCAGTGCGCGGCACTGCCCGATGGCATCTTCCAGCGTGGCGGCCCGGTGGAGGTGCGTAAAGCCGTTGTCCCGGCAGGTACGCTCAATCTGCTCCGCCGTCACGCCAATGAGCACGGCCTCCCGGATGAAGGGCGATGCCAGCATTTCCTTCACCATGGGGGTGAAGTCGCAGTGCTTGTCATACCCGCCCAGAATGATGGCAGTGGGCCGATCCATGGTCTGCACGGCCTTGATGGTGGAATCCACATTGGTGCCCTTGCTGTCGTTGATGTAGCGCACGCCGTCCAGCTCGCGCACGAACTCAATGCGATGCTCCACACCCTTGAAGGTGCGCAGCGTGTGCCGGATAACCGGGGCAGGCACATCCATGGCGATGGCGATGCAAGTAGCCGCCAGCGCATTCTCGAGGTTGTGGGGGCCGGGAATGTAAATATCCTTCACCTGGCAGACAGGCCGTTCCTCGCCCTTCCAGCGCACCATGAGCCGCTCACCGTCCACATACGCGCCGCAGGCCACCTTCTTCTTGCGGGAGAAGAGCATCACCTGACTCCTGACCTGCCCGATGAGCGGGGCCAGCGCGGGGTCATCGGCGTTGAACACCGCCACATCCCCGGCGGTCTGGTTGCGGAACATGCGCATTTTCATGGCCGTGTAGGCTTCCATGGTGCCGTGGCGGTTGAGGTGATCCTCGGTGATGTTGAGCAGCGCGGCAGCCTTGGGATGGAAGGTTTCCGCCGTTTCCATCTGGAAGGAGCTGACCTCGCACACGAACATGTCATCCCGGCGGCTCTCCAGCGCAGCGGCGGAATAGGGATAGCCGATATTGCCCACCACATGAGTCACACGGCCCGCGTTGCGGAACATCTCGCCCAGCAGGGACACCGTCGTGGTCTTGCCGTTGGTGCCGGTGACGGCCACCATGTCGCCCTGTGCCAGCTGATAGGCCAGCTCCAGCTCGCCGGTGACGTAAATCCCCTGCTCCTTCGCCTGCCGGACAAAGGGCGCGGTATCCGGGATGCCGGGGCTGATGACCAGCGCGTCCACGCCGTCCAGGCACTGCCCTGCAGGCTTGCCCAGCTGCCATTCCACCGCCAGCGCGTCCAGCGGGGCCAGGGCATCGCCCAGCTCCGCCCGGCTCTTGCTGTCATTGACCACGACCTGCGCACCGTGCTTGCACAGCAGCTGTGCTGCGGCAACGCCGCTGCGGGCCATGCCCACCACCAGCACGCGCTTGTCCTGATAGTTCATCATCTGTCACACTCCTTTCGGGTTTTCAGATGGCTGGTATGATTACACCAGCTTCAGGCCCACCACGGACAGCACCGCCACCACCGACAGGATGGCTGTACACACCGCATAGCCCAGAACGATTTGCGTTTCCTTGTAGCCGCACAGCTCAAAGTGGTGATGGATAGGCGTCATCCTGAACAGCCGCCTCGGTTCACCAAAGAGCTTGCGGGTGCCCTTGAAATAATACCGCTGGATAATCACGCTCACCGAGGACATAACCATGGTGAAGGCAATGAGCAGCAGCAGGAAGGGCTGGCGCAGGAGCATGGCCATGCCCACCGTCGCGCCGCCGATGAACATGGAGCCGGTATCGCCCATGAACACCGTGGCCGGATAA
>JBJEUL010000133.1:0-4585 GCA_051883835.1 Aristaeellaceae bacterium
CCCCACAAGGGGCATCGCCCCTTGACCCTTTTCCGCTGGCGCGTTCCCTTGGAGGAGAGGTGGATTGGCGGAGATAATCGGCGGTGATGGTGGGGGCGTGCGCAGCCATATCCTGGGGCGTGCCGGTAAAGACCACCTGCCCGCCTGCTGTACCGCCGTCAGGGCCAACGTCTATGATCCAGTCCGCCTGTTTCATCACATCCAGATTGTGCTCAATGACAATAACCGTATTGCCGCGGACAACCAGACTGTCCAGCAGATGCATGACCTTCTGTACATCCGCGGCATGCAGGCCGGTCGTAGGCTCGTCCAGCACATATATGTTGCCCTGCCTGTCCAAATCCTTGGCCAGCTTCACCCGCTGACGCTCGCCGCCGGAGAGCGTGGACAGCGGCTGTCCCAGCGACAGGTAGGGCAGGCCCACCTCCAGCATGGCCCCCAGGGCCTTGCGGAGCTTGCGGTTGTCCCGGAAAAAGTCATAGGCATCGGCGGCGGACATGTTGAGGATGTCGACAATGTTCCTGCCCTTGTAGCGGCAGGCCAGGGCTTGGGGGCTGTAACGCTTGCCCTCGCAGGCTTCGCACACGGTGGTTACGGGGTCCATGAACACCAGCTCTGTGACAATCTGTCCCCGTCCGCCGCACACAGGGCATCCGCCCTTGCTGTTGAAGGAAAAGAGCGAGGCTTCCACGCCGTTCTCCGCTGCCATCACCTTGCGGATTTCATCGAAGAAGCCCAGGAAGGTGGCGGGTGTGGAGCGGCCCGTGGCTGTCACCGGGGACTGATCCACCAGCACGACCCGGTCAGCGTAGGTCTTGGCGAACACATCCCGGATGAGGGAGCTTTTGCCCGAACCGGCCACGCCCGTTACCACGGTCAGCACGTTCAGCGGGATGTCCACGGATACATGCTTGAGGTTGTGAACGCAGGCATCCCGCACAGGGAGGAAGCTCCGGGGTGTGCGGGGATGCTGCTTCAAGGGGATGTGCTGCTTCATGGCCTCGCCGGTGCGGGTGCCGGAGCGCAAAAGCCCTTCATAGCTGCCCTGAAACAGGATTTGACCGCCGTTTTTGCCGGCCAGCGGGCCGACATCAATGACCTCATCCGCAATGGCGATGATGTCCCGGTCATGCTCCACGACCAGCACCGTGTTGCCCTTGTCCCGCAGGCTTTGCAGCAGCCGGGTCATGCGGTGTACATCCCGCGGATGCATGCCGGTGCTGGGTTCATCGAAAATGTAGGTCATGCCGGTCAGGCTGCTGCCCATGTAGCGCACCAGCTTCAGCCGCTGAGCCTCGCCGCCGGAGAGCGTGGAGGATTCCCGATCCATGGACAGATAGGGCAGCCCGATGTCAATCATCCGCTGGAGGGAGGCGGTCAGTGCCTCCACCACGGTACTGGCTCGAGGGTCGGTGATGGTGCGCAGCACCTGTAGCAATTGGGTGAACTCCATGGCGCACATCTCGTTGATGCTGTACCCGGCCACCTTGCAGGAGAGCGTCCTGGGATTGAGCCGCTTGCCGCCGCAGTCCGGGCAGACTGTTTCCCGCAGGAACTGGTTGAGCTTGCGCAGGGTGTGGTCGTTCTGCTCCTCGGGGCCTTTCATCAGGCAGAGCCGCTGGAACTGCGTCTTGATGCCCTCCATCTGCTTGTGCACTCGGGGGCCGCCCGGCTCGCGGCTGCCGTAGAGCAGCAGGCAACGCTCCTCCGGGGTGTAGTCACGGTACTTTTTGTCAAGGTCGAACAGGCCGGATGCTGTATACTTCTTCCAATAGTAGTTGCCCACGCCGAAGCCGGCCAGGGCAATCATCCCCTCGTTCCAGGACTTATCGGGGTCAATGGTGCGCTCAATGTCCAGATCCATGACCTTGCCGATGCCCGCGCAGGTCTTGCACATGCCGTTGGGGTCGTTGAAGGAGAAATATGAGGCAGTCCCCACATACGGTTCCCCGATGCGGGCATAGAGCAGGCGCAGCGCGGCGTACATATCGCTGATGGTACCCACGGTCGAGCGGGCATTCCCGCCCAGACGGGACTGATCCACGATGACGGATGCGGACAGGTTGTCGATCAGCTCCACCTTGGGCTTTTCGTACTTGGGCAGTCGCCCGCGCATGAAGGCGGTGTAGGTCTCGTTCATCTGCCGTTGACTCTCGGCTGCGATGGTGTCAAACACGATGCTGGACTTGCCCGAGCCGGACACACCGGTGAACACGACGATCTTCCCCTTGGGAATGTCCAGCGATACATTTTTCAGGTTGTTCTGGCGCAGTCCGCGAATGATGATCTTCTCTTGCGTTGGCATGGTGAATCCCTCCCTTTCCAGCGTATGATACAGCGATCCGAGGCTCGCTGACTCGACAGTTTTTGCGAAATGGAAAGGGCCGCGCCGCTGGGATGCTGCGCGACCCTGCTGTGTTATGCCTTGCACACCGGGTAGCAGACCTCGGTGACATATTCATCGGGGTTGGACGTTTCATGGGGGCTGACATGGTAGATGTTGAACATGGGGCCATCGAAGGCGTAGCCGTTATCCTGCACCCAGGCGGCGATGGCGGCATTGATATCGCCCATCTGCTCATAGGAGCCCTTGCAGGTGGCGCAGGCCACGGTCAGCTCCGGCAGTTCGCGGAAGCGGACATGCTCCGTGTCCGCATAATGGCCCCGGACATCCTTGCTTACCTCCACCTCCACATCGGCCTCGCGGTACTCCTTGTCATGGAATACTGCGCAGCAGTAGCAGGGGTCGGCATCCTGGAGGTTCAGGGGTGCCGTTTCCTGCATGAGCAGATTCCACAGCATGCCCTCCTGCTCGTAGGTGGGAATGACCATGCGCACCGTGGCGGCATAGCGCGGGGGGAAGGTCTTGACGGTTACATCATACTTCATGGTGTTGTCCTCCTTTTGCAGTCGTGTAAGGGCGGAGTCCAGCAGCCGTATCCGATAGGCCGTCTGCGCCGACAGGGCTTGAAGCTCTGCCCGCTTGCCCATCAAATACCCTTGGAGGGCATCATGGTTGTCATAGCAGGGCAGCAGTTCACCGATGGCCGCCAGGCCAAAGCCCATGTCCTTCAGGGCGTTGATGCGTCCGGCGATGGTCAGCTGCTCCGGCGCGTAGTAGCGGTAGCCTGATTCCGGGTCAATGCGTACAGGCTTGAGCAGGCCCAGCTCGTCGTAGTGGCGCAGCATGCGGATGCTGACTCTGGACAGCTTGGAAAAGTCTCCGATTTTCAGCATGGGGGAATTCCTCCAACTTGGATGGGTTTTGAGCTCGGTATCAGCATAAGCCCTGACACGGTGAGAGAGTCAAGGGGGCCATGAAAATTTTTGATAGCCGCTTGAGATTTTCGCCCCGAATGTGATAAAATACTTGAGTCGAGCAGCAGCTGCGTAAGTCCGGACAACCGGCTTATGCAGTTTTTTTGTGCGCATGAACAGGAGGATGTTGAACCATGGAAACCACAAAACAGAACTTTCTTGGCACAGAGCGCGTGGGAAAGCTGATGGGCCGGTATGCTGTGCCCTGCGTCATTTCCCTGCTGGTGGGTGCGCTGTACAACATTGTTGACCAGATTTTCATTGCCAATGCGGCCTACCTGGGCTCCTACGGCAATGCAGCCAATACGGCTGTCTTCCCGCTGACGGTCATTGCGCTGGCCATTGCGGTCATGATTGGCGATGGCTGCTGCGCGTTTGTCAGCCTGAGCCTGGGCAAGCGGGAGACGCAGCAGGCAAGCCAGTCTGTCGGCAGTGCCATTGTCATGAGCCTTGCCTCCAGCCTTGTGCTGATGCTGATTTACTTGGTATTCAGCGATGCCATCATTGCAGCCTTCGGCGGAACGGTCAATGCTGAAACCTTCCGGCATGCGAAGGAATACTTCTTCTGGATTACGCTAGGCATTCCGTTCTACATGTTCGGTCAGGCGATGAACCCGGTCATCCGTGCGGACGGCAGCCCGAAATTCGCCATGCTGGCCACGCTGTCAGGTGCCGTGGTGAACATCATCCTTGACCCCGTTTTCATTTTCATCTGCCAGTGGGGCATGATGGGTGCTGCCCTGGCGACGGTCATCGGTCAGGTGCTGACAGCCGTGCTGTCGGTGTGGTATCTGCTGCACATGAAAACCGTGAAGCTGGATGCAGCGGCCTTTCGGCTCCACGGCCGCATCATCCGCCGGACGCTGATGCTGGGTCTGTGCAGCTTCCTGAGCCAGATTTCGCTGGTGGCGGCCATGGCAGCCATCAACAACATGATTCGCAAGTACGGCGCGATGGATGAAATCTTCTCGCAGGCGCAGTATGCGCAGATTCCCATGGCGGTGGTGGGCATCGTCATGAAGTGCTTCCAGATTGTGATCTCGATTGTCGTGGGCATGGCGGCGGGCTGCATTCCCATCGTGGGCTATAACATGGGCGCACGGCTGAACAGCCGCGTGAAGCAGCTGTTCAGCCATCTGCTGCTGGCCGAGACCCTGGTAGGCGCGGTGGCCCTGGTGATGGTGGAATGCTTCCCGCAGCAGCTCATCGGCATCTTCGGTGCAGCCAATGAGAGCGTCTATTACACGGATTTTGCACTTCGGGCTTT
>JBJEUL010000134.1:0-19680 GCA_051883835.1 Aristaeellaceae bacterium
TTCATGCCCACGAAGTCCACCTTGTTGACCACCAGCAGCAGGGGCTTCTTGGTCTTGCGCAGCAGGTTGGCGACCTCCCGGTCATCATCGGTCAGGCCGTCGCGGCCATCGGCAAAGAAACAAATCACATCCGCTGTGTCCATGGCGATTTCCGCCTGATGGCGCATCTGGGACAGCAGCACATCATCGCTGCGGGGGTCAATGCCGCCGGTATCGATGAGGGTGAACTTGCGGTTCTGCCACTCCACATCCGCGTAAATACGGTCACGGGTCACACCGGGGGTATCCTCCACAATGGAGATGCGCTTCCCGGCAATCTTGTTGAAGAAGGTGGACTTGCCCACATTGGGCCTGCCCACAATCGCTACAAGCGGTCTTGCCATGCTATTCCATATCCTCCAATCCACTGATGGCGCGCCAGAAACCCGCGCCGGAATTTTCCGTGATGTGCAGGGGCGCAGGCAGGGCCTTGCGTACGGCATCCACGGTCATATCATCAAGGAACAAATCGCCCTCGTTGCGAATCATGCTCCTGGTAATCAGAATAGCGTCCGCCTTCACATCCGCGCACTGGCTGACCAGATCCTGCCCGGTAATCAGCCCCGACACCGTGACTGTCTCTCCGAAGAAATGGTTGATGATGGGCCTGACGGTGACAGTTGTCCCCTTGGGTGCATAGCGGTCAGCCATCTCCTGAAGGAAGGGAGCGACGGATGTGCCGCAGGCAATGAGCAGATGGCGGGGAGTGGTTTCCTCAACAGGGTCATCCTCAGCGGCAAAGCGCAGGTCTGTTTCAAACATGCGCAGCATACCAACGCCGTTCTCAAGCTGCGGATAGTCCTCATATTCCTCATCCTCGGGCAAGGGAAGGCCGGACAGGCAGTAGAACTCATCCGATGGGAACACAAAGCGTGTCCCCAGACGGCGCAGGTAATCCTCTTGCAAGGGCTTGACCTGCTTCAGCAAGGCGCAGGCCATGTCCCGGTCGTAGGGCTTGATGTAGGGCAGACCGTCCCGGAATTTTGTCAGACCGATGGGAACCAGGGCTACGGAGCAGGCCGCAGGAACAAGGCTTTCCAGGTCACGCAGGGTCTGCATCAGCACATCACCGTCATTCCATCCGGGACAAAGCACCACCTGACAATGGAAACGGATGCCGCTGTCCCGGAGCAGACGCAGATTGTCCATGATGCGGGCCGCCTTGGGATTGCGCAGCATCCTGACGCGCATATCCGGGTCGGTGCAGTGGACGGAGATGTACAGCGGGCTGACCCTGCGGCGGATGATGCGGTCAAGCTCCTGCTCGCTCAGGTTGGTCATGGTGATGTAGTTGCCCATCATCAGCGACAGCCGCCAGTCGTCATCCTTGACATAGAGGGTATCGCGCATGCCGGGGGGCATCTGGTCAATGAAGCAGAAGATGCAGTGATTGTGGCAGGGGCGCGGCTTGGACACAATGCTCTGGTCGAGCGTCACTCCCAGAGGCTCCCAGTCCCGCTTGCGGACACGCAGCGTCTCCCGGGTGCCATCGGGATGAATGACATCCATGTCAAAGCGTTCCTGTGCAGTCAGAGCCTGATAATCAATCTGGTCAATGACGGGCTCGCCTGCAATCATCTCCAGCAGGTCGCCGCGCCGCAGTCCAAGTCGGGCTGCCAAAGAGCCGGGCTGAACATGGGTGATGGCACTGGGCATCAGCGGATTGCTCCTTCCAACAAAATCAGGATGGGCATAAAACCACATCATACCTATTATGCGCAGAAAGACGCCAAAAGTCAAGAAATGCGCGAATCTTCCAATGAATAAGACGCCGCTGCTTCGGAAAGCCTACGGCATGTAGGACGAAGGAGGCAGAAGCATGGCGACGTATCGCATCCGGCATTGTCAGCAGCTGAGCGGGGAGTGCAGCATTCACGCGGCCAAGAACGCCGTGCTGCCCATCCTGTGCGCAGGGCTGATGACCCGGGAGCCTGTGACCATTGAACGTGTGCCGCACCTGACGGATGTAGATACGCTGCTGGAGATTCTGACGGCATGCGGCAGCAGTGTTTCCCGCAATGGGGATGAACTGACCCTGTGGACGGATGAACCGCATTCTCCTGCAACGGAGGATTTGCTCAGCCGTATGCGGGCCTCCGTGCTGGTGATGGGGCCGCTGCTGGCACGCACCGGCTATGCCCGGGTCGCCCTGCCGGGGGGCTGCGCCATCGGTCAGCGGCCCATCGACCTGCACATCAAGGGCATGCAGGCACTGGGGGCGGAGGCACAGCTCACGCCGGGGTCTGTCACTTTGCAGGGGCAATTGCGGGGTGGAAATGTTTATCTGGATTTCCCCAGCGTAGGGGCTACGGAAAATATCATTCTGGCAGCGACCCTGGCCAAAGGATCCACCCGTATCGAAAACGCCGCCAAGGAGCCGGAAATCATCGACCTGTGCGCTTTTCTCAATGACATGGGCGCAAAAATCAGTGGCAGCGGAACAGGAACCATTTTCATTGAAGGGCGGGAAAGCCTTCATGGCTGTACCTATCGTCCTATCCCGGACAGAATCGAGGCGGGAACAATCCTGTGCGCATCTGCCATGACGGAGGGCAGCGTGCTGCTGCGCGGTGTTCGGCCCGATCACATGCGGGCGGTGCTGTTCAAGCTGATGGAAACAGGCGTAACGCTGCGGGAAACATCGGGCGGCTTGCGATTATCCGGTCGGGCCAGCACGCCCATTCAGGTGCGGACACTGACCTATCCGGGCTTTCCCACGGATATGCAGGCTCCTATGATGGCCCTGGCCCTGACGCTGCGGGGAACCTCCGTATTTCTGGAAACCATCTTTGAGAACCGTTTCATGCACGCCCGGGAAATGGCAAGGCTTGGGGCCAACATCCGCATCGAGGACAGAATCGCGCTGGTGACAGGCGGACGCATGCTGGCAGGTGCCACGGTGAGCAGTACGGATTTGCGGGGCGGAGCTGCTTTGATGCTGGCAGGTCTGGCGGCAGAAGGGGAGACCATCCTGCAAGACCCCTCGGGTCATATTGCCCGGGGCTATGAAAACCTACCTGAAATGCTCTGCCGTCTGGGAGCAGATGTGGAGGTCACGGACATGCCGGATATCAGCATGCATGGGTAAAGACAGGCATGGAAAGAGGCTGCGGAAAGCTCCACAGCCTCTTTACCCTGGGGAAAATCACTGGCCCAGCATGGCCGCACCAATGATGCCAGCATCCGCGCCCAGACGCGCCAGCTCAATGCGGGCGTGGGGCATGGTCTTGTACAGGATGTGCTTGGGAACCTCTTGCCGCACGGCATCCAGCAGGAATGCGCCAGCCTTGCTCACGCCGCCGCCCAGCACCACGACCTCCGGGTCGAGGAAGTTGATGATGTTAGCGATAGCCTGCGCCAGATAGCGGATATAGCGGCGGAAAACCTTCACAGCGGTGGGGTCGCCTTCACGGGCTGCGTCAAAGACAATCTTGGCGTTGATCTTCGCCTTGTCACCATCAGCCATGGCCAGAATCAGGCTGTCGGGATGGTTGTCCATCTGTTCCCGGGCCATGCGGATGATGGCCGTAGCGGAGCAGTAACGTTCCAGACAGCCATTGTTGCCGCAGTTGCAGGGCTCGCCGTCAACCTCAAGAATCATGTGGCCGACTTCGCTGCCCACGCCATGGAAGCCGTTCCATACCTTGCCATGGATGACGATGCCGCCGCCCACGCCCGTGCCAAGCGTCAGGAACACGCTGGAGTCGGCACCGGCACTCACGCCTGCCACATTCTCGGCCAGACCGGCCACGGTGGCATCGTTGTCAATGAAAACGGGCTTGTCAATGTGCTTCTGGAATTCCGCACGGAAGGGAATATCGCTCCAGCGGATATTGGGGCAGTAGGTTACCATGCCGGTTTTGCTGTCTGCCAGACCGGGAATGCCTGCGCCCACGGACTTCAATTCGCTCATGGGCAGTCCTGCTTTGTCCATGGCCTCGGCAACGCAGTGCGCCATGCCGGCAATCTGCTCCTGATAGGGCCGGCCAACCTCCGTGACCATGCTGCTCTTAGCGAGAATGCGGCCTTGTTCGTCCACCACACCGACCTGAATACCCGTTCCGCCTACGTCAATGCCTGCGTATACCATGGGAAACATCCTCCTTGCCGATGATTGTTATAGCTGACCCGTTTTTTTCAGGATCATCTCGTTCATGCGCCTGTCCAGCTCATGGGCGGCAGAATAGCCCAGCCGCTTGAGGGACAGGTTGCGTGCGGCCACTTCGATGATGATGGCCATGTTGCGCCCGGGCCGCACAGGCGTAAGCTGATGGGGAACCTTCACGCCCAGGATGGAGATGGATTCCTCCGTCAGGCCCAGGCGGTCATACTCCTTGCCGGGCTGCCATTTCTCCATGTGCATCACAAGGTCAATGGACTTGCTGATGGCCACCGCGCCCACACCGTACATGGCCCGGATGTCAATGATACCGATGCCGCGAATCTCCATGAAATGCCGCACCATCTCCGGGCATTCACCCACCAGACGGTTGTCGGCCACGCGGCAGATATCCACCACGTCATCCGCCACCAATTGATGTCCGCGCTTGACCAGCTCCAGCGCAGCTTCGCTCTTGCCCACGCCGCTCTCGCCGGTAATCAGCACACCCACGCCGTACACATCCACCAGCACACCGTGGCGCGTCACACGGGGGGCCAGACAGCGGTTCAGGTAGTTGATGGCGGTGAAGGTGAACTTGGTCGTCACCATGCCGGTCTGATACACGGCAATGTCCCGGGTGCGGGCTGCATCCAGCAGGTCATCCGGCGGTGTCATGCCCCGGCAGATGATGACGCATGGAATGTCATAGGAGAAGTACTTGCGCAGCATCATGCGCCGGGACGGGCCGTCCATGCTCTCCAGATAGGTCATTTCCACTTTGCCGATGACTTGCGGCCGCTCAAAGGCAAAATATTCATAGAAACCGCAGAATTGCATGCCGGGACGGTTCAAATCCGCTGTGCGGATATCCCACTCCGTCCTGCTCGAGGGAGAAAGAACGGTAAGCTGCAAAGCCTGTTCAAAGTCGCTTGCCAGAATCATGCGTGTACCTCCTGGAAAATATGCTGCTGGATATAGTGCGCCACGCCATCCTCCTGATTGGAAGGACAATGCGCAGGAATGAGTGCGAGAACGTCTGCCCGCGCATTGGCCATTGCGACGCCGTGGCCAGCGGCGGTGAGCATGCTCATGTCATTCAGGCTGTCGCCAAAGGCCATGGTGTCTGCCGTGGCAAAGCCGAGATACTCACCCAGCCAGCGCAGAGCGTTGCCCTTGTTGGCGTTGGGTGGGTTGACCTCAAGAAAATAGGGCTTGGAGCAGGTCAGGGAGAGCTGATGGCCAAACAGGGCCTGGCCTTCCATGAGCATGTGCGCAATGCGTGCCGGTTCATCTATCATCAGCACCTTGGGGGTGGGGGATGTGATAAACTGCACCAGATCACCCACATACACACCATGCAGGCGGCTGGAGCGGGCGTAGGCCTCAGCATGCTCGCCTTTCATGGAATAGTAGAAGCTGTCACCCGCATAGACCTGTGCGTAGCAGCCGTGCTCCGCAGCAAATTGCGCCGCCATCCGGGCCTGCTCTGGGGAGAGCTGACTGCACCGCAGGGGCTGATGATCGGGCGTGTACACCTCTGCACCATTGCAGGCAATATAGGCCGATGCGCAGCCCAGCTGCTCCACATAGGGCCGCATGCTTTCCCGGGCGCGACCGCTGGCGGGAATGATCTTGATGCCCATGGCTGCGGCCTTGCGCAGCACCGCTACCGTATAGGCGGAAA
The DNA here is from genome assembly GCA_051883835.1 of Aristaeellaceae bacterium. Classification (GTDB taxonomy): domain Bacteria; phylum Bacillota; class Clostridia; order Christensenellales; family Aristaeellaceae; genus UBA11524. The sequence goes on from JBJEUL010000134.1 coordinate 5,826, forward strand.
TGGTGCGGTCATCCCGCAGCAGCGTATCATCCAGATCGAACGCGACAGCCTGTATCATGCCCATCGAAGCCTCCGTTCCATTCGTCCGCCGTCATACCTTGCGGGGCTGATGCGGTGCTGTTGACTCTATTATAGCAAAAGGCGCGGCATTTCGCCACACAGGACGGTACGTTTTCAGAAATTTTCTCTGCTTTCGTCCCGGTTCCGGTGCGTATTGTACCAGCGTTCGACGTTTTTTTTGCGGCGTTAGACAGCATTCATGGTTGAAAAATCGCCTGAAAGCGTCTATAATGGATATGGTCTTGATGGAAGAACGTCCGCCTGATAGCGGCGGTGCAGGCATGGGCCAAAGGCCCGGAGGTTATGTATGTTTACCGGTTTCCCCGAGGAGACACTGCAATTTTTCCTCGATATCCGCTTTCATAACAACAATACTTATTTCAATGAGCATCGAGAACGGTTCCGACAGGATGTGCAGGAGCCTTTTTATGCTTTCATTGATGAGCTTGCACCCGCCATGCTGCGCATTGACCCGGGCATGGAGGTGCGGCCCTACAAGTGTCTGGCCCGCATCCGCCGCGACACCCGCTTCTCCAAGGACAAAAGTCCCTACCGCGATCATCTGTGGCTGCTGTTCCGCCGGGCAGCGGAGCCCCGGGAAGGCAGCGTGAATTACTGGTTCGAGCTTAGTCCCACATCGGTGGGATGGGGACTGGGCACCTGGGGCGAGAACCGGCCAGCCATGGACGCACTGCGCCGCCGAATTGCGGCACAGCCCCAGCGGGTCAAGGATATTGTGGATGACTGCCGATTGCCTGAACGCGGCATGGCCGTACAGGGCAGCTTCTTCAAGAGGCTGGAGATTCCTGACAGCGTTCCGCCGACGCTGCATTGGTTGTACAGGGCGCGGGAGGTATACATTGTCCGGGAAAATACGCAGATGCCATGGATTTATGACAAGCAGCTGATTGACCGTGTCCGGGCGGATTATGAGGCGATGGCTCCCTTGTACCGGCTGCTGCGCGGTGTCTGGGATGAAATCGGCCATGCCAATGAGTAAGTGATTGATTTTTGAAGGAGGTTATCACCATGGATTGGATGAAACTCAAAAGCGGCAGCGATGTGCGCGGTACGGCGGTGGGGGATAATGCCGTGCTGACACCCCATGTGGCATCATGCCTGGGCATGGCTTTCGCCCGTTTTGTGGCGGAGAAGAAGCACAAGCCCGTCACGCAGGTGACCATTGCACTGGGCCGTGACAGCCGTATTTCCGGCCCGGCGATTCTGCGCGGCGCAGCGGAGGGCGTGAGCAAGGCAGGAGCTCATGTGCTGGACTTCGGCATGTGTACCACACCGGCGATGTACATGAGCATCATCACTCCCGGCTTCCAGCCTGATGGCTCCATCATGATTACCGCAAGCCACCATCCCTATGACAAGAACGGCCTGAAGTTCTTCGTGGAGGAGGGCGGTCTGGAAGGCAAGGATGTTGCCGCGCTGCTGGAAACAGCGTCTGCCCTGTCCCCGGAGGATATGCCCATTGCAGGCTCCATCACCGAGAAGGCCTTCCTGCCCACCTACATGGAGCAGCTGGCCACCCGCATCCGCAAGGGCCTTGGCACGGATATGGTCAAGCCGCTGCTGGGGCTGCATGTGGTGGTGGACGCGGGCAATGGCGCGGGCGGCTTCTATGCGCAGCTGCTGGAAAGCCTGGGCGCGTGGATTGAGGGCAGCCAGTTCCTGGAGCCGGACGGCTATTTCCCCAATCATATTCCCAACCCGGAGAATGCCGCAGCCATGGCTTCCATCAGCGCAGCGGTGAAGCAGGCCGGCGCGGACATGGGTGTTATCTTTGACGCGGACTGCGACCGTGCCGCCGTGGTGGATGCGGACGGCCGGGAAATTAACCGCAATCGGCTGATTGCGTTGATTTCCGCCATTCTGCTGGATGAAAAGCCCGGTCAGACCATCGTGACCGACTCCGTGACCTCCTCGGGCCTGAAGAAGTTCATCAACGACTGGGGCGGAGAGCATTACCGCTACAAGCGCGGCTACCGCAACGTCATTGACGAGGCCGTCCGCCTGAATGCGGAGGGCATCTCCTGCCCGCTGGCCATTGAAACCTCCGGCCATGCCGCGCTGAAGGAGAATCATTTCCTGGATGACGGCATGTATCTGGTGACGGTGCTGATTGTCCGGGCGATGAAGCTCAAGCAACAGGGGCAGTCCCTGGGAAGCCTGATTGTAGACCTCAAGGAGCCTGTGGAGAGTGCGGAGATTCGCCTGAACATTACTGCCGAGGACTTCCGCGAGGTGGGCAAGGCCGCGATTCAGAAGGTGCTGGACTATGCCAACGCCGCCGACAACTGGCACATTGCCCCGGATAACCGGGAGGGCGTGCGCATCTCCTTTGATTTGGACGGTCAGATGGACAGCGGCTGGTTCCTGTTGCGCCTGTCGGTGCATGACCCGGTGCTGCCGCTGAATGTGGAGAGCGATGTGCTTGGCGGTCTCAAGGAGATGCTGGGCAGCCTGTACAAGGTACTGGAAAGCTGCGAGGGCATCGACCTGCAGCCGCTCAGGAAGGCATTGGAGGACTGAACCATATCAAGACAGCCCACGGGGCATGGCCACAAGGTCATGCCCCTCTGTTGACGGACAAAGGAGGCGGATGCCGTGAAGCACGTTGTACACATTTTCGGTGCGTCCGGGTCAGGTACGACCACGCTGGGGCGCATGCTGGCACAGGCAGCAGGTTGGACGCACATGGACACGGATGACTACTACTGGCTGCCGACGGATCCGCCCTATCGTGAAAGCCGTCCGAAGGAGGAGCGGCTGGCGATGATGCGCCGCGACATGGATGCAGCGGAGAATGCGGTGATTTCCGGCTCTCTGGTGGGCTGGGGCGATGCGCTGATTCCGCACCTGACCCTTTGTGTGCGCACGGTGGTGGATGACTCTGTCCGGCTGGAACGGCTGTACAAGCGGGAGCTGGGGAGATTCGGGGAGCGCATCCTGTCCGGCGGCGACATGCACGAGGAAAATCGGAAATTTATGCAATGGGCCAGCGCGTACGAGAACGGCCCCTTAACCACCCGCAGCCGCGCAATGCACGACCAGTGGCAGCAGATGCTGCGGTGTCCCTGCATCACGGTCGACACGACCGGCAGTCTGACGGATGCACTGACGCTCATCCGGGCAGCTATTGCGGAAATGGAAGCTTGTACCATGGATGTGAACGCCTATCAGCGGGAAGCCATGATGCTGCTGCGTCCCGACCTGACGAAGCATGACGCACTGGTCAACGCAGCGATGGGTCTGTGCGGCGAATCCGGGGAAGTGGTCGATCTGATGAAGAAGCACCTGTTTCAGGGGCATCCTCTGGAGCGGGACAAGCTGGTGAAGGAGCTGGGCGACGTGGCATGGTATCTGGCGGAAGCAGCTACCGCGCTGGATGTGTCGCTGTCTGCCATCCTGCAAGGCAATCTGGAGAAACTGCATCAGCGGTATCCGCAGGGCTTCTCGGTGGAACGTTCGCTGCACCGGGAGGAACAGGCGTGAGTCATACAATACGCAATCAGGATATTCAGTATATGCAGAGTGCTTCAGTGAGGGAGGCCATGCCATGCATATTACACTGGAAAAGAACCTGTTCGGAACAATCTTGGATATCGGTGGTGGGGGCGAGGGTATCATCGGACGAATCTACGGGGAACAGGTGACAGCCATTGACATATGCCCGGAAGAACTGGAGGAATCCCAGGCGGTATGCCACAAGCTGGTGATGGATGCGACTGCCATGACCTTCCCAGACAGCAGCTTTGACCATGTAACCAGCTTCTACACGCTGATGTACATGACGGCGGAACAGCAGTGCGCAGCACTCCGGGAAGCGTACCGTGTATTGAATACCGGTGGGATGCTGCATGTCTGGGATGCAGCGTTTCCTGCACCGTATCCTGAACCCTATCTGGCCGAACTGAGCATTGACGCGGCGGGTATGCCTGTTCATACCACCTATGGTGTGGTCAAGTGTGATGGTCAGTCTGCGGATGGCATCGCTGTTATGGCGAAAGCAGCTGGGTTCATGCTGGTCGGGTACACGGAACAGGAAAAGCACTTCTTCCTGCGGTTTGCCAAACAACCCTGTTGATGGCGTTTTCATTACAGGCGGACAACACCCTGACGCAGGGCAAACCCTGCGCTTTGCCCGCAGCCTAACGCCCACAGGTCATAGGCAAGCAGCTCCGTGCGGAACCATTCCGCCGTGCAGGTTGCGGCAGAAACCTTGCTGATGACAGGAATGCCCTGCTGTTTGAGGCGGCGGAGCAGGGGCAGTGCCGTGTCCTTCAAGCCAAGCAGCCACAGCGCATCCGGCAGGGGTTCTGCATCCAGTTGAGCTTGTGTGATGCCCAGCAGTGCATGGGTGCAGAGCCGGGACAACCGTGCATAGGGATAGCGGCGAGTCTTCGCGGCTTGTAACAGCCCATCCCGGGAGATCGCATGCTCGGCGGCTTTGCGCAGGCGATCCTCGATACCTTCAGAAAGGTCGGGCAGGGCGTGCCACACCTGTGGGGCCATGGTGCGCAGGCGGTACATCAGTGCCTGATCCAGTCCATGGGCGGGATGGACGTTGCCGGTCAGGGCTTCCTGCCGGAGCATGGTGAACACATCCTCGGGCAGAGCGTTGCGCAGACCCTGCCAGTCACCGCGCTGCATGGCAGAACGCAGGGCAGTAGCGGAGGGCACGCACTCCAGCGTGGTGGCGTGATAATCACCTGTCCGGGCAATGGGAAACACCTCCATGGAGACATTCAACTGACGCATGGCCTGCAAATAGCAGATACCCAAGGTGTTATTGGGAGATGCAAGCAACGCGGCAGCTTCTGGCGAAACAGCCTGCACAGCCTGCTGCAAGGCAGCGGGATAGGGAAGCCCTTGACCCAGCAATGCCTGCATGGCAGAAGATTCCTTCGCATTCTCCAGCAGCTGAGCAGTTTGCATCAGCAAAGTGGTATCGGCTGTTTCCGCGCCGAAGGAGATGGCATCCGCGCCCAGCATTTGCAGCAGACGGACACCGCCCAACGCAAAACGCTCTGCATCCCGCACAGCCCAGCAGACCGGCAGGGCAAAAACGAGATCCGCACCATGCAGCAAGGCCATTCGGGCACGAATGGCGGGCGAGAGCATCGCTGCATCCCCCCGCTGCGTGAAGCAGGAGGACATAACCACAGCCACACAGTCTGCCCCGGCGCATGTCCGGGCCTGCATCAACTGCCACGCGTGACCGGGATGAAAAGGATTGTATTCCGCGATAATGCCGACTGTACGCATGGGAACCTCCTGCCTGCAAGGGATGTATGGATTATATCATGCCCTGCGCCGCCTGCACAAGACGGGGGAATCTGTCGGAGGATGGTGGATTTGGCGATTGAAACCCTTTACAAACGACAGAAAAATGGTATAATGTGTAGAGACCCCATCTCAGAAAGGAAGGTTCTTTGAAATGAAGCAGTTCATGGTAGAAACCTCCGCCCGTCATGTGCATGTGACCCAGGAAGCCCTCGAGACGCTGTTCGGCAAGGGCTATGCGCTCACTGTCAAGAAGATGCTTTCTCAGCCTGGCCAGTATGCCAGTGCCGAGCGTGTTGATGTTGTTGGCCCCAAGAAGACCCTCACCGGCGTGAGCATTCTGGGCCCTGTCCGTCCCGCCTCCCAGGTGGAAATTTCCCTGACCGATGCCCGCTCCATTGGTGTGGCCGCGCCCGTGCGCGAGTCTGGCGACATCGCTGGCACCCCCGGCTGCAAGCTGGTTGGCCCCTGCGGTGAGGTGGAACTGACCGAGGGCGTGATTGCCGCCAAGCGTCACATCCACATGACCCCTGCCGACGCTGCCGAGCTGGACGTGAAGGACAAGGACGTTGTGTCCGTGAAGATTGACACGGATGGCCGTTCCCTGATCTTTGGCGATGTGGTGGTTCGCGTGAGCGAGAAGTTCGCTCTGGCCATGCACATCGACACCGACGAGTCCAACGCTGCTGGCTGCGGCCGTGACGTGAAGGGCGAAATCGTCAAGTAAGGCTTGTCTGACCCCCAAGGAGTATTGCGTCAAAAGGAGAAGCATGCCATGAAGGTTTTGATTGTTAATGCCGGTTCTTCTTCCCTGAAGTACCAGCTGGTGGATATGGACGACGAGAGCGTCATCGCCAAGGGCCTGGTGGAGCGCATCAACATCGAAGGCTCCCACCTGAACCAAAAGACCCCTGACGGCAAGATCACCGATATTTATCAGGAGATTCCCGATCATGTGTGCGCCACCAAGCTGATGCTGGCGGCCCTGCAGGATCCCGAGAAGGGCGTCATCAAGTCCGTGGACGAGATTGGCGCGGTGGGTCATCGCGTGCTGCATGGCGGCGAGGAGTTTACGGCTTCCTGCGTCATCACCGAGGAAGTGAAGGCAGCTATCCGTAAGTACATTCCTCTGGGCCCCCTGCACAATCCTGCTAACCTGATGGGCATCGAGGCTTGCGAAGCGGTCATGCCTACCACGCCGCAGGTGGCTGTGTTCGATACCGCCTTCCATCAGACCATGCCCCCCAAGGCGTTCATGTATGGCGTTCCCTATGCGTACTACAAGGATCTGGGCGTGCGCCGCTACGGCTTCCATGGCACCTCTCACCGCTATGTGAGCAAGCGCGTGTGCGAGTTCCTGGGCGTGGATCCTGTGGGCAAGAAGGTGATCGTTGCGCATCTGGGCAATGGCTCCAGCCTGAGCGCGGTTGTGGACGGCAAGTGCGTGGACACCTCCATGGGCATCACGCCTCTTGAGGGTGTGCTGATGGGCACCCGCAGCGGCTCCTGCGACCCGGCTGTGGTGCAGTTCATCGCCAACAATGCGAACATGACCGTGGACGAAGTGCTCAACATGATGAACAAGAAGTCCGGCCTGCTGGGCATCTCCGGTCTGTCCTCCGATATGCGCGATATCGACAAGGCGGCTGATGAAGGCAATGAGCGCGCTGCTCTGGCCCGCGACATGCTGATTTACGGCATCAAGAAGTACATCGGCTCCTATGCGGCGGCCATGGGCGGCGTTGACATCATTGCTTTCACCGCGGGCATCGGCGAGAACGGCCCCGAGCTGCGTGAGGCCGTCATGAAGGACATGGAATTCCTGGGCTGCAAGATTGATTCCGAGAAGAACAAGGTTCGCGGCAAGGAAACCGTGATTTCCACCCCCGACAGCAAGGTGACCATCTGCGTCATCCCCACCAACGAGGAGATTATGATTGCCCGCGATACGCTGGAGCTGGTCAGCAAGTAAAGGCGGAAAAAAGTTTGCCGCAAAGGCTGCTTTTGCCGCAAAATCAAGTTGACAAACGCTGCACGAACCGATATAATAACAGGCGGTCACATTTGCTGTGGCAAAGTCAAGCATGGGCTTTTGGCCCGGTTTAAGGTGAGTAAATGAAGCTGAATGCGACGCTTGCACTGAAGAACCCCGGTCAGGAATACCCCTTTGAGGGGGAGCAGACCATTGCTCCCCAGGAGATCAGCGGTGATACGATCACGTTCGATCCTGCACAGCTCAAGGGTGTCTATTCTGCCACGGAGGGCGGAAGTGTGACAGTGACGGGCAGCTTGGTTACCACCGCGCACGGCAGCTGTGCCAAATGTCTGGAGCCTGCCAGCGTGCAGATCGAGGCGGAATTCCAGGAAACCTTCCAGCGGGATGGTGACCCGGAGGACGATGAAATTTTTGCCTATGAAGGCTACATCCTCGATTTTGAGAAGCTGGCGATGTCCTACGCGCTGTTCAATCTGCCCATGCGCATGCTGTGCAGGGAGGATTGTCCCGGCCTGTTGGTCAGCCCGGACGATGATGTTTGCTTATGCCAGAAGGAAGCGCACACGCAGCGTCCTTTTGCGGCATTGCAGCAGCTGTTGACTGAAAAGTCCAACACCAATGAACAGTAAGGTCAGCGGACTGCTGTCCTATTCAGCATGAGGAGGTGTGAACATGGCTCTTCCGAAGGGAAAAATTTCTAAGGCTCGCAAGCACAGCCGCCAGGCCAACTGGAAGCTGTCCCTGCCCGGCATCGTCGAGTGCCCCCAGTGCCATCAGATGAAGCTGGCCCACCGCGTGTGCAAGCACTGCGGCTACTACAAGGGCGTGCAGGTCGTCAAGAACGAGGAAAAGAACGCCTGATTGGCTTCCACCAAGTGAATAGACTCGCAAAAGGAAGAGGAGTACCCTGCGCGCACGAGCAGAGAGAGCGGTTCACCGGCTGAAAGACCGCTTCCGTCAGCAACCGGGGGAAGGTCGCTTCTCAGAGTGCCGGGCGAAAGGGGCGGTTCTCCGCCTGCCATTAGTCCGATGCGGTAGCACCCGTTATCGTGCGCTTGAGGCAGACTCTTTGTTTGCGAAGCAAGGTGGTACCACGGAATGCAGCTCCGTCCTTCGGGATGGGGCTGCATTTTGCATGGACTGGATGATTTGAGGGCATGTCCTGAGAGCATGCCTGTGTGAAGGGGGTGACCCGCATTGACCTACGGTGAGAAGGTATTGTCCCGGCTGCTTGATCCCGGGATGCTGGTTCTTGTCGTTGGCGCGGTTCTGGTTTATGGCTCGGGGTTCCTGGCGGACAGGATTGCCCCGGCGAAGCGGGAGAAGGTCAACGTGATTGTGAAAGCCGAGGGCTGCCTCGTCGCACTGGTGGGACTGCTGATGGTCATGTCGTTTATCTGATAGGAGGATACTGTCATGGAGAAGAAACTCTCTGCGCAGGAGATGGATACCAAGTTCAACCCGCAAGGCATTGAGGGTGAGATTTATCAGGCGTGGGAGAACGCCGGGGCCTTCGTGGCGCATCGGGTGGAAGGAAAGAAGCCCTTTACCATCGTGATGCCCCCGCCCAATATTACCGGCCAGCTGCACATGGGCCATGCCATGGACTGCACCTTGCAGGACTGTGCCATTCGTTATCATCGCATGAAGGGCGATCCGACCCTGTGGCTCCCTGGCACCGACCATGCCGCCATCGCCACGGAGGTCAAGATTGTGGATGCCATGCGCAAGGAAGGCCTGACCAAGGAGAGCCTTGGCCGTGAGGGTTTCCTGAAGCGTGCGTGGGCCTGGAAGGCTGAGTACGGCGGACGCATCGTGAATCAGCAGCGGCGCATGGGCGTGAGCTGTGACTGGAGCCGCGAACGCTTCACCATGGATGAGGGCTGCTCCCGCGCCGTGCGTGAGACCTTCTGCCGCCTGTTTGAGAAGGGTCTGATTTACCGGGGCAACCGTCTGGTGAACTGGTGCCCTGACTGCCAGTCTGCTATTTCCGACGCGGAAGTGGAGCACAAAGAAATGGACGGCAACTTCTGGCACCTGCTGTACCCGGTGAAGGAAACCGGCGAGATGCTGGAGCTGGCTACCACCCGTCCTGAAACCATGCTGGGCGATACCGCTGTGGCTATCAACCCCAAGGATGAGCGTTACGCCCATCTGCACGGCTGCCATGTGGTGCTGCCCTTGGTGAACAGGGAAATCCCCATCGTGTGCGATGAGCATGCCGACATGGAGAAGGGCACCGGCGTGGTGAAAATCACCCCCGCCCATGACCCCAACGACTACGAAGTGGGCATGCGGCATGATTTGCCGCTGGTGCGGGTGTTCACCTATGACGGTCATATGACCGGCCCTGCGGACAAAGCTGCCTGCGATGCGCTGTATGCCTCCGGTAAGGCTGGCAAGAACGAGCCCTATGTGCTGGACTGCGGCAAGTATGCCGGTATGACTACCGCGCAGGCTCGCAAGGCCATCGTGGCGGATTTGGAAGCACTGGGTCTGCTGAAGTCCATCGAGCCCATCAAGCATGAGGTGGGCGTGTGCTACCGTCATTCTAAGACGGTGATTGAGCCCATGGTGTCCAAGCAGTGGTTCGTGGACATGAAACCTCTGGCCAAGCCTGCCATTGAGGCCGTGACCAGCGGCAAGACACAGTTTGTGCCGGAACGCTTCGCCAAGCAGTACATGAACTGGATGGAGAATATCCGCGACTGGTGCATCAGCCGTCAGTTGTGGTGGGGCCATCGTATTCCCGTGTGGTACTGCGATGACTGCGATGAAATGATGGTGCGCCGGGAGGAGCCCTGCTGCTGCGCCAAGTGCGGCAGCAAGAACCTCCATCAGGATGAGGACGTGCTGGACACCTGGTTCTCCTCTGCCCTGTGGCCCTTCTCCACGCTGGGCTGGCCCGACAATACCGAGGACCTGAAGTATTTCTATCCCACGGACGTGCTGGTGACGGGCTATGATATCATCACCTTCTGGGTGAGCCGCATGATTACCTGCGGTGTGGAGGAGATGGGCGAAACGCCCTTCAAGACCGTGCTGATTCATGGCCTTGTGCGTGACGAGCTGGGCCGGAAGATGTCCAAGTCGCTGGGCAACGGCGTGGATCCGCTGGAGATCATTGATGAGTACGGTGCGGACGCGCTGCGCTTCTCGTTGGTGATGGGCGTGTCCCCCGGCAATGATACCCGCTATTCCCGCGAAAAGGTGGAGAGTGCGCGCAACTTCGCCAACAAGGTGTGGAACGCCAGCCGCTTTGTGCTGATGAACGTGGACGAGCGGCATGAGATTGACCCGGCTGCTCTGACGCTGGCGGACAAGTGGATTCTGACCCGCTTCCAGGATGCAGCGCGGAGCATCTCCGCCAACATGGAGGAGGGCGAGTTCGGGCTGGCGGCCAACCGCATCTACGACTTTGCGTGGAGCGAGTTCTGCGACTGGTATATTGAGATGGCCAAATCCCGCCTCACCGGTGAGGACCAGGCGGCGAAGAAGGCCGTGCAGGCGGTGTTGCTCCATGTGCTGGAGGGCCTGCTGAAGCTGCTGCATCCCTTTATGCCTTTCCTGACCGAGCAGGTGTACAAGTACCTGCCCGGCAGCGAAGGCTTCCTGATGCTCCAGAGCTGGCCGGAATTCAATGCTGACTTTGATTTCCCGCAGGACGAGGAAAAGATGAACGGCCTGATGGAAATCATCCGCACCATCCGCAACCTGCGCGCCGAGATGAACGTGGCTGCCGGCAAACGCACGCACCTGATGCTTGTGCCTGCGGAGGGCTGGGCGGATACGCTGGCTCACGCGGATATGTACTTCCGCCGTCTGGCGGGGGCGTCTGCGTCCGAGGTTGTGACCGACCGCGCCGCGATTACGGGCAAGAATGTGTCCGCTGTGACCAAGGCTGGCGAGCTGTTCATTCCGCTGGGTGATCTGGTGGACTTCGACAAGGAAATTGCCCGTCTGCAAAAGGAACTGGACAACGTGCGCAAGGAAATTGCTCGGGCCGAGGGCAAGCTGGGCAATCCCGGCTTTGTCAGCAAGGCACCTGCCGCGCTGGTGGAGCAGGAAAAGGCCAAACTGGCTGACAACCGCACCAAGGTGGTCACGCTGGAAAACCGTATTGCGGAACTGAAGGAATCCATGTAAGACATTCTGCGCCCGGAAAGCCGCAGCTATGGCTGTGCTTTCCGGGCTGCATACGACTATGGGCAGGAAATCGCATGCCGGAGCAAGAATCAATGCGATGAGGGCCGTATGCTTCGAGGCATCACGGCGGACATGCTGCTCTTTGTGCCACAAGGGAAGGGGAATGCATCCATGATGACCGCGCAGCAGGTGATTGACGCCATTCACGGCTCCTACGCGCTGGGCAGCAAGCGGGGCTTGCGAAACGTCCGGGAATTGGTGGATGCGCTTTGTCCACAGCGGAGGGTGCCTGTGATTCATGTGGCAGGCACCAATGGAAAGGGCAGCACCTGCGCCATGCTGGAATCCATTCTGCGCCATGCAGGATATCGCACAGGGCTGTATACATCGCCTTTTCTGCAAGCGTATCAGGAGCGAATCCGTCTGAATGGCCTGCCGTTGTCGGACGAGCTGCTTGTCCGCTACGGCGAACCGTTGGTGGCAGTTTCAGAGCATCTGCAAGCGGAGGATGACTGCTATGCCACGCCCTTCGAGCTGGGAACAGCATTGGCTGTTTCCGTGTTCGAGGGGGAGCAGGTGGATTTCGCCATTGTCGAGGTGGGCATGGGCGGCAGGCTTGACCCCACTAACTTTGTGGAGCCGTGTCTGTGCGCGATTGCGGCCATCGGGCTGGATCATATGGCCTATCTGGGTGACACGCTGCCTGCCATCGCGGCAGAGAAGGCGGGCATCATCAAGCCGGGTGTACCGGTGGTCTGCCACCCGGCGGACAATGCTGTGGCAGCGGTCTTTGCGCAGGCTGCTGCATCGGTTCATGCGCCCTTGCATCAGATGACGCAAGGCATGCTTCTGGGTGCATCGTGCGATGAGCGCGGCTCCCGGGCCACCTTCCAGCTGGAAAACCGCTGGGAGGATATCTGTATCCCGCTGCCCGGTGAGCATCAATTGACCAATGCGCTGACGGTGCTGGGGATGGTGGAAGCCTTGCGCAGGCAGGGGTATGTTCTTCCTGAGAAGGCGGTTCGTCAGGGCATTGCGGCAACCCGTTGGCCTGCACGGCTGGAATGGTGCGGCAATGTGCTGATTGATGGCGCACACAATCCGCAGGGTGTACTGGCACTGCATGACTTTGTTTACCGTCACCTGTCCGGGAAAAAGCGGGTTCTGCTCACGGGCGTGCTGGCCGACAAGATTCAGCCGGATATGCTGACCATGCTGGCGAATCTGGCGGATCGCACCGTCACGGTTACGCCGGACAATCCACGGGCCATGGAGGCATCAACCCTGGCGATGCGGCTGAATGCCTGCGGCGGTCATGCAGTCCCTGCATCCGACCTGCAAACCGGGCTGGAGCTGGCCAGAGAGCTGGCTGGTATGGACGGCGTGGTGATTGCCGCTGGCTCACTGTACTTTGCCGGGAGCCTGCGGACGCTGCTGGGGCTGGGCTGGCGATGACAGGAGGGATATCCATGGTACGACCTGCGGCGATGACGGATATACCGTGGCTGGCAGCTCATGACCGGCATATAACGGAAGAAGCACTGCGGGACGCTGTTTCGCGTGGTCACATTTTGCTGGCCGAGCGGAATGGACAGCCGGTTGGATGGCTGCGATGGAGCATGTTCTGGGATGAAATCCCCTTCATGAACATGCTGTATCTGCTGGAGGGCTGCCGCCGTCAGGGAATAGGCCGGGAGATTGTCTGCCGCTGGGAGCAGGCCATGCTGCGTCAGGGCCATCATCGGGTGATGACCTCCACCCAGTCCAACGAGGAGGGACAGCACTTCTACCGTTGTCTGGGCTATCGGGATGCAGGTGCGCTGCTGCTGCCCGGGGAGCCGCTGGAAATCATCTTTGTCAAGGAGCTTTTGCTTTGATGCTGACAGATAGTCATGACATTGGCATTCACCTGATGCGGACATATGGGACGGACTGTATGCAACGCGATGGCGGATGTATATAAGGAGAACGAAGCATGGAATTTATCCACGAGCCTGTGCTGCTCCAAGAGGTGCTGGCATGGATGGACGTCCATCCCGGCGGTGTTTACGCGGACGGCACGTTGGGCGGCGGCGGACACAGCGGCGCGATGCTCCGCGCATCCGGCGGCACAGCCACGCTCTATGGTATAGACAGGGATATGACTGCCATTGAAGCCGCGACCAGCCGTTTGAAGGAATTCCCCGGCTTTCACGCATTGCACGGGAACTTCCACGATGGCAAGCGGCTCTTGAAGGAAGCCGGTGCACCGCTTCTGGACGGTGTGCTGCTGGATCTGGGCGTGTCATCGCCGCAGCTGGATGTGGGGGAGCGGGGCTTTTCCTACCATGAGGACGCGCCACTGGACATGCGCATGGA
>JBJEUL010000135.1:0-4510 GCA_051883835.1 Aristaeellaceae bacterium
CCCAGGCGGCCTTTGGTTCTTTCCCCCGAGAGGGAAAGAACGCCTCGCACCTCCACGCAGGTGCAAAGGATCAGCCTACCTGCACCCCCAAAAAATCCCCCATATCCGCCGATATCCAATTGGAATCCTATCCTCTCACCACGCAAAAAAGCCCCCTTGCAGGGGGCATCAACAGGAGCCATCACCCCTCCCGGAGCCACGTCTCCCACACATCCGGGGTATAGCCTACCGTCACCTTGCTGCCGTTGCGCACAATGGGCGATTTCAGCAGCCATGGCGTTTCCAGAATCGCCGACAGCAGCAGGCTGTCCTGATTGTAATAGCAGGCAGGATGTTCCTTCACCTTCTTGTCCTCCCGGTCAATGAGGTTTTGCATCCCCCCTGCCCGGGCCATCACCTGCACCTCCCGCTCACCCAGACGGTGCTTTTTCAAATCCATCACCTGCACCGTGATGCGCCGTTCCTTGAAAAAACGCTCCGCCTTCTGCACGTCAAAATTCTTCTTGCTCACATACATTTGAATATTCATCAGCCGTTCCTCCTGCGCACATCCGCGCCCATGAAGCGCAGCAGCTTGCACTGCCGCGTATCCAGCAGCCGGGATGCAATGCGCTCTGTATAGCGTTCCCGCAGCTCCTTCGGGGTCAGGTTGGTCGAAAAGACCGTTCCCTTGCCCCGGCTTTGCCGCTCGTTGATGAGATTGAAGAGCTGCACAATGGTGATGTTCTCCATCAGCGGCTCACTGCCCAGGTCGTCAATCATCAGCACATCCGTGTCCATCAGGCTGTCCATGTCATCGGTATGCCCGCCGGTGAAATATGCCTTGCGCGCTGTTTCCAGAAAGCGGTACGCACTGACCAGCAGCACGTTGAAGCCCCGGTCCAGCAGCCTTTTGGCCATGGCGTGCATCAGGAAGGTCTTGCCCAGGCCGCTCTGCCCGGTGAGCAGCAGGTCATGGGTGGCCGCGTCCGGGTAGCTGTCTGCCCATTTCCGGCATTCGTCCCGGTAGATGGTCATCATGGTTCGCTGGCTGAATGGCTGCCCCTCCATGGGCGTATCCGGGAAAACCGTGGGGTCGAAGGTTTCAAAGGACTGCTCGCCCCGCTCGCTCAGGCCCACCTGCTTGTACAGCCGGGTGTAGAAGGCCGTGCGCATGCACTCGCACATCTCCCGCACAGGCTCGCCACAGTAACCCGTATCCCGGCACCGGCGGCAGCGATAGATCGGTTCCAGATAATCCTCCGGGTAGCCTTGCCGGCGCAGCAGCTCCCGCATGCGATGGTTGGTCAGCTCCATGCGGACGGTCACGTCCTGCGCACTGCCTGCCCCGTTGAGAATGCTCCGCAATCCGGAGAATATCATATCCTCCCGGTCATGGAGCAGCCGCGCCATTTCCGGGCAGGCCTCCGTGACCTCCTGTCGGCGGCGATCCTCCTCCTGGGCGTTGCGCAGGCGCAGCTGCTCGTATTCCATTTGCAGCTGGCGCAGGATGGCATTACGCATCGTCCTTCATCTCCTTCAGCTTGTCCAGCATCCATGTGGGCAGCTCCTCGCTGTCCTCGTAATCACGCTGGGTGTACTGCTGCTCCCGCACGGTCTTGACGGGCTTGTCCGCGGCTTGCGGGGCTGCATGCTGCTGCTCCCACTGCGCGTGGTCGGCGGCAGCGGCCTCGGGGGTGTCGATGTGCTTCTCCACAAAGCCCTCCAGCAGCTTGTCCAGATAGGCCATGGGCTTATCCGCCTTGGCGGCATAGGCAGCGGTGGCCACAATCATATCCTCGGTAAACTTCCACTGCTCCGTCCAGCGCGTCAGCAGGGTGCGGTCGCCAGCGGTGGGGCGCATGTCCTTTCCCCACAGCCGGTACAGCTGGGTCAGGAACCTGTTCTGCTGGTTGACCGTCTGCATGTAGGTGCGCACATCCTGCTCGGATTGCAAGCCCAGACGCTGCCACGCTTCCAGATAGCTCATCACCTGCTCGAAGGGCTGGCCCCGGCCCACGCACTCCCGCCCCGCCAGCAGGATAATCGGGTCAGGGTACAGCTTCCGCATGCTCTCATAGGCGGCCTTGGTTTCATCGTTCACGGTCAGGGCGGGGTTGTTGAACAGCCGCAGCAGCGTTTTCAGCGGGGTGATGGCGTTTCGGCTGCGTTCCCGGGTCTGCTTCATGGCTGTGCCGGTGGCTGCATTCTGTTCCCGGTAGCGGTTCAGGATGCCGTTGAGGTACTTGAAATTGGGCGTGCCGCCGGTAGTGTCGGCGCAGGCTTCCAGCACGGCGTCCGGCTTGAAGCCCCATTCCTTCACCCAGGTGCGGTACAGGTTCAGCTCATCCACCGTGGGATTGCGGTACTGACCCATGCGGTGCAGCACATCCTTGCAGCCCTTGAGGATATCCTTCTCCAATTGCAGGTAGGCCCTCGCGTCCTCTGCCGTGGCAATGCCCTGCTCGGCCAGCTCCACGGCCAGCTTCTGGGCGGACTTGATGGAGAAATTCACGCCCTTGGTGTCCATCATGTGCCCAAGCAGCGCAAGGACAACCTCCTGCGGCAGGCCCATGTCCTCCACCCACTCATAGCAGAGCTGGATGTCCTTGCCATGCAGCTGCCTTTGATGGTCGAACAGCCCGTAGAGGGCTTCGGAGAACGCCTCATAGGCGGGGTCGGTCTGCCCCGCGATGCCCGAGAACATCAGCTGCTTGACGTTGATGTAGCGGTACGCCGGAGGGTGGTCGCTGATGCGCTGCACCAGTCCCTTGCGCTCCCAGTAGCGGTACGCGCTCTGCACATCCTCCACCGTCATGCCCAGCTCCCGGCTCAGACGCTCCATATCCATGTCCGCCTGCGGATGGCAGCACTGGGTCAGCCCGTAGAGGTACACCTTCACCCAGTCGCCCTTGGCCGCCGGGAGGTACTCCAGAATGAACTGATTGTCCACCGGCGTGACATCGAACACCGCGTAACGCTCATCAAACCCGAACATGCCCACTGCCCCTTCAGCCTCCTTTGATGTGCTTTCGATTATACCACACAGGGCGCGGCGGCGTAAAGCACCAAACCTCGCCAGCAGGGATGGACAAAGTTCCACACTTTCGGCAGAATCACCGCATTTCTTGCCATTCGGGCAATTGACATCCTTCCTGTGCAGGACTACAATACAAAGCTGGTTCCGTTCAATGAGCATCCCCCCGGGCTGCCTGCGGAGGATGTGCATGGGAAAGAGGAGGTCGGCTATGTTTTTCATTCTCTTCGGCTTATGGCTGCTGCTCAATGGCCAGTGGACCACGGAAATCGCCATCACGGGCGCGGTGATTTGCGGACTGCTGTATGCGTTTCTCTGTGCCTTCATGGGATATTCCCCGCGCAGAGAATGGGCCATTGTCCGGCGCATTCCCCGCATTGTGGGCTACGGGCTGTATCTGGTGCGGGAGGTCATCAAATCCGCCTGCGCCACCATTCGCCTGATTTGGTCGCCCCGGCTGGTGACGCAGCCGGAGGTCACGTCCTTCCGCACGAAACTGCGTACCGATGCGGGCAAGGTGGTGCTGGCCAACTCCATCACCATGACCCCCGGCACCATCACCCTGGATGTGCGGGACGACCTGTTTCTGATTCATTGTCTGGATGACTCCTTCGATGTGGGTCATGAGGGCTTTGACATGGAGGATCGCGTGATGAAGCTGGAAGGAGGCGGCAAACATGCTTGACGCTACGATGACCATGTACAGCATCGCCCTGGGCATCATGGGGCTGCTGCTGTTGTGCTGTCTGGTGCGGGCCATTATGGGGCCGCGCATTGCTGACCGCATCATCGCCATCAACATGATGGGTACGCTGGTGGTGATGATGATTTGCATCCTGTCCTTTGTGATGCACGAGGGCTATCTGGTGGACATTGCACTGATTTATGTGATGCTGTCCTTCCTGGCCGTGGTGCTGCTGACGAAGATTTACATGGGTGTGTACCGCGAGAAGCATCGCCAGGAAGAGGAGGCGAACAAGCATGCTTGATACCCTGCGTTTCGTGCTTTGCTGTATCCTGACGGCAGGCGGTCTGTTTGTGCTGATTTCCGGCGTGCTGGGGCTGTTCCGCTTTGGCAATTCCCTCAGCCGCATCCATGCCGCCGCGCTGTTTGACACGCTGGGCATCCTGCTGATGCTCTCGGGGGTGATGATTGCCACGGGCTGGACCATCGCCACGGCGAAAATGCTGCTGGTGATTGCCATTCTGTGGCTGACCAGCCCCGTATCCTCCCATCTGATTGGCCGCATGGAAATTACCATCAACGACGCGCTGGAGCAGGACATGACCGTCATTGACCGCCAGACCATCCAGCAGGAAAAGGAGGGCGACTGAGATGGCATTCCTGAACATCATTCTGCTGATTTTCGTGCTGGTGTGCGCAGTATCCGTGTCCCTGACCAAAAACCTGCTCACCTCGCTGGTCATCTTCATGAGTCAGAGTCTGGCCATGTCCATCATCTGGATTCTGCTGGAATCCCCCGACCTGGCCAT
>JBJEUL010000136.1:0-19601 GCA_051883835.1 Aristaeellaceae bacterium
AGCAGCTCACTCCTTTCCACCTCAATGCCGGAGAAATCCATTGCACAGTTCTTCAACTGCTCTGTGTTGAGCACAAGGTACTGCTGAACGGACTGTACCTGTGAATGACCAAGAATCTGTGCAATGGTTTCCGGCGGTGTGCCTGTGTTCAGCAGATTCCTGGCCAGATGCCGCCTTAAGCCGTGAAAGCCTTTCCCGTCAAAGGGCTTGCGCTCAACGCCTGCTTTCTGTTGGTACAGGATAAGCATATCGGCAATAGAAGTGGCGTTGGTTATGGCCGTCTTTGGCGGGGAGCAGCGCAGAAAGACCTCCTGACACCCGGATGCAGCCGGTCTGAAGTGGAGAATGTACTGCTTCAGCGCTTCACCGGCTTCGGGCAGGAGAGGAAGAGAAACCGTCTTGTCGGTTTTATCCTGCGAGAACGAAATCTCTCCTTTTCGCCAGTCAATATCCGTGAGCTTCAGACGAATCACGTCGCACGCTCTGATTCCGGTTGTCGCTGCGAGAAGAATAATCGCCATGTTCCTGCAGCCGGATTCCGTTGTGGTATCAATAACAGACAGGATTTTCCTGAGTTCTTCGTCGGTGATGTAGCCCTGAATGGGCATTTCCCGGTGAATGGTATAGGAGAAGATGCCTTCTGCATCCGGCGCTGGAATGGACTCCTGCTTCAGAAAAAGATGGAAATGTCTGAGGTAAAGAAAGATGTCGTGCAGGGTGGAGTTCTTCACTTCCATCGCGGTCTTCATGATGAAGCTGCGCACATCTTCCATGCTGACATCTGCGAGAGAGGCATGTCCTTCGCTGCTGAAAAAGCGCAGATACTTCCTGACCACCCAGTCCGCATCGTTGACAGTGTTCTCCTTGTAGTTGGCGTGATGGATGAATCTGTCCAGAACACTCTCGAAGTACGGCGGCAACGGTTCGGGTGTTCGTTTGTTATGGGTGATGATGCTCAGCTCGCCAGTCAGCGCGTATTCTTCCAGACGGCGAACCGCTGGGGAGAGATCCTTGAAGGATGTTCTCGATGTTATGCCCTGTTCATACTTGTTTCTGTATGATGCCAGGCAGGCCTCTGTAGCTTCTATGCTAAAGGTGCAGATATGATGATTCCGGTAGTAACCACGAATAATGCTCAGGTGCTTTGACAGCTGTCCCCACACATACCGTTTTGAGTAGCCTATGCGGATAGCTTCCTCCAACAGCTCTGAACAGATTTCGCCAATTGTACGTTGCTGATAACTCATTGGGATACCCTCCTTATCTTGGTCAGGACTTGTCCTGCCAGGAAGATTATCCGGTATCCCTTGAATTCCAGCAACGCCCAAATATTATGTCAAAAAACAAAGCGAGCGGCGTACATGCGTCCTCTTATGATGGCGATGGGTACAAAATATTATCTCAAAAAAGAAACGCGGAAAGGCTTGTGGGTCAAGCCTTTCCGGTGAGAATTTGAGATAATATTTGATTTGACATAACGCAGCTGAATGATTTTGTCCGCCAGTATCATGATGGATTCCTCCTGTCCTTTGAGATGTGCTTATCATAGCCTTTCAGGCGGTTGCAGGCCACCGTTTGGGGCTGGAAATGTGTCAACCGGCGGTTGCGGCGGCGTTTTTTCCGCGTCCAAGGACAGAAAATGCTTATTCGATGGGAATGCTGTCGCCCTCATCGCACACGGGGTACAGCTGGCCGTCCGTGATGACATACGCCTCTCCGAACAGCTCCGCGCCCTCGTCATCCACCACGATGTAGCTGCCATCCACCAGCACATAGAACACTGCATCGAAGCTGTCGCCGTAGGTGATATCCTCATACAGCCGCTGGCCATCGAGGAGATTGTCCTTGACCTTCTGGTAGTGGGGGAGGACGTTAATCCACGTCAGGCCCAGGCCGGGAATCCACCGCTGATAGTCCGGGTCAATGGATTCTCCGGCTTCCTCCGGCTGGGCGTAGACCGTATCGGCACAGTTCATGGAGCCTGCGCTGATGCCCATGACCACGCCGTCAAAGTCCGCCAGCAGCTCCCGCAGGCCCAGCTGCTGGAAGAAGGCGTTTTCTGTTGGGACATGGCCGCCGCCCAGGATGACCAGGCCGCAGTCCTCCAGCAGTTCGGGCAGGTCATCGCTGTTGCGGCTGTCCACCAGCGTCAGCTCGCTCAGGGGCATATCATGATAGGAGAAACATCCGGCGAAGGTGCTGGCCATTTCGTCATTCATGTCAAAATTGTCCGGGTCGGCAGCGATGATGATGCCCCGCATGCCGGGCTCACAGCAATCGCGCAGGTTGTCCACAAAGCCGTTGCGCTCATCAAAAATGCAGGGCAGGTCAACGCCTTCCGGGACATTATCATCACAGGGGCTGCTGGTCAGGAACAGAACCATGATGGATTCATCTCCTCTTGTCTTGCTTGAACGGAGTATTCGACGCAAGGCGGCGTTTTCCTGCCGGAGCGGAAGTCCTTGCGTCCGGGAGAGCGTGGTGCTACAATATCCCTATCAGGAAGGAGGTATGCCCATGCGTTCAGCCATGAAAGATCCCCGTCCGCAGGCCGAGCAGGAGTGGAGTGACCGTATTCCCGACCCTGACGAGGACGAGGACACCACGCCCTATGAACCCACCTACCGGGACGGTTCGCCCAAGCACGAATGCTGGCGGGATGAATGATGCGCCATCGAAGCAGGCTCCTGCGTATCGTGCTGACCATCCTGATGACGGCAGTTGTGCTGGTTGTGCTGATAGCATCTGGGCTGCTGTTCCTGCGGAGCCGCACGATGCATGCGCGTGAAACGACCCGTGCGCGTGAAACGACCCGTGCGCAGATGGAGAGGATACTGAGCAGCCAGCATGATGCGCTGCTGGATATGGCCCGTGAGGCGGACTATGAGCAGCTCATGGCGGTGTTTGCCGCCGAGGGCATGACACTGGACTGCACCCCGGGCAAAGGCGGGGTCGTTGCCTTTGAGTGCTGGCCTTACACGGGCTTCTACTATTCGCCGGACGATCAGCCGGAGCGTGTACCGGGCATTGCACCGCCATGGATCCGCTATTTTCAGGCAGAGGGGAGCGCATTGCTGGCGCATTTGCGGCCGGAGGATCAGGGCTATGCCTGGCATGAGGAGTGGGTCGGCCCCGGGGAAAACAGCTACTACACACAACAGCTCAGTGAGCATTTCTGGTACTATGTTGTGCTGTACTGATAGACATACCGACCACGCAAAAACGCCTGCGGCCACACGGTCACAGGCGTTCAGTCTATCAAGGGAGGAGATAAGCCTTCCCCTCTGGGGAAGGTGGCCGAGCGCAGCGAGGTCGGATGAGGGCGTTCCTCGTGCAGTCCCCGGAACCTGCCGTTTCCAGCGCGGACGAACTTCGTCGTCTGCTTGGAAACTCTGGTTTCTGCTTTTTCCTTTTTGTGATTTGGAACGTGGTGCGCTGGGCTGCCGCCCAGACCTGCGCAGGGGTTTCACCCCTGCACCCCACAAGGGGCATCGCCCCTTGACCCCTTTCCGCTGGCGCGTTCCCTTGGAGGGGTCAGTAGCCGCCCTGCATTTCCTTCAGGCTCGTGATTTCGGCAAGGGTGCCCTCGGCGTAACGCTTTTCAGCCTCGGCCATAATCTTTTCCGTGGCGGAAACGCCGCAGCGGGTCGCGCCAACCGCACGGGCAGACAGCACCGTGTCCAAATCGCGGATGCCGCCGGAACCCTTTACCTGCACAGCGGGCGACACAGCCGCACGCATCAGCTTCAAATCCTCAATGGTGCAGCCCTTGGAGCCATAGCCCGTGGAGGTCTTGACGAAATCCGCCCCGGCTTCCTCCGAGAGCTGGCAGGCGCGAATCTTCTGCGCATCGCTCAAATAGCAGGTTTCCAGAATGACCTTGACAATCGCGCCCCGGCTGTGCGCCAGCTCCGTAATTTGCCGGATTTCCTCCCGGACGTAATCCTCATCGCCGCGAATCATCCGGCCGATGTTGATCACCATGTCCAGCTCCACGCAGCCCTCGTCCAGGGCCAGCTTCGATTCGGCCACCTTGATGGCCGTTTCGTGGCCGCCATGGGGGAAGCCGATGACCGTGCACACCTTCACATCGCTGCCCTTGAGCATCTCGGTGAGAATCGGCACGTCACAGGGACGGGCGCAGACGGAGGCGCAGTCGTACTTCAGGGCCAGCTCGCAGCCGCGGCGGATGTCATCCTCGGTCAGAAAGGGCTGCAGCGTGGAGTGATCCAGCATCTTGGCAATATCATGCGGAGTCAGAGTCATGGGTATTTCCTCCTTTTCCATGTCCGGCGCAGGGCCGGTTCAGTTCCTTTCAGTACATGAAGCATTCGCCCTGCCTGGGGCAAAACCCTCCTGCGGCAGGGAATTTCGCCAGCGGCAAAGGGCTTACAGCAGCCGCTTGAAGGCTTCCAGCAGGCTCAGCAGCTGATAGCGGATGAGCCACAGCGCATCTGCATAGGCGGGGACCTGTTCCTCCAGCAGCGTCTGCAGGGGGAGCACATGGATTTCCGTTTCCCGGACATAGCCTGCCATCCGTTCCCGGGTGAAGCCGGCTGCCATGCCCGATACATTGCAGCATCGGTCCAGCAGCTTCACCAGCATGGCGCAGCTGTCCTCCTGAATGCCTGCGTAGTAGCGGAAGCGGGCATCCTCCCGGCTTTCCCCGGGCAGGCGGCGATAGGTCAGCAGGGCCACCGTCCGCTGCACAGCGGGCGGCACGGGCAGATTTGCCGCCGGTACGCCGCAGTCCTCGGGGACATCATGCAGCAGGATGGCGCACAGCAGCTCGTCCTGCGCAAGGCCCATGGACAGCGCATGGCAGGCCATGGTCAGGGGATGGATGATGTAGGGGACATGGCCCTCGCCCTTGCGGTACTGTCCCGCGTGCCACTGCCGCGCAAGGGGCAGCACGCGCAGGGTATGGGACAGCCCCAGCGCGGCGGCCCGGGCACGGAGCTGCTCATAGAGCTGTGTTTCATCAAAAATGCGGGTGCGCAGCGTCCAGGTCGCCGGTTCGGATACAGGGTGCTTGTCCATGGCGGTTCCTCCTTTTGCTTGTATGCCCATGATACCGCACGGACAGTCCTTCCGCAAGAACCAAAAATGTCCAGCAGGTGTCCAGCCGGCGGAAAACGCCCCTGTGGTGACAGTTGCGCAACCAGAATAAGTATGATATAATAAACCGTCAACAGGCCAATCCCTGACCGATTCCAAAGACTACAGCAAGAAGAACAGGCGCAGGAGGTGAGCCGGCCCAGCCGGAAGCCATGCCCAGTAAAGAACGAATGCTGATTACCGGCGGCAACGCCCTCGAAGGTGAGGTGCGGGTCAGCGGCGGCAAAAATACGGCGGTGGCGGTGATTCCCGCTACGCTTTTGTGCGATGAGCCCTGCACGGTGGAGAACCTGCCGGATATCGAGGATGTGCGCGCCCTGGTGGATATCCTGCGCTCTCTGGGCGCGAAGGTGACGTATGTTCCGGGGCAGTTCATGACGGTGGATCCCCGTCCGGCAGCGGGCTGCTCGGTGAGCTATCGCCTCTGTCAGCGGCTGCGGGCCAGCTATTATCTGCTGGGCGCACTGCTGGGACGCTGCGGCCAGGCAGAGGTTTATTATCCCGGCGGCTGCGTCATCGGTTCCCGTCCCATCGACCAGCATATCAAGGGCCTGGCGGCTCTGGGCGTGGATGTGGAGGACAAGGGCGGACGCATCAAGGGCAAGGCTGCCGCCGTCAAGGGCGGCGATGTGTTCTTTGATGTGGTGACGGTGGGCGGCACCATCAACGTGATGCTGGCTGCCGCCAAGGCGCAGGGAACAACCATCATCTACAATGCCGCCAAGGAGCCGCATATTGTGGACCTGGCGAATTTCCTTAACAGCATGGGCGCGAAGGTGAAGGGTGCAGGCACGGATGTGATTCGCATCCGGGGCCAGCAGCATCTGCACGGCACCACCTACGCGGTTATTCCGGATCAGATTGAAACCGGCACGCTGATGATTGCCGCCGCTGCAACCCGGGGTGATGTGGTGATTCGCGGCTGCATTCCCACCCACATGGAGGCTCTGACGGCCAAGCTGCTGGAAATGGGCGTGCGCGTGTCGGATCATGATGACATCATCCATGTGCGCAGTCTGGGCGGGCATCGGGCTGTCAACATCAAGACGCAGGTTTACCCGGGCTTTCCCACGGATTTGCAGCAGCCCATGAGTGCGCTGCTGACCACGGCCAAGGGGCGGAGCCATATTCAGGAGACCATTTTTGAGCAGCGGTTCAAGCATCTGGACGAGATACGCCGCATGGGTGCGCAGGTGGAGCTGTCGGATCGTGTGGCGTGGATTGACGGTGTGCCGCAGCTCTACGGCGCACCTGTGACGGCCACTGACCTGCGGGCGGGTGCAGCCCTGATTATCGCGGGGCTGATGGCGCAGGGCGTGACGGAAATCTACGAGCCGGAGTACATTGACCGGGGCTATGAGCATATCGAACAGAAGCTGCGTGCCCTGGGGGCAAACATCAGGCGGGAGAGCGTGGACTGAGCACAGCGGCTCGGGCTGAGGAGGTGGAGGCCTGTGGACAATCCCTTTGAGGTGCTGGGGCTGAAAATCACCGCCGATGCGCAGGAGGTTCGCAGTGCCTACCGCACTCTGGTGCGAACCTGTCATCCTGACCGGTTTCTGGACGCGGACGAGCGCAAGGCGGCGCAGGAGAAGATGATTGCGCTGAATCTGGCCTATGAGGAGGCCCTGCGTGTGGCTTCCAGCCGCCGGGAGAACAGCTACACCAAGGAGCTGTCCTGCGAGGAGGCCAAGCAGCTGGCCCGCAAGATGCTGCGCCAGCATGGCCCGGAGAGCGGCCTGCGCCAGCTGATGCGTGCCGAGCGCAAGGATGCGGAGTGGTACGAGCTGCAGGGAGCCATCCTGATGCAGATGCACCAGTATGATTCGGCGCATCAGTCCTATCGGGAGGCTGTGCGCCGTGACCCGGACAACCTGGAATATCGCCGCGGTGCGCTGGAGGCTGCTGTGGCATTGAAGAAATCCAAGACCATTCCGGGCCGACTGAAGGAAATGTTTCGGAAAAAATAGGACAGGAGCCGCCTGTCAGCATCAAAGCACCGCGCCAGCGTGCAAGGGCTCAGGGATAATGCGCCTGACGCCCGGACGCTGGCGCGGTGCTTTGTGTGGGGCACGAAAAATGTTGCAGAGCTGGCGCGGCGCAGGCGTTGACGATTCGGGGGCTGGGCTGTATAATAGAAATTACGGACGATTGTGCATTTGTCCGTCTTTCGCCCCGTTAGCCACAACAATGACAACATGGAGGGTGTTTTCCAATGAAAATGACATTCCGCTGGTATGGCAAGGAATCCGATCCTATCCCGCTGAAGTATGTCAAGCAGATTCCCGGCATGTCCGGCCTGATGGGCTTGTTGGACAAGCCCGCTGGCGTTGACTGGCCCGAGGAGGAAGTCAAGGCTCTGGTGGATTACGTCCATTCCTGTGGCCTGGAGTTGGAAGTGATTGAGTCCGTCAATGTTCACGAGGACATCAAGATGGGCTTGCCCACCCGTGACGAGTACATCAAGAATTACATCTCCACCATCCGCACGCTGGCCAAGTATGGCGTGAAGGTCATCGTGTACAACTTCATGCCCGTGTTTGACTGGCTGCGCACGGATTTGGCCCGCGAGATTGAGGAGGACGGCTCCAACTCCCTGTATTTCAACGAGGAGGATCTGGGCGAGATGGGCCCGATGGAGATTGTCCGTCGCACGGCCGAGGATTCGAAGGGCTTCACCCTGCCCGGCTGGGAGCCTGAGCGTCTGGCCCTGCTGGAGACGACCCTGAAGCAGTACGAGGGCATCACCGCCGATGACCTGCTGGCGAACTACAAGTATTTCCTGGACGCTGTGATTCCCGTATGTGAGGAAGTGGGCGTGCGCATGGCTTGCCATCCGGACGATCCCGCGTGGCCCATTTTCGGCCTGCCTCGCATCGCCCACAGCCAGGAGGATTACGACAAGATTGTCAAGCTGCACGACAGCCCCGCCAATACCCTGTGCCTGTGCACCGGCTCGCTGGGCTCCAACCCGGACAACGATATTCCCGCCATCATCCGTCACTTTGGCGAGATGGACCGCATCGGCGCGATGCACGTGCGCAACGTGAAGTATCTGGGCCACCATCATTTCCGCGAGGCTGCCCATCTGTCCTCCACGGGCGATTTGGACATGTACGCCATCATGAAGGCCATCTACGACACCTGCCCCGACACCTACATCCGTCCCGACCATGGCCGCATGATTTGGGATGAGCAGGGCCGTCCCGGCTATGGTCTGTATGACCGCGCCCTGGGTGCAACCTATCTCAACGGCATCTGGGAAGCTCTGTGCCGCGAGCACGGGGAGAAGTGACGCGAGGGGCTCTGCCCCTCGACCCCGCCAGAGGAGCATTGCCCCTCTGGACTCCCTTTCGGGGGGCCGGGAGTTGGTTCCTCCGATGAAGGGGTCACGGCGCACGGAGGGTGCGCCGCGACGCGGAGCATGCGGGGTAGGGGACGGAGACGTTGAATGCTGATAAGGAGTGAAGTGGATATGAAACTGTCTTATCTGGGGATTCAGGACAAGGCGGCTTTTGAACAGGCGGGGATTGCCCTGCCGAAGTATGACTGGAAGCAGATGGCCCAGGCGACCGAGGCGGAGCCGGTGTGGGTGCATTTCGGCGCGGGCAATATTTTCCGCGGCTTTATCGCGGGGCTGCAGCAGCGGCTGCTGAATGTGGGCCTGGCCAAGAGCGGCATCGTGGCGGCGGAGACCTTTGACTACGATATCATTGACAAGATTTATGACCCCCATGATTCCATGACCCTGATGGTGTCCCTGAAGCCCGACGGCTCCACGGAGAAGGAGGTCATTGCGTCCATCGCCAAGGGCGTTCGTGCCAACGCTGCCGCGCCGGAGCAGTGGGCGCAGCTCAAGGCCTGCTTCACCAATCCCGCCATGCAGATGGCGTCCTTCACCATCACCGAGAAGGGCTATGCCCTCACCAACGTCAAGGGCGAGATGATGCCCGTGGTGCTGGCGGACATTGCCGACGGCCCGGACAAGGCTCGTCATGCCATGGCGGTCGTGGCGGCGATGCTCTATGCCCGCTTCCAGGCTGGCGCGTATCCCGTGGCCATGGTGTCCATGGACAATTGCAGCCACAACGGCGAGAAGCTCCGCTCCTCCGTGCTGACCATCGTGCATGGCTGGGTGGAGAACGGCCTGGTGCCTGCTGAATTTGCTGCCTATGTGGAGGACGAAACGAAGGTTTCCTTCCCCTGGAGCATGATTGACAAGATTACCCCCCGTCCCGCTGACGTGATTCGCGACCAGCTGACCGAGGCTGGCGTGGAGGACATGGAGCCGGTCATCACCAGCCGCAACACCTACATCGCGCCCTTTGTCAACGCGGAGGTGCCGCAGTATCTGGTGGTGGAGGATCGCTTCCCCAATGGCCGTCCGCCGCTGGAGAAGGCCGGTGTGTACATGACCGACCGCGATACCGTCAACATGACCGAGCGCATGAAGGTCACGACCTGCCTCAACCCCCTGCACACCGCGCTGGCCGTGTACGGCTGCCTGCTGGGCTACACCTCCATCGCTGCGGAGATGAAGGACGCGGAGCTGGTGAAGCTGGTCAAGACCATTGGCTATGTGGAGGGCCTGCCCGTTGTGACCGACCCGAAGATTGTCTCTCCCAAGGCGTTCATTGACGAGGTGGTGGAGCAGCGTCTGCCCAACCCCTTCATGCCCGACACCCCCCAGCGCATCGCCACCGACACCTCCCAAAAGGTGGCCATCCGCTTTGGCGAGACCATCAAGAGCTACATGGCCGACCCCGACAAGGATCCCGCTTCCCTGACCGCCATTCCGCTGGCACTGGCTGGCTGGCTGCGGTATCTGCTGGCGGTGGACGATGAAGGCAACGCCATGCCCGTATCTTCCGATCCCATGCTGGCCACGCTGCAGGCCGACCTGGCTGGCGTGACGCTGGGCGATCCTGCCTCTATCGAGGGCAAGCTGGACGGCATTCTGGACAACGCGGTGCTCTTTGGCGTGAGCCTGAAGGCCGCCGGTCTGGCTGACAAGGTTGCCGGCTTCCTGGCTGAAATGCTGGCCGGCCCCGGAGCCGTCCGCGCCACGCTGCAAAAGCACCTGTCCTAACCCCTCCAAGGGAACGCGCCAGCGGAAAAGGGTCAAGGGGCGATGCCCCTTGTGGGGTGCAGGGGCAAGGCCCCTGCGCAGGTCTGGGCGGCAGCCCAGCGCAACACGTTCACGCTATCAAAAAGGAAAAGAAGAAGCATGAGCTTCCAAGCAGACGACGCCGTTCGTCCGCGTTGAAAACGGCAGGTTCCGTAGACTGGACGGGGAACGACCTTGCTCCGCCCGGCCACCTTCTCCAAAGGGGAAGGCTTTCCGCGGAACATGCCGCATGATAGAGTCATCCAGGGAATCCAAGCCTCTTTGACACACTGCGGGCCGCAGCGTATCTATTGCGCTGCGGCCCGTTTGCGTTGCATCGCGCAAAAATTCGCGGCAAAGACCATTTTAAAACAATTGTTCATAGTAAATTCAATTTTCTGTGTTATAATGGTAACGTCAATCGAGCAAAAGGCTTCAAGGGATGGAGGAAGCTATGAGTTACATCACCTTTGACCAGGTGTGCAAGGATTACCCAGCAGGTGACAGCGTGGTACACGCAGCGGATCATGTGACCTTCGCGATTGAGCAGGGCGAATTCTGCGTGGTGCTGGGCCCCAGCGGCGCGGGCAAAACCACCGTGCTGAACCTGCTGGGCGGCATGGACAAGGCCACCAGCGGAAAAATCGTCGTGGGGGGCAAGGAGGTCACGGGCATGTCGGGCCGTCAGCTGACGGAATACCGGCGGCTGGACGTGGGCTTCGTGTTCCAGTTCTATAACCTGATGCCCAACCTGACCGCACTGGAGAATGTGGAGCTGGCCCAGCAGGTCTGTCCCCACGCGCTGGACCCACGGGAGGTCATGGAGCAGGTGGGCCTGTCTCACCGGCTGAACAATTTCCCGGCGCAGCTCTCCGGCGGCGAGCAGCAGCGCGTGTCCATTGCCCGGGCACTGTGCAAGAACCCCGCATTGCTCCTGTGCGATGAACCCACCGGCGCACTGGACAGCAAGACCGGCGCGCAGGTGCTGGAGCTGCTGACCCGCCTGTGCCGGGACTTCAACACCACAGTGGTCATCATCACCCACAATGCCAGCATTGCGCCGCTGGGCAACCGGGTTATCCGCATGCGCAACGGTGCTGTCAGCGACATCACCCTCAACGATGCTCCCGCCCGGGTGGAGGATATCACATGGTAACGCGCACATCGCCCACGCCCCGCCCGTCCAAGGCGCGCCGCGGTACCCTGACCAAGAAGCTCTTCCGGGATATGCAGCGCAGCGCGATGCAGTTCCTGGCGATGCTGCTGCTCTGTGCGCTGGGAACGTGGGTCTTTACAGGGCTGGATGCCAACTGGCGGCTGCTGGAAAAGTCCAGCGAAACCTATTTCACCGAGTACAACCTCAGCGACCTGTGGGTGAAGGGCGCAGGCTTCACCAAGCAGGATTTGACCCGGCTGGAACATATGGAGGGCGTGTCAGCCATCCTGCCCCGCAGCAGCCTGACGGTGGACGCGCCTGACCTGGGCAGCGACGTGACCATGGCCATGAACGCCTATGACGGGCCCATGACCATCAACATCCCGCTCATCCGTCAGGGCGAGGAGCTGGCTCCCTCCGACCAGCGGGGCTGTCTGGTGGAGGAACAGTTCGCGCAGTACCACGGCCTGAACGTGGGCGACAAGCTGACGCTGGACATCGCAGGCCAGCGCAAGCAGTTTGTGATACGCGGCATCGTGCTTTCACCGGAATACATTCTCACCGCCAAGGACACCAGCCCTGACCCGGCCCATTACGGCTTTGTGCTGATTTCCAGCCAGGCTGTGCAGGAGCTGCCCTTCAACGATGTGCTGATTGACCTGGAGGAGGGCGCGGACGGCGAAGCGGTGGAAGCTGCCATCCGTGACGCATTCCCCGCAGCCATGATCATCAATCAGAAGAACCACGCTCCCACAGTGACAGCCCGGAACTATGTGCAGATGTTCCGCAACCTGTCCTACCTGTTCCCGGTGCTGGCCTATGCGGTGGCGGCGATGATTGTGGTGTCCACGCTGTCGCGCATGATGGAGAACCAGCGCATTCAGATGGGTACGCTCAAGGCTCTGGGCTTCCGGGACGGGCAGATTCGCAATCATTACCTGTGCTATGCGCTGGTGCCCTCGCTGGCAGGCAGCCTGCTGGGGACCATCGTGGGGCAGTATACCATACCGGATGTCCTCTGGCCCATGGTTTGCCTGAACCTGCGCTATCCTGCACAGCTGCGCGCCCCGATTTCCCCACTGAGCTGGGGCATCGCCCTGCTGACGGTGGTGCTGTGCGTGCTGATTTGCCTGTTCACCTACCGCAAGTCTGCCCGGGAAACCACCGCCAGCCTGCTGCGGCCCAAGCCCCCGAAATCCGGTGTGCGGATTCTGCTGGAGCGCATCACCTTCTTCTGGAAGCGGTGCTCCTTCAACACCAAGATGATTATCCGCAACCTGATGCGCAACAAGGGCCGCACCTGCCTGAGTCTGGTGGGACTGATTTGCTGCAACATGCTCATCATCTGCACCTTTGGCCTTCAGGAATCCATCACTTACTTTGTCAATGAATATTACAACGGCACCATGAACTATGAGGTTCGGGTGGACTTCGAGGCGCAGCAGGCAGGCACGCTGGAGAGCTATCAGCATCGCCTGCAGGCCGAGAGCATCGACGGCATCATGGAGCAGAGCATCTCCCTGCGCAGCGCGACCCAGAGCCGCACGGTGCTGCTCACCGTCCTGCCGGAGAATCAGACCTCCATGCTACTGGGCGAGGGTCATGTGCTGCTGGATATGCCGGACACCGGGCTGGTCATCAGCCGCAAGCTGGCGGAAACGATGGACGTTGCGCTGGGCGATACGATGGAGCTGTGGCTCACCGGGGATACCGAGCCGCTGTACCTCACCGTCCATGCCTTTGCCGATACGAACATCGGCCAGGGAGCCTTCATGAGCCGCCACGCCTGGGAGGCCTGCCGCAAGGGGGACTTCGCCGTCACCGCCCTGCTGATGCGCGGCGTCCCGGATGCGACCATGCACAGGCTGGAGAACATGGACGAGGTGTCCGGCTTCAAGTACCCGGAGAAGCAGTTCCAGTCCACCATGCGCATCATGGAGTCCACGAAGATGGCCTTCTCGCTGCTCAGCGGCGCGGCATTGGGGCTGGCATTCATCATCTGCTACAACATGGGCCTGCTCAACTTCACCGAGCGCACCCGTGACTATGCCACCCTCAAGGTGCTGGGCTATCACCAAAAGGAAATCCGCAGCCTGATGATGCGCGAGAATAATTATATCGCCATCCTGGGCGTGCTCATCGGCATCCCACCGGGCGACTGGCTGGTGCGGGCTATCCTGAAAATGTGCGAGTATGAATCCATGGTGTTTGCGGTGAAGGTATCCTGGACATCCATGCTGCTGGCCAGCATCATCACCTTTACCTTCTCCTGCATGATCGAAGGCCTGCTGACCCGTAAGGTGCGCACCATCGACATGGTGGAAGCCCTCAAGAGCGTTGAATAAGCCACGAAAGGATGATGACCATGAAAAAGTACCTTGCCCTGCTGCTCCTTGTGACCATGCTGTTCTCCTGCGCACAGGCTGCGCCTGCCCTGGAGGACTGCTCCATTGCCAATGGCAACGTGACCGCCGCCTCCTTTGTGGATGTGACCGCACCCTTCTCCGGCACGCTGGCCTCCTTTGACCTGAGCGCGGGCGATGCGGTGCAGGCGGGTGAAACGCTGTTCACCATGCTGACCACCACCCTGTACGCCCCGGAGGCGGGGACGGTCCAGGCCCTGTTCGCCGGGGAAGGCGATGACGCTTCCGCTGTCATGACCCGCTATGGCGCGGTGGCCGTGCTGGAGCCTGCGCAGAGCCAGCGCATCAATGCCAGCACCACCGGCGCATACAACAAGGAAGCCAACCGTACCCTGCATGTGGGGGAAATGCTGTACTTCCGTTCCAGCAAGACCGACCAGGAGGAAGGCTGGGGCCGGGTCATTGCGGTGGATGGCAGCAACTATGTGGTGGATATCCTGTCGGGCAGCTTTGACATGAAGGAAAGCCTGACCCTCTACCGGAATGACGGCTATGCCAACAAGGACAGCGTGGGCCGGGGCGTTGTGGCGCGGCGGAATCCTGTCATGGTGCAGGGACAGGGCCGCGTGGCCAGCCTGCTGGTGAAGGAGGGCGACACGGTGAAGGCCGGTCAGCCCCTGATGACGGTCATGTCCGCCGATGCGGATGCCGATGCCCAGCCTGACGTGACCGTGCCCTGCAACGGCGTGGTGGCCAGCGTGGCCGTGTCAGCCGGTCAGCAGGTGTGGAAGGGGCAAGTGCTGGCCCGCATCTACCTGACGGATGCCATCGAGGTGGTGACGGAGGTGGATGAAATGGATTTGCGCACGCTGAAGGTGGGCGATACGCTGTCCATCACCCTGGACACGGACGAGAACACCATCATCACCGGCCTGGTGACAGAAATCTCCGCGCTGGGCACGGTTCGGCAGAATGCCGCGTACTATACCGTGCATGTGAGCATCCCCGCCGGCAGTGCGGCACTGGGTGCCAGCGCATCGGTGTACCTGCCCAACAAGTGAGCTGTCGCCGTCCCTTCCCATGCGGAGGGGACGCCTTTTTGTGTCCGGGTGGTGCAGCTTTCCCGTTGCCCATGGCGGCGATTCGTGCTATGCTGTGTTGTCTGCACCATGAGGAAAGCGAGGTTGTACAAGCCATGCGACTGATTTTTGTCCGGCACGCGGAGCCGGATTATGCTGTGGATTCCCTGACCCCCAAGGGCCGCCTGGAGGCCGAGCTGCTCTCCCGCCGCCTGATGAAGCTGGATGTCCGCGCGTTTTATTCCTCCCCGCTGGGCCGCGCCAAGGATACCGCCGCGCCCACGCTGCGCAAGCTGGGCCGCACGGCGGAGATTCGCCCCTGGCTGGCGGAGTTCCGCGGCAGCTTCTACGATGAGACGCGGGGCCGCAAGCATGTGCCGTGGGATTTGAAGCCCGAAGTCTGGCGGGGCTTCCCCGGCTCCTATGACCTGGACGGCTGGACGGCGCATCCGCTGTTCGCGGGCAGCGATGTGGATGCTGTCTGGCAGGAGACCAAGGCAGGCATGGATGCCCTGCTGGCCGAGCATGGCTTCCTCCGGGACGGGGTCATCTACCGCTGCGAGGATAACCGGCCGGATACGCTGGTGTTCTTCTGCCACTTCGGCATTGCGGGGGCCATCATTGCCCATCTGACTGGCGTGCCGGTCATGACACTGTGGCATGGCATGTGCATGCTGCCTTCCTCTGTGTCCACGGTGGTCAGCGAGGAGCGCGTCAAGGGCGAGGTGGCGTGGCGGTGCTGTGGCTTCGGGGATATTTCCCATCTGTATGTTGCCGATGAGAAGCCCTCCACCGCCGCTATGTTTCACGAGTGCTACGATGGCTACGACACCACCAACCCCATCGAATGGCTCATCCCCCCGCAACCCGAAAAACCCCTCTTTACGACCCTCTAACAGGGTTCGCGCCAGCGGAAAAGGGTCAAGGGGCGATGCCCCTTGTGGGGTGCAGGGGCAAGGCCCCTGCGCAGGTCTGGGCGGCAGCCCAGCGCAACATGTTCAACCAATCAAAAAGGAACCGGAAAAAACCAGAGTTTCCAAGCAGACGACGAAGTCCGTCCGCGCCGGAAACGGCAGGTTCCGCGTTCTATCAATCTCTCCGCGCATCCGTCCCTGGAGCATATCGCTGCAAAGGAAATGGCCTGTGTCTGTTTGTGGACACAGGCCATCGGTCTATGGAAGTGATAGAGGAACAGCGGCAGGCTGTCAAGGGAAAGTCGTTCCCTTTGGTGAGGGCTGAGGCAGGGGAGGGGGTGTTTCCTGTGCAGGGGGTGGAACCTGTCGTTTCCAACGCGGACGGACTGCGTCGTCTGCTTGGAAACTTTGGCTTATTTCGGATTCCTTGTTAGAAATTCGAAGGTGTTGCGCTGGGCTGCCGCCCAGACCTGCGCAGGGGTTTCACCCCTGCACCCCACAAGGGGCATCGCCCCTTGACCCCTTTTACGCTGGCGCGGTCCCTTGGAGATTACTTTTTTTGGCCGTAGTAGGCGTTCGGGCCGTGCTTGCGCATGAAGTGCTTGTCCAGCACATGCTGCGGCGCAGGTGCGGCATCACCCTTGATCTGCCGGGTGAACAGGGCCATCTTCGCCACTTCCTCCAGCACCACGGCATGATATACCGCCTGCGCAGGATCCTTGCCCCATGTGAAGGGCCCATGGCTAAAGCAAATCACCGCAGGCACATGCTTGGGGTCAATCCCGCGCTCCCGGAACGTCTCAATAATGACCTTGCCGGTGTTCTTCTCATAGTCCTCATCCAGCTCGGCAGGGGTCAAATGCCGCGCACAGGGAATCGGCCCGTAAAAATAGTCCGCATGGGTCGTGCCGTAGGCCGGAATATCCAGCCCCGCCTGCGCCCAGCCCACCGCGTGGGGGCTGTGGGTATGCACAATGCCGCCCAGCGTGGGGAATGCCTTGTACAGCTCCAGATGCGTCTTGGTGTCGCTGGAGGGGTTCAGCGTGCCCTCCACAATGTTGCCGTCCAGGTCAAGCACCACCAGCTGCTCAGGAGTCAGCTCGTCATAT
Organism: Aristaeellaceae bacterium; assembly: GCA_051883835.1. GTDB lineage: Bacteria > Bacillota > Clostridia > Christensenellales > Aristaeellaceae > UBA11524. Next base: position 16,847 of record JBJEUL010000136.1, read on the forward strand.
TCCACGCCGCTGGGCTTGATGACCACCAGCCCCTTCTCCCGGTCAATGCCGGACACGTTGCCCCAGGTGTAGGTCACAAGACCCCGGCGGGGCAGCTCCATATTCGCCGCATAAACGGCCTGCTTCAATGCTTCCAGCATCTTGATGCACCTCACTTCATCGTCTGTACAGCTGCGCCCTCTGCAGCCAGAGCCTGCGTGAACCGCTGGGTGTACTGGTCAAAGCCTGCCACGTCCGCCGCGTCAGGAGCCTCGCTGGAGCCCTTCGCACCGGCAAATACCTGCTCGTTCAGGTAAGCCTCCAGCTTCTGGCCTTCCTTGCCGTTTACGCGGTACGCCGCCAGCAGGGCCATGCCCCACGGGCCGCCTTCGCCGGCCGTCTCCATGACGGAAATGGGCGTCTTGAGCGCAGCAGCCAGAATCTTCTGACCCGCCACAGGGGTCTTGAAGTAGCCGCCATGGCCCAGCAGGCTGTCAATCTGCACATGCTCCTTTTCCAGGATGTCCATGCCGATTTTCAGCGCGGCCATCGCGCCGGACACGATGGAACGGGCGAAATTCGCGAAGGTCATCTTGGCGTCAGGCATGCGCACCAGCATGGGACGACCCTCGTCCAGACCGACCACCGGCTCGCCGGAGAACAGCGGCAGGTTCACCACGCCGCCGCAATCCTTGTCGCCCTCCAGGGCCGTGCGGAAAATAGCGGTGTAGATATCATTCATGGAAACCGTCAGGCCCGCGGCATCCGCAAAGCCCTTGAGCATGCCTGCCCAGGCATTGATGTCGCTGGTGCAGTTGTTGCAGTGTACCATAGCCACGGGCTTGCCGGTGGGGGTCGTCACCATGTCGATTTCGGGATAAACCTTCGACAGGGGCTTCTCCAGCACCACCATGGCGAATACACTCGTACCGGCGGACACATTGCCCGTGCGAACCGCCACGCTGTTGGTGGCGACCATGCCCGTGCCTGCATCGCCCTCGGGGGCAGCGGTGGGCACACCGGGCAGCAAATCACCGGCGGGATCCAGCAGCTTCGCGCCCTCCGCCGTGATGCAGCCTGCGTCCTCACCGGCGCACAGCACCTTGGGCAGAATGTCCCGCAGCTGCCACGGATAGCCCTTTTCGGCCACCTTGCCGTCCACAAGCTCCACCATCCGCTGGTCATAGTCGCAGGCTTCGCTGTCGATGGGGAACATGCCGCTGGCCTCGCCAACGCCCATGACCTTGCAGCCCGTCAGCTGCCAGTGAATGTAACCGGCCAGCGTGGTCAGGTAGGCGATATCCTTCACATGGGCTTCACCGTTGAGCATGGCCTGATACAGATGGGCAATGCTCCACCGCTGGGGCACGTTGAAGCCCAGCAGCTCGGTCAGCTCCGCGGCAGCGGGGCCGGTCATGGTGTTGCGCCAGGTGCGGAATTCCGCCAGCTGCTTGCCGTCCTTGTCAAAGGGCAGATAGCCGTGCATCATGGCCGACACGCCGAAACCGGCCAGCTTCGTCAGCGTCACGCCGTACTTGGCCTGCACGTCCTGCTTGAGGGCGGCGTAAGCATCCTGCAAGCCGGCCCACACATCGTCCAGATGATACGTCCAGACGCCGTTTTCCAGCCGGTTCTCCCAGGTATGGTCGCCGGAGGCGATGGGCATATGCTTGTCGTCAATCAGTACAGCCTTGATGCGCGTGCTGCCCAGCTCAATGCCCAGGACGCACTTGCCATCCGTCAGAAGTTGATTCATGAGTCCTTCACCTGCTTTGTCAAGATTTGCGAGAAAACCTGTATACTATGTTTCGCGATGAAAGATGATTATCCCTGCCTGCGGGTGTTCCTGGCAGAAAAACTTCCCGCTTTTGCCCGGGAAGTGGCGTGGTATGATTGCAATTCCGCCCCCAAAATGCTAAAATGCTGTCATCAGCACAGGCAAGACCAAGCATATCCCAGCGCACCCGCTGGAGGCAATCAAGGAGGAATCTCCCATGAGGTATCGCGGCGTCATTTTCGCCATGGACGGTATTATCTGCTTTACGGATCGCTATCATTGTCAGGCATGGAAGCAGCTGGCCGACAGGCTGGGCGTACCCTTTGAGGACAGCCTGTACAACGAGCATATGCGCGGCCTGAGCCGCATGGACAGTCTGGACGTCTTTTTGGAGAGCGTGGGCATGCACTGCACCGAGGAGGAAAAGCAGGCCCTGTGTGCCGAGAAGCACGGCTATTTTGCCCAGAAGCTGGAGCAGATTGTTCCTTCCGACCTGTCCGATGAGGTTCGCACCACCATGCGTACCATCCGCCGCAAGGGCGTGCGGCTGGGCGTGGGCTCCTCCAGCACCAATGTGCCGGCCATTTTGAAGCGGCTGGATTTGTCCACCTTCTTTGATGCGGTGTGTGACGGCAACACGGTGCGTCATGCCAAGCCTGACCCGGAGGTGTTCCAGCGTTGCGCGGGCTTCCTGGGGCTGACCCCCTCGGAGTGCCTGGTGGTGGAGAATGCCAATGCAGGTGTGCAGGCAGCCATTGGCGGCAGGTTCCACTGTGCGGCACTGGGCGACGCGAGGGATAACAAGCTGGCGACGTATCATCTGAATTCCTTTGCCGACCTGAGTGCCATTACCGACTGATTGTATTTGCATGACAAAGCAAGACCCGCTGTCCTGGTTGCAGGCAGCGGGTCTTGCTTTGTGAAAGCGTTCCTTGCGGGGCGTGCGGAACATGCCGTTTCCGGCGCGGACGAACTGCGTCGTCTGCTTGGAAACTCACG
>JBJEUL010000137.1:0-4493 GCA_051883835.1 Aristaeellaceae bacterium
TGTTGGAGAAGGCCTCATGGAACTTGGAGCGATCCTCCGGCATCACGAAGGGCACAATGCGGTAGTCCTTCAGGTGCAGCAGACGGATGCTCCCGGCATACTTGCGGATGATGTCCACCTCATTGGCACCGCCACGGTGAATCCAGTGGATGTCCAGCTCAAAGCCCAGATGCGGTGCGTTGGCACGGATGATGTCCAGCAGGTACTCGCCGTTGTACTTGGCAAATTCCACATGATGATTGTGGTAGTACAGGTCAATGCCCCGTTCCTTGAGCCGCACGGCCATTTCATCCGCCTGCCTGGCAAAGGCCACAGCGCGCTCATAGCTGCCCATGCAGCTGACCGGCAGCATGCCGATGCGCAGCATGTCGCAGTTGAGAGCCTTGCAGTCGGCCACAATCTTGTCAAAATCGTTCTCCAGGCACTCGCCGGGCGCACCGGGATACATGGGAGCCACCGCCGCCGAGCAGGCTGCCACCTTGATGCCAAAATCGTCACAGGCCCGCTTCATGTCGGCCACGTTTTCAGGGGTCATGGGAATCTGGCTGATTTCAATGCAGTGATAGCCCAGCAGTGCGCACTGATGCAGGGTTTCGTAGGCACCCAGCTCACCGATTTTCTGCTTGATGGTGCTCATCTGGATACCAATCAGACCTTTTGCCATGGGAATCCACTCCTTTTGTTCATGATAGGGGTCAGCGGGTGGGGAATTTGCCTTCCTCGGCAATATGCTTGTTCAGCTCGGCCAGATACAGGTCCTCGTCCACGGGATTGTCCACTTCCCGGCCTAGCCAGGAGGACAGCAGGGTCGCGTTGGCCAGATTCACGCCGTTGATGCCGTCCGAGCCGGGAGCCAGCAGCGGCTCGCCCTCCAAAATGTGCAGGGCGAAGTTCTCCATCACCGTCAGGTGCTGCAGGCCCCAGCCATCGGTGTTGGTGATGGTCTCGGTGTCGTAGAGGCCGCCGCCAGCGGAGTTGCCCCGGGTGAGCATGGCAACCTCATGCATGCTCAGGGTGCTGTTCATCTCGTCCTCGTTTTTCTTCAGGCGATAGACGGTGGCCGTGGCACTGTCGTTGACCACAATCTTGCCGCCGCTCAGGTCGATTTCCAGCCGGTCGGTGCCGATGGGGTCATGGGTGCAGGTGATGAAGGAGCCTGTAGCCCCGTTGGGATAGGTGGTCACAATGGTCACATCGTTCTCCACCACGATGTCGCGATGGCAACCATACAGGCACTTGGCATACACGGTGGAGGGAACGCCGCAAATCCACTGCCACAAATCCAGCTGATGGGGGGCCTGATTCACCAGCACGCCGCCGCCCTCGCCGCCCCAGGTGGCACGCCAGGCACTGGAACGGTAATAGCTGTCCGGCCGCCACCAGCTGTTAATCATCCAGCTGGAACGGCGAATCTCGCCCAGCTCGCCGCTTTCCACCAGGGCCTTCACCTGCTGATACAGCTTGTTGGTGCGCTGGTTGAACATGATACCGAAGGCCACATCGGGGTGCTGGGCGGCGCATTCGTTCATTTCGCGCACGGCCTTGGCATACACACCGGCAGGCTTCTCCACCAGCACGTTCATGCCATGCTCCAGGCAGTAGATGGCGATTTCGGTATGCAGATAATGGGGGACGGTGGTAATCACCGCGTCACAGGTGCCGGAATCCACAAGCTCCTTCCAGTCCCGGAAGAAGGGATACTCGGGGAACTGCTCCTTGCACAGCTGCTCCTTGGCGGGGTCGATATCGCACAAGGCACCCAGCGCACAATGGGGAGGACATTCCGGCGCGGGCATGCCGGGGAAGCCCTTGGCCTTGCCGCTCAGGAAACCCGCATAGGCAGAGCCCTGATTGCCGATGCCAATCAGGCCGAATCGAACTTTTTTCTCCATGGGGAACCGCTCCTTTCAATACACATGGATATGCAACCGACAGAAAACACCTGAATGTATCATTTGACGCAATAGTGACCGATTCCTGCATGCCGGCACACGCTTTTGGTACCTGGAAGAGGAAAACGAGGGGAAATTTGTACAGTCGGCAGCCATTCCCAGCATGGAATGGGACAAGGCAAGGCAAACTGCCGTGGAAAGTGTGCGCCCATGGTCGGAAAAGGGCTGCGCACGGAAGCGGAAAGCGAGGGCTGCTGATGAAAAGGGGACAACCATCCAAGCTGCGCAGGAGCATCGGCATCGTGCTGGCGATGCTGTTGGGGCTGGGGTACTTTTCGCCCATGCAGGAGACGCTGCGCACCCTGCCGGAGCGCATCGCCCTGACGGAGGGGCAAATGCAGGTGCTGACGCTGGGCAGCGGCCTGTCCCTGACAACACAGGCGGGCGGTGTGGCGGTGTCCGCCTCGCAGGATGAAACCCTGCGGGACAAGGGCGCGGTGGAGCTGGTCAGCCAGACGGCAGGAACATCGGAGCTGCTGCTGTCCTTGATGGGCATTCCGCTGCGCAAGGTGGAGGTGGAGGTCAGCCCGGAGAAAACGCTGATTCCCGGCGGACAGGCCATCGGTGTTGCGCTGCACACGCAGGGCGTGCTGGTGGTGGGGACAGGGGACATGGCAGAGGGCAGCAGTCCGGCAGCCCAGTGCGGCCTGCGCCCCGGGGATGTGCTGCGCCGGGTGGACGGTGTGGACATCAAGAGCGCGGAGCAGCTGTCGGAACTGATAGCCGAGGCCGGAAGCCGTCCGCTCACCGTGGCCTATGACCGGGACGGCACATCCATGACCACCACCATGACCCCCGCACTGGACAGCAGCACGGGCACCTTCCGCATGGGTGCATGGGTGCGTGACAGCACGGCGGGGGTCGGCACGCTGTCCTTCTATGACCCGGCAACGGGACGCTATGGCGCACTGGGCCATGCCATTACGGACGGCGACACTGGCAAGGTGCTGACCGTGGGGCAGGGGGAAATCCTCAAGGCCACAGTGGTCGCGGTGCAGAAGGGTACCCGGGGCGTGCCTGGGGAACTGAAAGGCAGCTTCCTGCGGGAAGCGCAGGTACTGGGCAGCATTGACAGCAACAGTGTGCTGGGCATCTACGGCAGTATGGACGAGCCTGCTGTCAATGCCCTGTACCCGGAGGGCCTGCCCATTGGCCTGCGGGCGGGGGTGCATACCGGCCCGGCGACCATCCTGTCCTCGGTGGACGGAGCCGGGGTACAGGCCTACAGCGTGGAAATCACCCGGGTGAACCAGCAGGATTCCCCCGCCCCCAAAAGCATGGTGGTACGCGTGACTGACCCCGCACTTCTGGAAAAGACCGGCGGCATTGTTCAGGGCATGAGCGGCAGTCCCATCATCCAGGACGGCCGACTCATCGGTGCCGTCACCCACGTGTTCGTCAACGACCCCACCCAAGGCTACGGCCTCTACATCGACTGGATGCTGAACGCATCAAATTAAGCCTACCCCAAGCCATCGCGCCAGCGTCGAAGGGGTCAAGGGGCGATGCCCTTTGTGGGGTTTGGGGCAAAGCCCCAAGCAGGTCTGGGCGGCAGCCCAGGGTACGCTCCTCCTGAATATTTTTCAAACATCGCATATTTTCTTGAAATTTGATGGAATTGCCATTATAATATCCATATGTATACGCTTGCTCAAAATGCACTTCCGCAAAGCGTGAGGAGGACGATGACCATGGCTGATTGGAAAAACATGGATACCCTGACTGCTTATCAGGAGCTGAAGAAAGCCCCGAAGGTTGATTTGGCTGCCGCGATGTCCGGCGAGGGCGGCGCGCAGCGCGTGCGGAATTATTCCGTGCCCATGGGTGCCGGGCTTGCCTTCAACTTTGGTGCGCGGCCGGTGGACGATGGCATTCTGGCCATCCTGGCTGATTTCGCCAAGGAGGCGCAGCTGACCGGGAAGTTTGCCGAGCTGTACAATGGCGCGGTCATCAATACCGGCGAAAATCGTCTTGTGCTGCATCACCTGTGCCGCGGCCAGCTGGGCGAGGCGGTGATTGCGGACGGCGTGAACAAGCGCGACTTCTATGTTGAGCAGCAGAACCGCATTGCGGAGCTGGCCCGCAAGGTGCATGCCGGCGAGATGACGAACGCTGCGGGCGAGAAGTTCACCACCGTGGTGCAGATTGGCATCGGCGGCAGCGACCTGGGCCCCCGTGCCATGTATCTGTCGCTGGAGAACTGGGCCAAGGTCAATGGTACCCTCAAGATGAAGGCGGAGTTCATCAGCAACGTTGACCCTGATGATGCGGCGGGCGTGCTGAGCAAGATTGACATCGCGCACTCCCTGTTCGTGCTGGTATCCAAGTCCGGCACCACGCTGGAGACGCTGACCAACGAGTCCTTCGTCAAGGATGCGCTGGCCAAGGCGGGCCTTGACGCCTCCAAACACATGATCGCCGTCACCAGCGAAACCTCTCCGCTGGCCAGGAGCGATGACTATCTCGCCGCCTTCTTCATGGACGACTACATCGGCGGCCGCTACTCCTCCACCTCCGCCGTCGGCGGCGCGGTGCTGTCCC
>JBJEUL010000138.1:0-19535 GCA_051883835.1 Aristaeellaceae bacterium
TCTGTATAAGGGTTTGCAGCTCCTCAGACGGCTCTTTTTTTGTGCGCAGAATGGCGTTGATGGCCTGTAGGTATGTAACACTTTCCATGATTTAAGCGGATATTACTGTCCACGCCTGATGAATAGTCTTGTTTTTGTCATCATGATAAAAAACGCACGGCAGACCAAATACTGTCAGCCGTGCATGAAATAGATATCGTTGATTATCCCAAAAGCATGCGGTCATTATTCAGCGCAGAACCGCTGGCCTTCTCGAACATCTGCAGCAGATCCTCCACGCGGAGACGTTCCTTGGTCTGGGCATTGATGTCCAGAATGATCTTGCCTTCGTGGAGCATGATGGTGCGGTTGCCGTATTGCAGCGCGTCCTTCATGTTGTGCGTGACCATCATGGCCGTCAGGTGTAGATCAGCAACCAGCTTACGGGTCAGGTGAAGCACCTTTGCGGCAGTCTTGGGGTCGAGGGCTGCGGTATGTTCATCCAGCAGCAGGAGCTTCGGCTCCTTGAGGGTAGCCATCAGCAGCGTCAATGCCTGCCGCTGACCGCCGGAAAGCAGACCAACCTTGCTGGCCATGCGGTTCTCCAGCCCCAAATCAAGGGTCGCAAGAACCTCCCGGAACTTCTCACGCTCCTTGGCGGAGATGCCCCAGCGCAGCGGACTGCGATGCTGTCCACGGCGATAGGCAAGGGCCATATTATCCTCAATGGACATGGTGGCGGCTGTACCCGTCATGGGATCCTGAAACACGCGGCCAAGGAACTGGGCTCGCTTGTATTCCGGCAGGCGCGTCACGTCCGCACCGTCAATGGTGATGCTGCCCTTGTCCACCAGAAAAGTACCTGCCACAGCGTTGAGCATGGTCGATTTGCCAGCACCATTGCCGCCAATGACGGTCACGAAATCACCGGGATTCAGGTGAAGGTCAATATCGACCAGTGCCACCTTTTCCGTGATGGTGCCGGGATTGAAGGTCTTTGCGATATGATTGATTTTAAGCACGCTGATCACCGCCCTTGCTGCCAGCCTTGCGGGCGGCAATCTTATCCTTCCAGTAGGGGAAAGCCAGGAACATGGCAACCACCAGCGCGGTCAGGAGCTTGAGGTCATTGGTGTTCAGGCCAAGCCACAGCACCACCTGAAGCACGATATAGTAGATGATTGCGCCCAGAGAGACCGCCAGCAGCTTGCCGCCAAAGCTGCGCAGGAGCTTGCCGAACACAACCTCACCGATGATGACCGCTGCCAGACCGATGACGATGGCACCTCGGCCCATGCTCACATCCGCAAAGCCCTGATACTGTGCCAGCAGCGCACCGGACAGGGCAACGATGCCGTTGGAGAGCATCAGACCAATCACTTTGGCCAGGTTGGTGTTGATGCCCTGCGCACGGGACATGTTGGGGTTCGCGCCAGTGGCACGCATGGCACAGCCATACTCTGTACCGAAGAACAGATACAGCAGGATGATGACCGCAGCTGTGAACACAATCAGAATCGGAATGGGGTTGTTTAGCGTCAATGCACGGACGTTGCGCAGAGACACCAGCAGCTGATACTTGCTGGCGTTCACGGCCGTGTTGGCCTTGCTGCCCATGATGCGCAGGTTGATGGAGTACAGGGCCAGCTGGGTCAGAATGCCGGAAAGAATGGCGGGAATGCCCATGGTCGTGTGAAACAGGCCAGTAATCAAACCCGTCAGCATGCCCACCAGAAAGGCGACCAGCAGCGCGACCCACACATTGCAGCCCGCCAGAATCATCATGGCCGCTACTGCGCCGCCGGTAGCAATGGAGCCGTCTACGGTCAGGTCAGCCACATCCAGAATGCGGTAGGTAATGTAAACACCAATGGCCATGATGCCCCAAATGAGTCCCTGCGCAACGGCACCGGGCATGGCGTTGAACAGCTTGATGATGTCCAAGTGCGGAGCCTCCTCGAAAGTGGTAAAAGATTCAAAGTACAAAGCGAAGCCATGAAAGGTGAACGCCCTTCATGGCTGTCGCTCAAATGCAGGGAATGGAATTACTCGATGACGAGAGCCTCGTAATCCGCAGGAATGGTCACGCCCAGCTCCTCAGCCATGACGGGGTTGTACTTCTTCACGAACTGAGGTGCGAAAGCGATGTCCATGGTGGACACGTCAGCACCGTTCACCAGGATATCATAGGCCATTTCGCCGGTCTTGTAGCCGATGTCGTAGTAGGTGATGGTCAGGGTCGCAACGCCACAGCCGCGGCAGATGCCTTCCTCACCAGCGATGACGGGCTTCTTGGCGGGCACCAGCACGTTGGCGATGGTCTCGGTGCAGGAAGCGGCGGTGTTGTCGGTGGGGATGTAAATCACGTCACAACCGGTAGCCTGTTCAGCCACGGAGGCGATGTCATTGGAGTCAGCAAAGGCGAAACGCTGGGTGGTCATACCCAGGGCAGCCAGCTCAGCTTCCATGACCTTCACCTGATACTCGGAGTTGGCCTCAGCGGAGCAGTACAGCAGCGCAACAGTCTGCGCATCGGGGAACAGCTCCTTCACCATGGCAGCCTGCTCGGTCAGAGGAGCCAGGTCGGAGGTGCCGGACACGTTGATTTCGGTGTAGCCCTTCCAGTCGGTGATGTCCAGTGCGACATCATAGGCGGTGACGGAGGTGCCCAGAATCGGGATGTCGGCAGTGGCAGCGATGCACGCCTGCAGGGCAGGGGTGGCATTGGCCATGATCAAATCCACGCCGTTGGACACAAAGCCGTTGGCAATGGTGGCACAGGTGGCCGTGTCGCCGGAAGCGTTCTGCACGTCAAAGGTCACCTGGTCGCCCAGCTTCGCGGTCAGTGCGTCAATGAAGCCCTGGGTAGCAGCGTCCAGAGCCTCGTGCTGCACCAGCTGCACAACGCCGACATTGTAGGTCTTGCCTTCAGCCAGCACGGAACCGCAGCACAGCACCATGCACAGTGCCATCACCAGAGCAACGATTTTCTTCATGAGTGGAATCCCCCTTCAAATGCTACTTGCGGCAGGAAAACCATCCTCCGCATCTACGCCTGTCAGTTTACCCGATGATGCAGAGCATGTCAAGTCCGGGAGAAAAAGAAGGACAAAAGGAAAACAAGACAGACAACTGAAAAGGGGAGACGGCACAAGCCGCCTCCCGGATCAATTCAGCCATCGGGTTGATTGGGATTATTCTACATCCTGCAGTGCGTCGTAGCCTTCCTCGCCCGTGCGAACCTTCACAACGTTCTCCACATCGTACACGAAAATCTTGCCGTCGCCGATATGGCCGGTGTAAAGCACCTTCTTGGCAGTCTCGACCACCTTGCGGGCGGGAATCTTGCAGACCACGATTTCCACCTCAATCTTGGGCAGCAGGTTCATTTCCACAGCAACGCCGCGGTAGTATTCGGGACGGCCCTTCTGCATGCCGCAGCCCAGCACCTGCGTCACGGTCATGCCGGTCACGCCGATTTCCTCCATGGCGGTCTTGAGCACCTCGAAGCTGCTCTGCTTGGTGATGATGTCAATCTTGGTCATCTTCACATCGGAAGCGGGAGCAGCCTTGGCGGAGCGCACCACCACAGGCACAGCGTCATCCACGGACACAGGCTTGGAGGGAGCTTCCATCGCCACAGCAGGAGTTGTGCCAACGCCGGTGAGCAGGGGAGTATTGGGCATGAAGTCGGCATAGGCGGAAGCAAGGCCGTGCTCCTCCAGATCCAGACCAACCGTTTCTTCATGCGGGGTCACACGCAGACCAACAATCTTCTTGATGACCAGGAAGGTCATGGTAATGGTCACAGCCGTCCACAGGGCAACGGAGGCGAAGCCCAGCAGCTGCAAGCCCAGCAGCTCGAAGCTGCCGCCATAAAACAGGCCCTTGAGCTGCACGCCGGCAGCATTGGCGATGCTATAACCGGGCGCGGTGGGCGTAGCGAACAGACCAACCGCCAGCGTACCCCAGATACCATTGATGCAGTGAACAGCCACAGCACCCACGGGGTCGTCAATGTGCAGCTTGTGATCCAGCAGCCACACGCCGAACACTACCAGCAGACCGGACACAGCACCAATCACGATGGCACCGAAGGCATCAGTAACATCACAGGGGGCGGTGATGGCCACCAGACCCGCCAGAGACGCATTCAGGCACATGGACACATCAGGCTTGCCATAGCGCACCCAGGTGAAAATCATGCACACCACGGTTGCAACCGAGGGAGCTACGGTGGTGGTCAGGAACACGGAGCCCAGCTGCTCCACGGAGGTGCAGGCCGCGCCGTTGAAGCCGTACCAGCCCAACCACAGGATGAAAACACCCAGCGCACCAATGGGCAGGTTATGACCGGGGAAGGCGTTGACGCCGGTAATCTTGCCACTCTTGTCCTTGGAGAACTTGCCGATACGGGGTCCAAGAATCTTCGCGCCAATCAGGGCAGAAATGCCGCCGACCATATGAATGGCGCAGGAACCGGCGAAGTCATGGAAGCCCAGCTGCGCCAGCCAGCCGCCGCCCCAAATCCAGTGGGCCTCAATGGGGTAAATCAGCGCGGAAATAATCGCGGAATAGATGCAGTAGGAGAGGAACTTGGTACGCTCTGCCATGGCACCGGATACGATGGTTGCCGTGGTGGCGCAGAATACCAGATTGAACACGAAATTCGACCAGTCGAAGCTCTCATAGGCCGTGAAGATGTCGAAGCCCGGCTTGCCGATCAGGCCCATGACATCCTCGCCCAGCAGGAGCGAGAAGCCGATGAGGATAAACACGCAGGTGCCGATGCAGAAGTCCATCAGGTTTTTCATCAGGATATTGCCTGCGTTCTTGGCACGGGTAAAGCCGGTTTCCACCATGGCGAAGCCCGCCTGCATCCAGAACACCAGGGCCGCGCCAATCAGGAACCAGACGGCAAACAGTGAGCCATTGACGCTTTCCATGATGCTTTCCATTGTCAATTCCATGTCACATACCTCCATATCCTCTATAACAAAAACGTGCAAGCCAGCTTGTTGACTGACTTGCACGTCCTTGTGCTGATGTCATTGCCGCTTCTTACACATTGAAGAGCAGATCGGCGTAGGTGGGGAAGGGCCAGTAATCACGGCCAACGATGAGCTCGAGACTGTCAGCAACGCTGCGGACAGCATTCATCGCCGGAATGATTACATCATGCTCGTAGACAGCATTTTGATGGGCATCGCCCTCGGGACGGGTCGCAATGGCACTGCGCAGCGTCTCGATGTTGTCGTAGAGCGTATCGGTCAGCTCGGTCAGCTGAGCCAGCAGCTTCTGCGCGGCAGGCGCGGAGGCACCGGCAGTCTTGACCTCGTTGACGGTGCGGGCCATGGCACGCATGTAAGACATGCTGGCGGGGAGAATCTCGCGCTCGGCCATCATCAGGGTGGTTTCGCCTTCGATGTTGATGACCTTGGTGTAGTTCTCCAGCTTAATCTCCAGGCGGCTGCGCAGCTCGGCTTCGGTGAACACGCCATGGGTGGTAAACAGGCGGACGTTCTTCTCATCCAGCATGTGGGGCAGGGCATCCACGGTGCTGACGAAGTTGGGCAGGCCGCGACGCTGGGCTTCCTCCACCCACTCGGCGGAATAGCCGTTGCCATTGAAGATAATCCGCTTGTGCTCCCGCAGGGTCTTGACAATCAGCTCATGCAGGGTCTTCTGGAAATCATCGGCGTTCTCCAGAATATCGGCGAACTGACGCAGGGACTCGGCCACGATGGTGTTGATGACCACGTTGGCGCAGGAGATGGACTCGCTGGAGCCCAGGGAGCGGAACTCGAACTTGTTGCCCGTGAAGGCGAAGGGAGAGGTACGGTTGCGGTCGGTGTTGTCCTTGGGGAACTTGGGCAGCACGCTCACGCCAATCTCCAAATCCTGACGCTCGGTGGCCGTGTAGGGCTTTTCTTCCTCAATGGCCTCGACGATGGCGGACAGCTCATCGCCCAGGAACATGGAAATAATCGCAGGTGGAGCCTCGTTGGCACCCAGACGATGGTCGTTGCCGGCAGAGGCCACGGACACACGCAGCAGGTCGGCGTATTCGTCCACAGCCTTGATAACGCCGGTGAGAATCAGCATGAACTGCGCGGAGGTCGCGGGGTCATCGCCGGGATCCAGCAGGTTGTAGCCGGTGTTGGTGGACATGGACCAGTTGTTGTGCTTGCCGGAGCCGTTCACGCCAGCGAAGGGCTTCTCATGCAGCAGGCACACCAGACCGTGACGCAGGGCAACCTTCTTCATGGTTTCCATGGCCAGCTGGTTGTGATCGGTCGCGATGGAGGTCACGGCGAAGATAGGAGCCATCTCATGCTGCGCCGGCGCAACCTCGTTATGCTCGGTCTTGGCCAGAATGCCCAGCTTCCACAGCTCCTCGTTCAGGTCGCTCATGAAGGCCTGGATGCGGGGCTTGATGGAACCGAAATAATGATCCTCCAGCTCCTGACCCTTGGGGGGCTTGTTGCCAAAGAGCGTGCGGCCGGTGAAAATCAGGTCCTTGCGCTGGTCGTAGAGCTTCTTGTCCACCAGGAAATACTCCTGCTCGGGGCCGACGGTGGACGTCACGCGGGTGGCATCACGGCCAAAGAGCTTCATGATGCGCAGAGCCTGCTTGTTCAGGGCTTCCATGGAACGCAGCAGGGGTGTCTTCTGATCCAGGGCATGGCCGCTGTAGGAGCAGAAGGCTGTGGGGATGCACAGAACATTGTCCTTGATAAATGCGTAGGTGGTCGGATCCCAGGCGGTATAGCCGCGGGCCTCAAAGGTGGAACGCAGGCCGCCGGAGGGGAAGGAGGAAGCGTCAGGCTCGCCACGGACAAGCTCCTTGCCGCTGAACTCCAGGATAACCTTGCCGCCAGCCTTGGGGCTGATGAAGCTGTCGTGCTTTTCAGCGGTGATGCCGGTCAGCGGCTGGAACCAGTGGGTGTAATGGGTGCAGCCCTTCTCCACCGCCCAGTCCTTCATCGCGTTGGCAACAACGCTGGCGATCTGCGGATCAAGCTGCTTGCCCTCCTCAATGGTCTTGTGGAGCGCCTTGTAGGTATCCTTGGGCAGACGCTGCTGCATCACTGCATCGTTGAAAACGTTGCTGCCGAAAAGCTCATCCATGTAAGCCATGCTTGGGTTCCTCCTCCATGCTGTCATTGGGATAGCAGTGGCTTTCTCCTTCGTTCGGCAATTGCCGCGATAATGAGAAAAGGACACCGCGAGACATATCCCGCAGCGTCCTTGCTGCTATGCCGAGAGTATAGTCCACCTGGCATAGTTTGTCAAGCTGTTTTTGCAACTTTTTTTCACATTCCTTCAAAAATGGCGTATTGATGATGAATGTCGACCATAACGGACAAAGAAATTGACGGTTTATGCAGTATGAAGCATCATCCTGATGCAAACAGGCAGGTCGGCATGCGGCGTTGCTCGGAAAACGAACATTATTTGTACAATAGAATGGATAATTCACAGGTATCCAGGCCAAGGCTGCGGCATGCTGTGCTGTCCTGACGCCGGAGCGCAGCGTTGAAAAGTATTTTCCGCTGGTCAGTCAGGCAAAAACGTGCTATACTGTATGTATCGTCAAAATGGGCAGATATGCCGGCCTGATGGCGGAAGGAGTGGCGTCATGTTTGAACCAAAGGTCAAAAACGAGCAGACAGAACTGTTGATGCAGGCCGTTCTGACGCTGGAAACAACGGAGGACGCTTATCGTTTTTTTGAGGATATATGTACCATTGCGGAGTTCAAGAGCATGGCGCAGCGGCTGGAGGTTGCTGTGCTGCTGCGCAAGCATGTAACCTATCAGAAGATTGTCCAAAAGACCGGCGCATCCTCTGCAACCATCAGCCGGGTGAACCGCGCACTGACCTATGGCGCGAATGGCTACAACCATGTGCTGGATGCCATGGAAAAGGACGACCCACAGCCCTGAGACGGACTGTATGCAGCAATGACAATAAAAATATGAGGTATCAAAATGAATCTGAACATGCTCAATCCCCAGCAGCGGCTGGCGGCAGAGACCCTGGAAGGCCCCGTCTTGATTCTGGCCGGTGCAGGGAGCGGCAAGACCCGTGCGCTGACCTGCCGTGTTGCCAACCTGATTGACCATGGTGTGCCTGCCTATCAAATCCTGGCCCTGACCTTCACCAACAAGGCCGCCAAAGAAATGAAGGAACGCATTGCGCAGCTGGTCGGGGCAGAACAGGCGGATGAAGCCTGGGTTGCTACCTTCCATGCCACCTGTGCAAGGATTCTGCGCCGGGATATTGAAAAGCTGGGCTATTCCCGCTCCTTCGCCATTTATGATGACGACGATCAGGGTACGGTTATCAAGGAAATTCTCAAGCGGCAGAACATTGATGACAAGTTCCTGCCGCCCCGGGAAATCAAGGCGAAGATATCCGATGCCAAGAACCATCTCATGGGCCCGGACGAGTGGTTTCAGCACTCTGACAGGGACTTCCGCTGTCAGCAGATTCACGACGTATTTCTGGAGTATGAAACCCGCCTGAAGAGCCTGAATGCGCTGGATTTTGATGACCTGCTGGTCAAAACCCTCGAGCTGCTGGCGGATCATCCGCCGGTACTGGATTATTATCGCAAGCGTTTCCGCTATGTGATGGTGGACGAGTATCAGGATACCAACTATGCCCAGTACATGCTGTTGAAGCTGCTGACCGACCAAAGTCGCAACCTGTGCGTAGTGGGCGATGATGATCAGTCCATCTACGGCTGGCGCGGCGCGGACATCCGCAATATTCTGGACTTTGAGCAGGATTATCCCGATGCTGTCGTCATCAAGCTGGAGCAGAACTACCGCTCCACCGCCAACATTCTGGACGCGGCCAATCAGGTCATTGCCCACAACGCTGGACGCAAGGAGAAGGCCCTGTGGACAGAGAGTGGCGAGGGCGAGCCCATCAAGCTCTACTGCGCGGGTGATGAGCGGGAGGAAGCTGCCTGGGTCGCTGACCGTATCCGGCAGATGAGCCGGCAGGGCGAGCCTTACGGCAGCATGGCCATTCTCTACCGAACCAATGCGCAGAGCCGCGTATTGGAGGATATGCTCATGCGGGCCTCCATTCCCTACAAGGTGTTCGGCGGGCAGAAGTTCTACGACCGCCGGGAGGTCAGGGATGTCATCGCCTATCTTCGGGTGATTGTCAACCCGGCGGATGATGTATCCCTGCGCCGCATCATCAACGTACCCAAGCGTTCGATTGGTGACAGCACGGTCAATGAGCTGGTCAACCATGCGCGGGAAAACGCCATGCCCCTGTATTCTGCTCTGTCGGACATGCCGGAGAGCCTGTCGGCCCGGCCACGTAAGTGCGTCAGCGACTTCTTTGTGCTGATGACCATGCTGGTGGCCATGAAGGACAGCATGCCCCTGACGGACTTCGTCAAGCTGCTCATTGAGAAAACCGGCCTGATGGAGCAGTATCAAAAGGAAGATTCGGACGAAGCCCGTACCCGGGTGGAGAACATTCAGGAGCTGATGGGTGCTGTCGAGGAATACGCCCGTCTCAGCGGTGCGGATGCCACGCTGGAATCCTATCTGGAGAATGTTGCCCTTGTCACCGACCTGGACGATCAGACCGATGCACGCGGCTACGTCACCATGATGACCCTGCATTCCGCCAAGGGCCTTGAATTTCCTGATGTGTTCATGACGGGACTGGAGGAGGGCATCTTCCCCTCCGCCCGCAGCCTGATGGATGAGAGCCGTGTGGAGGAGGAACGCAGGCTGTGCTATGTGGGCATTACCCGTGCGCAGAAGCGGCTGTTCATCTCCCGCGCCAGCCAGCGCATGCTCTACAATCAGGTCAACCACAATGCGCCGTCCCGCTTCCTGGAGGAGATTCCCGAGCGGCTGCTGCAGGATGAGTGGGCAGTCAAGAAGGAAGCGGCTTCCCGCAATGTGCCGCATCAGCCCACGGCGCGTTCCTACAGCAGTGGCTACGGCATGCGCTCCACGCCAGCGATGAGCGAGCTTGGCAAGCCCCGGCTGACACTGGGCGGCAATGCGCTGGGCATTGCCGGGGTGCAGAAGGGATTTGTTGGCAGCAAGGCGCGTGAATTGTCCGGCAGTGCCATGCAAAGCCTGTTTCAGAAGGGTGACAGGGTGCTGCATACCAAGTTTGGCGAGGGCAGTGTGGTTGCCGTCACCGGCAAGGGCAGCGATGCCCGCATTCAGATTGAGTTTACGGCCTATGGTGTGAAGGAGTTCAGCCTGTCCATTGCGCCCATTGTCAAGCTGGAGGATGACGCATGACCGATTATGAAGCCCTGATGCGGCCCCTGGTGGACCGTCTGAATGAAACAGCCTATGCCTATTACGTCAAGGATAAGCCAATCATCTCCGACAAGCAATGGGATGAGCTTTACGACCAGCTGACCGCGCTGGAAAAGGAAAGCGGCATGACCCTGCCGGATTCTCCGACCCATCGGGTGGGCGGTGAAATCCTTGCGGGCTTTGAGCCGCACACGCATATCACCCAGCTGTGGAGCATGGACAAGGTGCAGTCACTGGATGCCCTGGAGGACTGGATTCGCCGCACGGAGAAGCTCACGGGGCAGACGGAGCTGCAATACTATGTTGAATACAAGTTCGATGGCTTGACGCTCAATCTGACTTATCGTGACGGACATTTGGTGCAGGCAGCCACCCGCGGCAATGGCGTGACAGGCGAGGCCATTCTGCCGCAGGCGCGGACGGTGCGCTCCGTACCGCTGAGCATTCCCTACAAAGGGCTGCTGGAGGTGCAGGGTGAGTGCATCATGCGCCTTTCTGCGCTGGAAGCCTACAATCAGACGGCCAAGGAGCCGCTGAAGAACGCCCGCAACGCTGCCGCCGGTGCACTGCGGAACCTTGACCCAGCTGTCACAGCCTCACGGCGGCTGGATGCCTTCTTCTATCAGGTGGGCACCATTGAGAATCCGCCCTATACAACGCAAGCAGGTATGCTGGATTTCCTGAAGGAGAACGGCTTCCCGGTCAGTCCGTATCTCGGTCAGCCCCACAATCGTGAGGAAATCGAGGACTGCATCCGGCAAATCGAGGCACAGCGCAGCAGCCTGGACTTCCTGATTGACGGCGTGGTCATCAAGGTGGGCGACCTTGCCCTGCGCCGGGAAATGGGCTTTACGGACAAGTTCCCCCGCTGGGCCGTAGCGTATAAATTTGAAGCAGAGGAAAGCGTAACCACTCTGCGGCGCGTCACATGGGAGTTGGGGCGTACGGGCAAGCTCACGCCGCTGGCACACCTTGACCCCGTGGATTTCTATGGTGTGACTGTGCGCAAGGCTACGCTGAACAACTGGGGCGACATTCAGCGCAAGCAGGTGGCCCTGGGCGCACCCGTATGGATTCGTCGCTCCAACGATGTAATCCCCGAGATTATGGGACGTGTAGGGGACATCGGCGAGGGCGAAACGCCCGTGGAGAAGCCCACGGTATGCCCTGCTTGCGGCAGTGTGCTGGTGGAGCGCGGAGCGCATCTGTTCTGCATGAACCGCGTCAGCTGCAAGCCGCAGGCTGTAGCGCGCATCAGCCACTTTGCCAGCCGGGATGCCATGGATATCGAAGGCCTTTCCGAAAAAACCGCCGACCAGCTTTACGACCAGATGGATGTCCGTGACCCGGCAGACCTGTACCACCTGACCCGGGAGCAGGTGTTGTCGCTGGAGGGCTTCAAGGAGCGCAAGGCTGACAAGCTGCTGGCTGCACTGGAAAAGAGCAAGGACTGCACGCTGGATGCGTTCCTGTTCGCCATCGGCATCCCCAACATTGGCCGCAAGACCGCCCGTGACCTGGCCAATGCCTTCGGGACGCTGGAGCGGGTTGCGCGGGCAACGCAGGAGGAACTCGTGGCCCTGCCGGATGTGGGCGACATTGTTGCCCAGAGCGTTACGGAGTTCTTCTCCTTCCCGGAGAACCGCACCATGATAGAGCGTTTGCTGGCCAGCGGCGTGCAGCCCAGGGAATCAGCAGGCAAGGCAGAGGGTGCGTTCAGTGGCATGAGCGTGGTTGTTACAGGAACGCTGCCTACACTGTCGCGCAAGGAAGCGGAGGAGCTGATTCGGCAAAACGGCGGTACAGCGGCCTCCTCGGTCAGCAAAAAGACCGCCTTCGTCGTGGCAGGCGAGGCGGCCGGAAGCAAGCTGACCAAGGCGCAGAGTCTGGGTATCGAGGTCATTGACGAGGCAGAGCTGCTGCGCCGGTGTGGCAGGTAAGCTCAGCGGCGGGTGTGGCGCGTAGCGTGAGCATAGGCCGCCTGACTGGGCGTGAGGGGCATGGCACGGGCGGATGCGGTGGTCGCGGGAGCATCTGCATCCGGGTACGCGCTGGGCTCGGAGCCGTTGTTGGGTACCTGACCGGGACGGTAGCCGGGCAGCAGGAAGGTCACAAACTTCACCGCGAAGATGTCGCACACCACATACCGTGATTCAATCTCGTCATACAGCACCAGGAACTGGCTGGCCACGGAATACAGCAGTCC
The DNA here is from genome assembly GCA_051883835.1 of Aristaeellaceae bacterium. Lineage (GTDB taxonomy): Bacteria > Bacillota > Clostridia > Christensenellales > Aristaeellaceae > UBA11524. Next base: position 12,501 of record JBJEUL010000138.1, read on the forward strand.
CTGACGGGTAACGAGCTGGTTGGTTCCGATGAGGAACTCGACAATGACATAGTTGCCCACGTTGTCCTGCAGCACCTGCTGCATGGAGCCCTGAAAGCTCTCGGTGTTGAAATCCTGCTCCGGCGGCACATTGAAGGTATCGTTGGTCATTTCACTCATGGCATACCCCTCCTTCATGATTGGATGCAGTGGCTGCTTTACCCTATGCACGTTCGTGCGTCCGCATGACTGCAAGGCAGATGCCATCGGTGGAGAGCTTCGCTTTCTGTCTTGACGATACGCCCGGTGTGTTCTATGATATTGGCTATGGGATGGTTCGCCCTGTACGAGGATATGCCGCTGTGCTTCCTTCCCATCGCATCAAGCACATGAAGAAATGAGGCTGACTATGTTCGCACGCCTGGAGGCCTGGTTTGGCTGGCTCACCTCTGATCCAGTCAGTTTTCTGATTTACGCGCTCTATTTTGCTGTCGCCATGCTGACCAGCCTGATTCTCCACGAGCTGGCTCACGCCTATGTGGCACTGCGCTGCGGCGATCCCACGGCCAAGTGGATGGGCCGGTTGACGCTGGATCCCCGCAAGCATCTGGATCCGTTGGGGACGATTTTGATGGTGCTGCTGGGCTTTGGCTGGGCCAAGCCTGTTCCGGTGAATCCCCGCAACTTCCGCAATGGCCGCCGGGATGATTTCCTGGTGTCCATTGCGGGCATTGTGACCAACCTGACACTGTTCCTGTTTTGCGCAGCCCTGAGCGTGGGCGTGAACCGCCTCATCTGGGAGCCGGAGTTTCTCACGGCTTTCTCGGATGAATACGGCTCCCTGCAAGGGCTGATGAACCTGTATCATGACGATGGCATTTGGGCTTCGGCCATTGCGGGCGGCGGCAGCTATGATTATCTGTCCACGTTCGCAAGGTATCCATGGCTGCTGTATGTGCAGCGGTTCCTGCTGATGATGGCGCAAATCAATCTGGCATTGGCTATCTTTAACTTTTTGCCGATTCCGCCGCTGGATGGCAGCCATCTGCTGAATGACACGCTGCTGCGCGGACGGATGCAGCTGGATACGCGCACCTTCCGCATTGCACAGACTGTGCTGATTGTGGTCTGTATGAGCGGTATGCTCTCCAAGGTGCTGAGCGTGGCCAACAGCGCGGTCTACACGGCCGTGCTGAATGTATTCCTGCGCATGGCAGGCAGCATGTGAGGATGCCGCCATGCCGATGACCTTTCAACTCAAGGATTTTGACGGCCCGCTGGATCTGCTGCTGCACCTGATTACCAAGGCAAAGGTGGATATCAAAGATATTTTCGTCAGCGAAATCACCGACCAGTACATTGCTTCCGTCCGCAATGCCCCTGATTTGGACATGGACGATGCGACCGACTTTCTGGTCATGGCCGCGACGCTGCTGGAAATCAAAAGCCGTGCAATCCTGCCCAAGCCGCCCGCGCTGGATGAGGGCGAGGAAGACCCGGAGGAAGCCTTGATTCGCCGATTGGAGGAATACAAGCGTTTCCGGGAAACAGCGGCGGCCATGCAGCACTTTGAACAGGCGGCGCGGGAGCTGTTCACCAAGCTGCCGGAGGAATATCCGCTGCCGCCGCAGGAGGTCGAGCTGGTGGGACTGACCCTCCAGGGCCTGACGGATGCTTTCCTGCGCATCTGGGCCAGAAAGCCCAGTCAGGAGGACAATCAGGAAGTTAATCATTACGCACCCCGGGACATTCACCGGGATGAGCATACCGTGTAGGAGTGCATGTTGACGCTGCTGCACGGCCTGCGCCGCAAGGGACGTATCCGTTTCGAGGAAGCCCTCTCTGCTGCCCCCACCAAGGAGGAAGTGGTGACGCTGTTCCTGGCCCTTCTGGAGCTGCTGAAGTTGGGGGAGACGCATATCGAGCAGGAGAGCATCTGCGGTGATATCATCCTGCTGCCAGGCCGAAAGGAAGGCACAGACGAGGTGACGGACGATGCATGATGAAAACGCGGAAGGTATGCTTCGGGGGCGCATTGAGGCCATTCTGTTTGTGGCCGGGGAGCCTGTCCGCCTGGATGAGCTGGCACGGGCTCTGGACATCACGCGCCATCGGCTGGAGCGTGAGCTGGACTGCCTGCGGGATGAGTACGACTTCGGGCAGCGGGGTTTCTGTGTGAAACGCTTTGGTGAGCATGTGCAGCTGGCGACCCGTGCGCTGTACTCCGCTGATGTGGTACGGCTTTTGCAGCCTGTACAGAAGCAATCCCTGACGCAGGCAGCCATGGAAACGCTGGCCGTGGTAGCCTACCGTCAGCCTGTGACCCGTGCGGAGGTGGAACAGATTCGTGGCGTGAAGTGCGACTATTCGCTGGCTACACTGATGAACAAGCAGCTCATTCAGGAGGTAGGCCGCAAGGACACACTGGGCCGTCCGATTCTCTATGGCACAACGGACGCATTTCTGGATCATTTCGGCATTGCGACCCTGGAAGAGCTTCCACCCTTGCCGGAGCCTTCCGCGCAGGACAGGCCCGAGGGCGAGGTTCCCGAGCTGGGTGTATGAAAGACACACCTGAAAGGAGAAGCATGACCATGAGCAACCCGACCCATTCACCGACTTCCATGCCCAGCGGAACCTATCAGGCTCTGTTCTGCAACGGAAGCTATTACCTGCCTGTGGATACATCCGATGCGCAGGCAAAGTTGGCCGACGCTGTCGCTGCGGGACACCCGGCCGTCATTCGCGCTGTTGAACTGAGCGAGTACAGCGATGTCCCGGATGTCGATTATGAACACGGGGTCTGTCTGGCCCCCTATTTCATTGCAGATTATCAGCATGCGCCGGAAGATATCGTGCTGGAGTATCCCCGTGCAGTCTATCCGGCGCAGGTGGAGCTTCTCACCCAGCAGGAGTACAATGACCGTCTCCGTGCGCAGGTCATGGCACACTGCAACGGCTGTCGTGGATTTGGCGGCTTGAATGAGCATGACAGCAGCTTGTCCGGGCATTTTGATGAAATCACGCTCAATGGCTTCTGCCCTTATCGCTGGGAGACACGCAACAGGCCGCGTGTGTTCATCGAGGAACTGGAGGACTTTGGGCTTGCATGGGGCCGCTTCAGTTATGGCAATCAGGATGCAGATGCCATCATGGATGACATTGAGTTCTATCTGCGGCTCCGCTATACAAGCGGTGCGCTGGTGGACGAGGCTGATGACCGTACGCTGGTGCTGTATGCCGAGAAACCCACCCTGCTGCACACGGTGCTGACCGACCTGCTGGAGAAGTGCGTATCGCTGCACTGGCAGAAGGGATATCACATCCGCCTGAACGGACGGGCTGATATCAGCGAAGCCGCTGTGATGAAGCTGCTGACACCCAAGAAGATTGCCGCCACGCGAAAGGGATTCAGCCGATACGGCGTGATGCTCGCTGTACTGGCATACGACCCGGACGGTGACGAAAGCGTGCGGATGTTCCTGCAAACGCTGGTGGATGAGTATCTTGCCTGCGTGCTGCATGAAGCATCAGGGAAAGCCATCTGCCTGTTCACTGCCAAGCGTGCCTTGATGCGCCTGCGCAGCGCATCGCCGATGCTGGGCGTGTACAACGCATCCGTAACGGTCTATGATGCTCAGCAGACTGTCCAGTACAAGGTCAGCTACGACATGCCGCAAACCGTACTGGATGTTGCGCCGGTGAATGCTCGCAAGGAAAGCAGGCTGAACAAGAAGTTCCTCAAGGCAGAGGAAGGCAAGGTGCTCAAGCGGGAACAGGCCGACCAACTGTTCCGCTATCTCTCTGCCCGCCTGAATGCCTCGGAGTGCGACCATACGCTGCGCTTTACCGAGTACTGGCTCCGGGAAACGCTGCCGCCGGACATGGTCAGCCCGGCAATCGAGGAAATCCAAGGCATGGGCGGTTTCTGCGACTGCGAAGTGCTGATGAACTGCTACGAGGACTATGAACTGGAGTAATAGGGGAGGATTGACCATGGAAAAGAAAATGCTGATTGACGGTATGATGTGCGCTCACTGCAAGGCTTCGGTAGAGAAGGCACTTTCTGCGGTGGAAGGTGTGAGCGGCTGCGTGGTGGATCTGGATGCCAAAACTGCCACGATTACCCTGACCCATGATGTTTCGGATGAAACGCTGTTTGCTGCTGTGAAGGCCAAGCGTTTTACCCCGGTCAAAATGCTGTAAGTCCTGTTCGTGCTCTGCCCACAGCGGCAGGGCATTTTTTGCGCACATCATCGCTGCCACGTCATACTTTGCTGGTGAAGGCTCCGGCAAAGGGGCTGAAGAACAAGGAGGCGTTGAAGCGATGTCATTCTACAGCTACAAGAATGCGAATCCTTCCTGCTGCCCCGGTATGATCGCGGGGAGTGCCCTGGATGGCCTGAAGGAAAAGGTGTGCGTGCAGGTCAAGCGGGTGTACGACAGCGCGATGCAGCAGGAGCAGCTGGATAACCGCATCGTGACCATCACCAGCTTTGCCCAGGTGGCGGGCAACACCTGCCAGTGCAACACCTGCGGCAATCAGGACACGCAGGAGACTGTGCCGCCCACCTCTGCTCCCGTACCGCCCATCACCTTCGAGAGCTGCCGAAGCACCACCACCGAAGGCATCATCCGCAACCTGACGGTGGATCGCCTGTGCGACCGTCCCTGCTTTGCCCGGGTGCGCGCTACCGTTGACGTGCCCATCGACATCCTCTTTGTGGACAGCCGCTGCGTGGAATACATCGGCAAGGGCGTCGTCTCCGTGGAGAAGGACGTGCTGCTTTCCATTCCTGACGAATCCATCGTCCCCTATACGCTGGAGAGCATGGTCAGTGCCATCTGCGTATCCGGCTGCTATCTGGGCAACAACCAGTTCAGGATGACAGTGTGCGTCACCATCATCCTGAAGGTGCTGGCCAATGTTGAAATCCTGATTCCCAGCTATGGTTTCTGCAGCATCCCGCCCGCGGAGGAGTTTGCCGAGAGCGTGTGCGATGAATTCTTCAGCCTGCCGCTGTTCCCGCCCGCCTCCATCTGCAACGAGGGAACCGTGAACCCCAGCAACGTCTCCCACACCTGCCGCAACGGCTGCTGCAACTGTAACCGCACCTAACCAAGGCTCGCGCCAGCGTGAAAGGGTCAAGGGGCGATGCCCCTTGTGGGGTGCAGGGGCAACGCCCCTGCGCAGGTCTGGGCGGCAGCCCAGCCCCGCACGACTGACCTCCGAAAGAACGCGCGCCGCCCCGAAACAATGGGGCGGCGCAATGCTTATGCACTGGTGCTGAGCGTCGCAGTATGCAGCATGTCCTGTTTGTTGGGTAAATCAATGGAAAAGGTCGTGCCTTCGCCCAGCTTGCTGCGTACACGAAGCTTGCCGCCATGGGCCACGACGATAATCCGCGCGATGGACAGGCCCAGTCCGTGACCGCTGCTTTCTGCCTTGCGGGCGGAATCGCTGCGGTAGAATCGTTCAAAAATTTTGGGCAGCTCGTCCGGCGCAATGCCCGGCCCTGTGTCAGACAGAGACAGCGTGCAGCCGCCCGGCCTGCGCTGTACGCCCATGGTGATGGTGCCGCCCTTGGGGGTATACTTGACGGCATTGTCACACAGAATACGCATCACCTGCTTAATCATACCCCGGTCTGCCTCAATCATGCAATGATCGGACGGGGAGAGAATGAAGGTATCCTCCGGTGTAACCATGGCAGCTTCCTTGTTCAGCTCGCTGACCACGTCCAGCACGTCAAAGCTGGATATTTCCATCATCAGCGTTTTTTTGTCATGGCGGGCCAGGAACAGCAGGCTTTCCACCAGCTCCTTCATGCTGGCCGTCTCCTGGGCAATCGCGTTGATGCCTTCCTCCAGCACGGTCCTGTCATCCTTGCCCCAGCGGTTGAGCATATTCACATACCCCTGAATGACCGCAATCGGAGTGCGCAGCTCATGACTGGCATCGGATACGAACTGCTTCTGGCTGTTGTAGCTTCGTTCGATGCGATCCAGCATGGTGTTGATGACCGTGGCCAGCTCCTTCAATTCGTTCTTCATGCCTGCCACATTGATGCGGTTGCTCAGGTTGCTGGCGGAAAGGGTAGCAGCCATATCGGTAATGTCCCGGATAGGGGCAAGCACCCGCTTGTCCAGTCTGCGGTTCTTGCGCAGAAAGTAGACCATCCGCAGGATATCCGCAGTCAGCAGCGTCATCATCAGGCAAGCCCACATGATGAGCGTGTCCGTCAAATCGTAGACAGCATGCAGGGCCATGCCGGAATCATGATGCGTCATCAGGCACAGGCTAATAGGCTTCAGGGAAAGGCTGATGTGCAAGTAGCTTTCCGCCTCATCAGGCGCGTCACCCAGCCATGCCTGCATATGACTGTCCTGAATAGCCTCCTGCCCGAATACATACCCTGACGCAGGCTCAATGTGGCGCAGACGCAGCACACGATTTTCAATGCCGGGAATTTGCAGCAGGAAGAACACCACGCTCACAATCAGCATGGTGGATATGACTGTACGCAGCAGCTGTCCGCAGTAGTGCAGCGCAATGCGGAAGGTCAGCGAAAGGCGGAAATTGCTCATGATGCCGGTGAGCAGCCGGTGCAGCAGCCCTGAAGCCCGGTTGAAGCCGCGTTCCTCCTGGGGCCTGCGCTGCCTTTTTTTCTTACTCATGGCTGAACATATACCCCACGGCACGGATGGTATGAATGGTCTTGATGCCAAACGGCTCGTCAATCTTGTGGCGCAGATACCGAATGTACACATCCACCACATTGGTGTCGCCGGCGTAGTCATAACCCCATACATCGCTGAGCAGCGCGTCCCGGGTGACAGCCTGCCCCTTGTGCTGCATCAGATAGCGCAGCAGGTCGAATTCCTTCTTGGTCAGGCTGATGGGATGCTCGCCATAGGTGACGGCATAGCTGCCGGGGTCCAGGCGAAGCAGGCCGGCGGACAGGACAGCCGGAGCAGACTCAGCAGAAACCCGCCGTTTTTTCAGCCCCACGCGGATGCGGGCCAGCAGCTCCTCAATGGCAAAGGGCTTGGTCA
>JBJEUL010000139.1:0-4427 GCA_051883835.1 Aristaeellaceae bacterium
CTGGCCAAGATTGAGCGGCAGATTCACCGTCACCGCACGAAGCTGGGCAAGAGGATTCGCGACGATGCCTTTGTGCCGCAGGAAGCGGAATACATCGAGGATGAAGTGATTGACGACACCATGCCCAAGGTGGTGCGCCGCAAGACCTTCCCTGTACGGCCCATGTCGGTGGAGGATGCCGCCATTCAGATGGATCTGCTGGGGCATGATTTCTTCGCCTTTGTGAACATCGAGACCGAGCGTACCAACATTCTTTATCGGCGCAAGGATGGCAATCTGGGCCTTCTGGAGCCGGAATCCTGAGAAGTGGCCGCTTGGCAACAAGCGCGTGCAATACGCCGGGGTGAGTAATCGCCCCGGCTTTTTTGTGGAGGGGGAACGGGCAGGGGCGTTGCCCCTGCACCCCACCAGAGGGGCATTGCCCCTCTGGACTCCCTTTCGGGTGGGTCATGGCTGGGTTGCTCCCTTGCAGGGGTCACGCCGCGCGGAGGGCGCGGCGCGACGCGGAACCTGTGGGGCACGGGGCTGATGGACACGGGAGAGTATGCGAGGTGCAGGAACCTCCAGGGGGGAGCATGGGAAGGTTATGCGCTGCGCGGAGGGTGCGGCGTGACGCTGAATATGGGGCAGGAGGATGAGGGAGAAGGAAATGCGTGGGAAGGGCAAGAATATTGTTGTATGGGCCGTTGATATAGATGGAGCTTTGGGCTCGTGAAGGAGGACGCTTGCATGAAACGACTTTTGCGCCTGCTGTGCGCTTTGCTTTGTCTGGCCCTGCTGCCCCTGCCGGTGCTGGGGGATGAGAGTGCGCCCAATGTCCGTGTACTGCTGCGCCGGCTGAATCTCACGGATCGCGCTGACCTGATTCTGGATGGCGTGTATACGGCTGCCACCGGCAGTGCCGCGTCCATGGCCTTCCCCAAGGGCAGCGAGGTCACGGTGCAGATTCGCGCAGGGCAACTGTACTTGTTCTATCAGGGCATGAGCATGCAGGTGGGGGAGAGCATCCGCTTCATCCGCAACGCCTCCGACAGCCAGAGCAGCGAGGGCATTCGCTTCAGCGAGGACGGCAACCTGTATCCCGGCGACCTGTCCCTGTCCATCGAGGGCGGCGAATTGCAGCCCATCCTCACGCTGTCCGTGGAGGACTATTTGCAGGGCGTTGTCCCTTATGAAATGAGCAACAGCTTCCCCCTGGAGGCCCTCAAGGCCCAGGCCGTGTGCGCCCGTACCTATGCCCTGTCCAAGGTCAACAGCTCCGCCGCCTATGACCTAGTGGATACCACCAACGACCAGGTGTTCCGGGGTGTGAACGCCACCTATACCAACGCCATCCGCGCCGTGCAGGAAACAGCCGGTGTAGTGGGCACCTACAAGGGCAAACTGGCGACCTGCTTTTATGCCGCGTCCAACGGCGGACAAACCGAGCTGGTGGAGCATGTGTGGGACGGCGGCGGCGATTACGGCTATTACGCCGTGACCGATGACCCCTATGACCTGGAGAACCCCGAGAGTATCGTCCGCCGAACCCGTATCCCCAAAAAGGGCAGCGTGTCCGATGCCTTCACCGCCCTGCTGGCCAAGGCCATCGACAAGGACATGCGCACTCGCGGCTTCGGCAGCGGCGCAAGCTGCCTGCGAGTGGATGCCATCACCGACATGAAGCTGGCAACACCCCGCTTTGACGAGCCGAACCGTCTCATGACCCAGCTGACCCTCACCTTCAGCTGGTCGGGGCGGCGTGTGCTGTCCACGGCGGAACCCATGGCCACCACGGTGGACAGCGAGATATCCCTGTTCGCCACTGCCGCGCCTGTGGTAACACCCGCGCCGACCACAGCAGCCGATGTCCCCTCCCCCACCACCGAGCCTTCCCCGACCCCCGACCCGACCCCCGCATACAGTGCGTTTGAAGCTGTGGAGGAGCCTGCAACCGTGACCATCGAGCTGTTCCCCGATGGCATTCGTGCGCTGAACCTGTCCGTCTACGGGGCGGACAACGAGCTTGTCACCCTCACGGAAACGGACACGCATTTCGTGCTGGAATCCCGCCGCTACGGGCATGGCGTGGGCATGAGCCAGCGGGGTGCGCAGTGGATGGCCGGGAAGTACGGCAAGCTGTTCCACGAGATTCTCGCCTTCTACTATCCCGGCATGACCCTCATGCGGGTGCAGGCCGGCGACCCTGTGCTGCCCACTGCCCAACCGGAGCTTGTCAATTCCCCCGCGCCGCCCGCCACACCCACACCCCGCCCGACCCTGATGCCCGTTACGGTGGAGCAGCTGCCCGAGGGCGCGTATCTGGCCAGCGTCGAAGGCATTGAGGACGACAGCAGCCTGAACCTGCGTGCCGAGCCGCACACGGCAGCGGATATCCTGATGCGCCTGTACAAGCATCAGCAGCTCATCGTGCTGGAGGTCTGCGATGACCCCGCATGGGTGCGTATCAAAACCGATGTCATCGAGGGCTATGTCATGGTCCGCTTCCTCTCCCCCATCGACTAAATCATTCCCCAAGGGACCGCGTCAGCGTCGAAGGGGTCAAGGGGCGATGCCCCTTGTGGGGTGCAGGGCAAGGCCCCTGCGCAGGTCTGGGCGGCAGCCCAGCGCAGCACGCCCGTACCGCAACAAGAAAAGAGGCAGCGTGAGTTTCCAAGCAGACGACGCAGTTCGTCCGCGTCGGAAACGGCTTGTTCCCCCACCCGTCCAAGGAACGCTCTCCCCTTTCCCAGCCAAGCTTCCCGACCGCGCTCCCCATCCCTCCCTATCAACCATGCGGAGGCCCGCCTATGCGTACAGCCACGGTGTTCAACTTCCTTGTGGAGGCCACGCTCATCGGCAGCGCGCTGATTGTGCTGACGCTTGTCTTGCGTGCGCCTGTGCGGCGCAGGGCCGGGGGCAGGCTGCTGATGCTGCTGTGGGTGCTGGTGGCCATGCGGCTGCTGCTGCCCATTGCCCTGCCCAATCCCGTGATGAACTGGCTCAAGCCCTTCTATTCGCAGGATCCGGGCATCCGGCCCATGGCGGATCAGGTGCGCGTCCGTGTGGGAGATGCGGCGCACGAGCTGTATTACAAGGTGCTGGGGGATGACCCCACGCCCACGCCGGTGCATACCTTCCTGTGGCGCATGGTGTACGCCACCCGCAACGGCAGGCTGTCCCGGGCTGCGCTGACGGTGTATGTATCCGGGGCGGCATTGTGCGGGCTATGGATGCTTGCACAGCATGGCTTGTTCCTCCGGCAGCTCAGGCGGCGCAAGCGCAGACGGCTGACCCCGGAGGAAGCCGCCCTGCTGGACATGCTGTGCCAGCGGCATGGGGTGAAGCATCAGCCCCGGGTATGGGTGACAGAGGGATTGCCGGGCAGCAGCTCCTTTGACGTAATGCGCCCGGTGATTGTGTTGCCTGCGCAGGCCGATGCCGCAGATATGGCCGCCATGATGGCGCGGGAGGTCTGCCACATCCGCCGCCATGATGCGCTGTGGGGGCTGGTGCGCAATGGATGCTGTGTGGTGCACTGGTTCAATCCCCTTGTGTGGATAGGTGCCTGGTGCGCCCGGGCAGACATGTGCATGGCCACGGATGCGTATGCTTTGGCAGGGCAGGGCGAACAGGCCCGCCGCGCCTATGCGCAGCCGCTCATTCACACGGCGGACACGCACCGTGCATGGCCTGCCCTGACCATTGCGGCAACACCCATGGCCCTGCGGGACGGGCAGATGGCCCAGCGCATTCGAGCCATTCTGCACCCGGAGGAGCCGCAGCGCGTGTGGCGCGGTATGTTTGCGGTGTGCTGTACCGTTACGCTGATGATGATGTTTGCCACAGCGGAGCAGTCCTCGCTGGCGAACCTGCCCACGCTGATTTCCCCCGCCCTGCGGCAGGAACCTGTGACGCTGGACACCCCGGAGGCTGCCGAAAGCTACGCCCGGGCTTTTCTGGCACTGGAGGGCATTGAAGCAGAGGAGGACTTCATCAGTCCGACGCTGAGCAAGAACGAATCCGGCTGGGTCGCGACGTGGTACGCGCCCGGTGCCGCCATGGCCAGCGAGCTGTCCTTCACAGAAACGGGTGCGCTGCTGGGCTACATGGACGGGAGCCTGCTGCCCGGGGAATTGCAGCCCCTGCCTACGCCCATCACGCTGCACAGCGGCGAGGGTCAGCAGTGGTGTGCGTTCCTCTCCGCGTTCCTGCAAACGCATCTGCCGGAGATATGGCAGGACTATGATGCCATGGAGATTGTCTCCTCTGGTCGGCGGGATGGGGAGTATTTCCTCACCATTGGGCTGCTGGGGGAGGTGGAATGGCAGGCGGTGGTGATGATTTCTCCACAGGGGCGGTTGGTTTCACTCCTGCCGGTGGTGGGATGAGCTGCGCTGGGCTGCCGCCCAGACCTGCGCAGGGGTTTTACCCCTGCACCCCACAAG
>JBJEUL010000140.1:0-4399 GCA_051883835.1 Aristaeellaceae bacterium
TGGGAATCCTGAGAGTACCAGGTGATGGTCTTGTCAGAATTCAGGGGATAGGTGTTGGCACCGGACAGCAGCTCGGCGGCGAAGCCGGGGCAGGCAGCCAGAACCAGGCACAGGGACAGAGCCAGGGCCAGGAACTTTTTCATGGTGGTTTCCTCCTTTACGATTATCAATAGCGGCACACAGACCGCGTTTGACCGCATGCAGGGGACGACCGGCAAACCGGGGAGACATATGGCAAACGACCATGCTTCTTGGACACACCCGTCGCGGGTGGCCTCACTGACGAGTAGATGATAGCACGTTTTCCAGCAGGTGTCAATGGTGGCTGTAAAAAAACATGTCGAAAAGTTCCAAACAGGCATAAAAACGTTTCTTCCCGCTTTAAAACAGAGAAATTGAAATTTTGAAATACATGCAGCGGTGTGTTGAAATCCCGGCCGGAATCCATTATAATGAAACTATCTGCCGCATGCCCTGAGGATGCGGCGCGTTGACCTGCGCACACAATGAGGAAGGAGTATCACCATGAAAGCTATCCGTCCTGTTCAGCTCTCCGGTGTTCCCAGCACCACGCCGAGGGCTTATGAAGCTCCCCATGCCGCGCTGGCCCGTCTGGCTGCCGCAGAGGGCATGGTTCTTTTGAAGAACGAGGATTCCACCCTGCCCCTTGCCGCGGCAAGCAGGCTCGCGCTCTTCGGTGCGGGCGCGACCCACACCATCAAGGGCGGCACCGGCAGCGGCGATGTGAACGAGCGTTACAGCGTGACCATTGCGCAGGGCCTGCGGGATGCGGGCTACGTCATCACCACGCAGGCGTGGATGGATGAGTTCGACCGGCTCTACGCCCAGGCCCGTCAGCAGTGGCGCGAAGGCATTTTCAAGCGGATTGCCGATGGGATGAACTTCTGGGAGGCCTATTCGACCCAGCAGTTCGCCATGCCTGCCGGGGGACAACATTTCGCCACGGATGCGGACACCGCCATCTACATCATCAGCCGCATTGCCGGTGAGAATGCTGACCGCTATGCCGCCGGGAGCGACTATTTCCTCAGCGAGCAGGAGCATGAAACCCTCCGGCAGATTTGCAGCCTGTACGCTCGGGTGGTGGTCATCATCAACGCGGGCGGCGTGGTGGATTTGTCCTTCCTGGATGAATTCACTGCCATCAAGGCTGTTTTGGTGGTTTCCCAGCCGGGCATGGAGGGCGGTCATGCGGTGGCGGATGTCCTCAGCGGCGCGGTGAATCCCAGCGGCAAGCTCACCGATACCTGGGCTCTGCGCTACGAGGATTATCCCAATGCTGCCACCTTCAGCCACAACAACGGCGATACCGACCATGAACGCTACGAGGAAGGCATTTATGTGGGCTACCGGTATTTCGACAGCTTTGATGTACCGGTGCGCTGCGGCTTCGGCTATGGCCTGAGCTATACCGACTTTGGTCTGTCTACTGAACAGGTGACAGTGGCGGCGGATGGCCGGGTGCAGACGGTGGTCTGTGTGACCAACACCGGCAAGGTGGCTGGCCGGGAGGTTGTGCAGGTGTATGCCGCGCTGCCGGATGGTCGGCTGGAGAAGGAAGCCCGCCGTCTGGTGGCCTTTGGCAAGACGGCCCTATTGGCCCCTGGCGAGAGTCAGAAGCTGACATTGACCTTTGCCCCGGATGCTCTGGCCAGCTTTGACGAGGAAGGCTCCGCGTGGGTGCTGGAGCAGGGCGTTTACGGCGTGTATGTGGGTACCTCGCTGGCAGGCAGTCAGCTGGCGGCGACGCTGACCCTTGCGCAGGACAAGGTGCTGACGCGCACCATGCACATCTGTCCCATGCAGGAGGAATTGACCGTGCTGTCCTGCCCGGCGGAGAAACGCGCGGCGCGTTATGCGGCCCTGTGTCAGGCGGCGGAGCAGCTGCCCCGGCTGGACTGGGATTTGTCGGCTGTCGCCACCCGGACAGTGGATTATACTGTGACCGACCCGCAGGACGAGGCTGCTGCCATCACGGACACGCTGAGCGTGGAGCAGCTCATCCGTCTGGCGACGGGCGAGGTTTGCGACTCTGCGGCGGAAGCACTGGGCGCGGCAGGGCGGATGGTTCCCGGTTCTGCCGCGCAGACCAGCGGCTGTGCGCAGGAGCAGGGCGTGGCGAGCATTGTGCTGGCGGACGGCCCTGCCGGTCTGCGGCTGACCCAGCATTACTATGTGAAGGACGGCAAGCCCTGCGCCATGGATGCCGCGATGAACATGGAGCATGGCGAGCTGTACACCGGGCCGGAGCCGGAGGGCGAGAAATACTACCAGTTCTGTACGGCGATGCCGGTGGGCACGCTGTTGGCGCAGAGCTGGGACATGGAGCTGCTCCAGCGCATGGGTGATTTGATTGGTGAGGAGATGGAGATTTTCGGCGTGCAGCTGTGGCTGGCACCGGGCATGAACATCCACCGCAATCCCCTGTGCGGGCGCAACTTCGAGTATTTTGCGGAGGATCCGCTGCTCAGCGGCCTGTGCGCGGCGGCACTGACCCGGGGTGTGCAGAGCCATCCGGGGGTGGGCGTGACCATCAAGCATTACGCCTGCAACAATCAGGAGGACAACCGCATGGGCTCCGACAGCATCCTTACCGAGCGCACCCTGCGGGAAATCTATTTGAAGGGCTTTGAGCTGGCCATCCGGGAAGGCCATCCCATGGCCATCATGACCAGCTACAACCTCATCAACGGTGTGCATGCCGCCAACTGCTACGACATCTGCACCAACGCTGCCCGGTGCGAGTTCGGCTTTGACGGGATGATTATGACCGACTGGACAACCACCAATGTGGATGACAAGTGTACCGCTGCCGGCTGCATGCGTGCAGGCAATGACAGCGTGATGCCCGGCATGCCCATGGACCATGACAACCTGCGCCGCGAGCTGGACGCGGGCACGCTGACGCTGGCGGATTTGAAGCGTTGCATTGCCCGTCTGGTGCGGCTGACGCTGAACACCAACCGCTACGAGTAATCCTCTCCGATGCGAAGGCCCCGGCTTGCACTGTGCAGGCCGGGGCCGTTGAACGTGCGGAGCTGGGCTGCCGCCCAGACCTGCGCAGGGGTTTCACCCCTGCACCCCACAAGGGGCATCGCCCCTTGACCCCTTCGACGCTGGCGCGGTCACTTGGAGGGGTTTCTTTTTGCGGGGAAATCTGCTATCATGATGCATGAAAGTGCATCAATAGGGGAGGAAACTGTGATGGAACAGGCAGGAAAATGGGTCAGTGCGTGGGGGAATGCGGTCAGTGTGGCGGAGAATCGGCCGGAGCGGTATGCCAAGAATATCACCATACGCTATCCTATTCGTATGCCCTTTGGGGGACAGGCCGTCCGTTTGACTTTCGACAACTACTGCGGCACGGAGCCTGTGACCCTCCACCGCACCACGCTGATGCAGGGCGGCGTGTTCCATGCCGTGACCTTCGGCGGGGATAGGGTTGTTACCATTCCTGCTGGGGAGCATGTGACTTCCGATCCCGTCGCGCTGGCTGTGCAGGCGGGGGAGACGCTGCATGTCAGCTTCTATATGATGGATTTCACGCTGATGCGCTCGGTGGTGTTCACCTGCGGGCCGCTGTCCGGGGGTCTGTACGCCAACGGGGACGAAACGGAGAATCCCGACATTGACGTGAACACCTCCCGCAAGACGCACCTGTGTTACTTCCTGAGCAACGTGTCCCTGCTCACGGACGCGGCGAACCGCTGCATCGTCTGCTACGGCGATTCCATCACCGCCCAGGACTGGCCGGATGACCTGGCCCTGCGCTGCGCCCGGGAAGGCTGGCGGCATACCGCCATTGTTCGCCGGGCCACCAGCGGCTCCCGGATTTTGCGGGAGTACCACTGCCTGACCTATGAATCCTACGGCCTGATGGGCAGCCGACGCTTCCACCATGAGGTGCCGACCGATGGCGCGGATGCGGTCATCATCCAGCAGGGCATCAACGATATCATCCATCCCGTGGGCGAGCAGGTGAACATCTTCCGCCCTATGAGCGACCTGCCCACGGTGGAACAGCTCATTGACGGCCTGAAAACCTACATTGCGCAGGCCCGGGCGATGGGCTACCGGGTCTATGTGGGTACGCTGCTGCCCATGGGCGGCTGGCGCACGGACGCGCCCTTCCGGCAGGAGATGCGCCACGCCTACAATGATTTCATCCGTCAGACCAACCTGATTGACGGCTGCATCGACTTTGATCTTGCCCTGCGCGACCCCGCCCGCCCGGACTGGTTCCTGCCCGCCTTCGACTCCGGCGACCACCTCCACCCCAGCAAATCCGGCTACGAGCGCATGGCCCTCGAGGTCCCCTCCGAACTCCTCCAAGGGACCGCGCCAGCGTCGAAGGGGTCAAGGGGCGATGCCCCTTGTG
>JBJEUL010000141.1:0-4386 GCA_051883835.1 Aristaeellaceae bacterium
CGCCAGCGGAAAGGGGTCAAGGGGCGATGCCCCTTGTGGGGTGCAGGGGTGAAATCCCTGCGCAGGTCTGGGCGGCAGCCCAGCGCAACACGTTCAACCAATTCAAAAAGGAATCAGAAAAAGCCAGAGTTTCCAAGCAGACGGCGCAGCCCGTCCGCGTTGGAAACGGCAGGTTCCGCATACTGCATCGTAGCAACCCTTCCTCCACCCGCTATCCCCTGAAAGGCACGCTCCGCCGCGCAAAATAGTTATCCACAATCTGTGCGCACCATGCACAGCAAAAGGCTCGTGCCTGATTCGCACGAGCCTTTTATGATGCCCATGGGAAGAGGAACGGCGTTTCCTTTGCAGGTTGCGGAACCTGCCGTTTCCGACGCGGACGGGCTGCGCCGTCTGCTTGGAAACTCACGCTGTTTTCTGTTCCTTTGGATTGTTTGAACGTGTTGCGCTGGGCTGCCGCCCAGACCTGCGCAGGGGCCTTGCCCCTGCACCCCACAAGGGGCATCGCCCCTTGACCCCTTTCCGCTGGCGCGTTCCCTTGGAGGGGGCTTTAGATGCGCTTCTCCATGGCATGGAAGGCGTGCGCCCAGCCCCAGTCCTGCCGGAAGGTACAGATGAAGTTCATCCCGATGCGCTGGTACAGCCGCAGGGCCTTGGGATTGCCCCCGTACACATCCCCCCGCAGCACCGTGCATCCCTGTGCCCGGAGGACGTCCTTCACGCCCTCCATCACGCCTTCCGCCAGGTGCTTTCCCTGACTCTCAGGGGCCACGGCCAGCCGGTGGAACAGCCCCACCTTGCCCTCCTCCTGCCACGGAAGATTGGCATAATCGTCCTCCGCGATCTGATTCACCGCCACGCAGGCCAGAATGTGCCCTTCCTCCTGCACCATATACAGCCATCCCTGCCGGATATCCTCCGTCAGCACCGCTTCGCTGGGGTATTCGCCCCACTTCCACATGGTCAGCCCGCCCGCAATCATGGATGCAATGACCCGCTGGTAAAATGCACACACGGCGGGGATATCCGCGGCTGTCGCCTGCGTCAGCTTCATGCCTGCACCCCCTCGGTGGTATACATGGCGTACAGGTGCGCATACAGGCCGCCCTTGCGCAGCAGCTCCTGATGGCTGCCCTGCTCCTCCACGCCCTTCTCCGTCAGCACCCAGATGGTATCCGCACCCTTGATGGTGGTCAGCCGGTGGGCGATGGTGAACACCGTGCGGCCCTTGGCCAGCTTCTCCAGACTCTGCTGCACCAGATGCTCGCTCTCGTTGTCCAGCGCGGAGGTGGCTTCGTCCAGAATGAGGATGGGCGGGTTCTTCAGGAACACACGGGCAATGGAAATGCGCTGCTTCTGTCCACCGGAGAGCCGCACGCCCCGCTCGCCCACATAGGTATCATAGCCGTCCGGCAGGGCCTGAATGAACTCATGCGCCCCCGCCAGCTTGGCCGCCTCGATAACCTCCTCCCGGGATGCGCCGGGCTTGCCGTAAATGATGTTGTCCATCACCGTGCCGGAGAACAGGTACACTTCCTGCTGTACCATGCCCACGGCATTGCGCAGGCTCTTGAGGGTGAAGTCCTTCACGTCCTGCCCGTCAATGAGGATGCGCCCCGCCGTCACATCATAGAAGCGGGGAATCAGGTTGCACAATGTCGTCTTGCCCGCGCCGGAGGGGCCCACCAGCGCGATGGATTCACCGGGCTTCACCTGCAAGCTCAGCTGATGCAGCACATCGCTGCTGTCGTCGGCGTAGTGGAAGCCCACATTCTCGAATGTCACGCCGCCCTTGACATGGGTCAGCTCCCGGGCGTTGGGGGCATCGTGGATTTCGGAGGGCGCGTCCATGATTTCCAGGAAGCGTTCAATGCCCGTCATGCCCCGCTGGAACTGCTCGGTGAACTCCACAATGCGGCGGATGGAGTTGAGCAGCACATTGGCATAGAGCAGATACGCGGTAAATTCCGGCGCGGTCAGCTGTCCCGCGTGAATGTAGAGCGCGCCCGCTACCACAATGACAATGTACATCAGGCCGTCAAAAATGCGGTTGGAGGTGCCGAAGGCCGCCATGACCTTGTAGGAATGGGCCTTCAAATCCAGGAAGCGGCGGTTGCCCTCGGCAAACTTGCGCTCCTCGATGTCCTCATTGGCGAAGGACTTCACCACGCGGATGCCCAGCAGGCTGTCCTCCACCTGCGCGTTGATTTCGCCCACCTGCTTGTTGCGCTCCTTGAACACCCGGCGCATGCGGCGGTTGTACTTTTTCGCAAAGTAGAGCATGAAGGGCAGCACGGCAAACATCATCAGCGTGAGGGGCACGTTCATGCCGCACAGCACGATAAAGCTGACGAGAATTTTCACCCCCGCGATGAGGAATTCCTCCGGGCAGTGATGGGCGAACTCAGTAATCTCGAACAGGTCGGAGGTGATGCGGGCCATGATTTGGCCCACCTTGGCATCCGAATAATAGCTGAAGGACAGCTGCTGCAGGTGGTGGAACAGGTCATTGCGCATGTCCGTTTCCAGGCGGCTGCCCATGATGTGGCCCACGGACTGCATGTAGTAGTTGGCCGCCGCGTCAATGATGCGCAGCAGCATGTACACGCCGCCCAGCATCAGCACGAAGGATACCGTCAGGGAGGCGGGGTCAACGGTGGCCCGTTCGGTGATGACCCGCACAATCATCGGCAGCACCAGCTCGCAAATGGTGGTCAGCGATGCGCAGCACAGGTCGAAGGCAATGGTGCCCTTGTAGGGCTTGAAGTAGGGCAGAAAGCGTTTGACGAGAGTGGATGTTTTCATGGGGGAGGATGCTTGCATCTTGCGTATCTCCTTTCGCTCACTGTCCATGATTATAGCATCATTGCGCGAAACGGGGCAAGCGGTTTTTCTTTGATCCCTTGGCCGTTCTTTGCCATGAATGAAAACGGGTGTGGAACGCTTTTCCGCTGCGGGAACATCCACACCCGTTTGTTCCGGCTCTGCTGCTCAGAGGCAGACATGCCGCCGGTCTGTCTTGGACGCGTCCACGCCCATGCGCTGATAATGCGCATCCTTGTTGACATACATGTGCTTATCCGCAATATCCACCAGTTCCTCCATGGAAAGCTCCGGGTGGTCTGCCGCCAGGGCATGCCCCATGGAAAGGCTCACGCCGTCCCTGCTGCGCTGCTCGGCTTCCATCGCCTGATAGATTGCCGCAATCTCCAGCTGGCCCACATGCTCAAGAATGGCCACAAATTCATCGCCGCCGGTGCGGTAGCATGCGCCATAGCGGCCCATGGCCTGCGCCATGCAGTCTGCCGCGCTGCGGATGAGCTGGTCTCCCGCAGCATGGCCCTGCGTGTCATTGACCGCCTTCAAGCCGTTGATGTCCACGGAGAACACCGCCAGTCCCTCGGGCAGCGTTTTCCGGTTTTGCAGCCCGCTCAGCGCACGGATATAGGCGTAGCGGCTGCCCAAGCCCGTCAGGGTGTCCGTTGCGAGCAGCTTCTCCTGCTGGCGCAGGCGTTCTTCATCCCGCTGCTGAAGGAACTCATTGTAGTGCGCAAAGAGCAGCACGGAACCCAGTGCCAGGGAAACGCAGGAGGTACGGATATCTCCGCCGCCCAGCTCCTGCAAGGCAATGCCCGTGCAGGACAGCAGGATGACGGCATACAGGGACATGTGGTTCTGCCTTGGAAATTTCCGGCTGTATTCCCGGAAGGCCATGAACACATCCACAATCGCCAGACCGTACACCACCGTGTAAACGGTATACAGCGGACCGTGACGGTACATGTTATCCCCGTCAATATAGAAGGTCCAGCCTGTGAACATCGAAATGATTTCCAGCAGGGCGTTACCCAGCAGGATGACGACCATCCAGCGGTGCTTTTTCCATTCTCCCTCATCCGATACCTGCAAGGCAAAGCATATGCCTGCCACCGGTGTGGCGATGTAGTCGATACATTTCACCAGACTGTGCAGGCCCATTGTCCATGCGGGCATTCCGTTCAGGGCAACACCTGCCCATTCAGCCAGTGTGGATAGGACAATCATCGCATAGGTCAGATAGAATCTTTGCTTCGTTGCGCGGTTAAAGCGGATGTTCTCATATACCAGAACACTCAGAACACCAATGGTCAGGCATGACAGGAGCGTCACCGCTGTATAGTTGCTCATGCTCGTTCTATCCCTCCTTGCGGCACCATACGCTTCTATCATTATATCATGTTGAATCAGGATTTGCAAAGCACAGTAACGGCTCTTGGGAACAAAATATGCCTTATCAAATATGAATAGTCTGTAAAATGATGGTTGGACAAGGGCGTTCCTTGCTGGGCTTGGGAACCTGCCGTTTCCGGCGCGGACGAACTGCGTCGTCTGCTTGGAAACTCACGT
>JBJEUL010000142.1:0-4375 GCA_051883835.1 Aristaeellaceae bacterium
CAGGAAGGAGTCGATCAGCTCCCGATGGTCGCCGGTGTTCATCTCCCGGCCCAGGAGCTTCTCGGTCAGCGCGGCAGACACGTCGGTGATCTCCCGGCGGATGCTGGCCTGCGCCTTTTTCTTTTCCATGGCAGCCTCGATCTGACCCTGACGGACGATGGCGTCGGCCTTGTCCCGGGCGTCGGCAACAATGCGCTCGCTTCGGCGGGTTGCGTTGGCGGTGGCCTCATGGATCAGGCTGTCCGCCTCGGCATGAGCGCCGGCAAGCTTCTCCGCGTACAGGTCGCGGCTGGCCATGGCGGACTTCTCCGCTTCCTCTGCCGCGCGGTACTGCTGATCAATGGCCTCCTGACGGCTGGCGATGGTCTTCTTCACCGGCTTGTAGAGGAACTTCTTCAGCAGGCAGTACAGGATGGCCAGGTTGGCCAGGGAAATCAGGATCTGCCAGAGATTAATGGAAATGACTTCCAAAGATTGCATTTCCGTCACCTACTTTATTGGCCGATGGCGCGCATCAGCACACCCACCAGGGTATTGGGCGCAACGAAGATCAGCAGGATGGCGATAACCAGGGCGTAGATACCGGTGGTCTCGGCAATGGCGCAGCCCATGATCATGGTCGAGGTGACGGAGCCCTTGCTCTCAGGCTGACGGCCGATGGCCTCGCAGGCCTTGGCCACAGCGTTGCCTTCGCCGATGCCAGGGCCGATACCGGCGATCATGGCGCAGCCAGCGCCCAGTGCACAGCAGCCGAGAATGATACCGATAGCCAGTTCCAACATGATGATGTACCTCCAATCATTTTATCGGGGATGGTTTGCAACCTTGGTCAGTATGACAGCCGGGGCCGGAGATTTACCGGGCCATGGCCGCCTTTTCCTTCCTGCGGGCTTCCCGTGATGCGATCTCCTCGCCGGGATAGCCGCCGGAAATGTACAGCATGGTCAGCATGGCGAAAATGAACGCCTGAATGCAGCCGCTGAACACATCGAAGTAAGCGCTGAGGATGGCGGGGATACCGATCTGCAGGAAGGGAATCTCCCCCAGGAAGCCCGGCAGCCAGCCCAGCAGCGCCGCGGACGCGCTCTGCAGCGCCCAGGCCACCAGCGCGGAAATGACCGAGCCGGACAGCACGTTGCCGAAGTGACGGAACGACATGGACACGGGCGTGGCCACCTCGCTGATGATGTTCATCGGCAGCATGACGGGGATCGGCTCCGCAAAGCCCTTCAGGTAATACCCAACACCGGCCTTGAGCTTGTTCTTGGTGATCAGGATGAACACCAGGATGCCCCAGCCCGCCACCACGTTCAGGTCAGAGGTCGGGGGATACACGCCCAGCAGCGACATCAGGCTGGAGAAGGCGGACAGCGCCAGAATGGCGCCCACAAAGGGCGAATAGGAAAAGTGAAACACAGGATCCATGTTCTCGCCCACCAGGCCGTCCAGCTTCTCCACAATCCACTCGGCAGCCATCTGCCGCGCGCCGCCCTTGCCCTCACGGATGCCATGGGTCAGGAACAGGCATGCGCCCAGGATGGTGATCATCACCAGCCAGGTGTTGACCTGGGACTCGGTGATGGGCAGATCCATCAGCGGCATGGGAATGGTGAAATAGACCAGCGCGCCTGTGATGCTGATGCCCTCCGATGCAGGTGTGGTGAGGATGTTCAGCACCATGGCGGCAACCAGCGGAAGAATCATCATCGCGATGAGCAGTCCGTCGATCACGCGGAAACGAAGACGCTTATCCTTCATACCAGTTCACCTCCTTTCAACAGGAGTCATCCGCGCCCGTCCCGGCGCGGACTCGCTTATGATTTGTCCTTTCCCGTCAGCCCCCGGATCATCACGGCGATGCGCGGGAACAGCAGAGGAATGAGCGTGGCCACCAGGTCGAAGCAGGCAAGCGCGCCGCCAAGCACGCAGCCCACCAGCAGCATGAGCATGCGCAGCTGCTGGGAGAGCTTCATCTGCTTTTTCGCGTCCTCCTCGCTTTTGCCAAGAGCCTTCTGGATGGTCAGCCCCATCAGGAAGAAATTCCCGACGGCCAGCGCCGCGCCCAGAAGATTCCCCAGCAGCACCGGCAGCGTCCATGCGCCCAGCAGCAGGTAAACCGCCTCCATCGCCAGGCTGCCGATCAGCACGAACCCGGCAATGAAGCCCGTCTCTTTGCGAACCGTGGGATCAACCTTGTTCAGCAAGTTTCTACAACCTCCTGCCGGCATGAAGCCGCTTTTGCTCATACTGTATTATTATACCCGTCCTTCCGGTTTCCCGCAAGGGCCATTTGTCTCATTTTGTCCAAATTTCACCACAGGACAGGCCGGATCCGCCGTTTTTCCTGTGTTCAGCCGTCCCCGGGCTGTCTCTCCACCATATCCATGAGCGCCGCCATATCCTTGCATAGCGGCTTGAAGGCGGAGGTGTCCGGCGGATTCAGCAGGAATGCCCGGGCGTAGGCCACCGCCGCCGTCACGCCCGTCAGCATGGCCTTTTCATCCAGGTCGAACTGCGGCGTGTGATGATTGGCCCCGGACCCGGTTTCTTCGCTGCGGATACCCACAAAGCTGAACACGCTTGGGTACATGGCTGCCAGATAGCTGAAGCTCTCCGAGGCCATCCAGGGCTCGCAGGAAAAAACAGCCTCCTCGGCCAGCTGCTCCGCCGCGGCCTGCCGGAACAGCGCCTGGCATGACGGGTCGCTCCGCAGGGGCAGCAGGAACATGGGCCGGGCAAGCGTTGCCCGGCAGCCGCAGGTTTCCGCCGTGCGCAGCGCCGCGCGCTGGAATACCTGCCAGAAGGCGTTGCCGCTCTCCATGTCAGCCATGCGGATGGTGCCCTCGCAGGTCAGCCTTTCCGGAATGACGTTGTGGCTGTCCCCCGCGTGCAGCGAGCACACCGACCAGGTCAGGCTGGTATCGGGGCGAACATGGGTCATGCGCAGGTTCTGCCAGGCGGCGTAGATCAGGTGGAAACAGTCGATGGGGCTGCAGGCCAGATCCGGCCGGGAGCCGTGGCCTCCTCGCCCCTCCACCGTCAGGCGGAAGCGCATCTGTCCGCACATGGCCATGCCGTCGCACAGGCCGATGCGGCCCGTGGGAATATCCCAGCGCACATGGCAGGCATAGCACCCGTCGATGGCCAGCCCGCTTTCATGCAGGTAGCGGCACAGGCGCTTGATATTGCCGCCGCCCTCCTCCCCTTCCTCGAACATGAGGATGACGCGCCCCGGCAGCTCCTCCGCCATGTTATGAAGCAGCCTCGCCTCCGTCAGCAGCATGGCGGTGTGGGCGTCATGGCCGCAGGCGTGCATCAGCCCGGGCCTGAGGGAAACGCAGGTGCGCTCCCCCTTCAGGTTGCAGGGATCCTCCTGGATCCGCAGCCCGTCCATGTCCGCCCGCAGCAGCAGCGTTTTGCCCGGCCTGCCGCCATCGATGAAGCCCAGGATCCCGCCGCCCTCCACCCGTAGGTGACGGATCCCCATCCCGTCCAGCTCCGCCTCAATCAGCGCCATGGTGTTCAGCTGCTCCTCCGGCGCGGCCTCCGGGTATTCATGCAGATGCCGCCGCAGCGATACCGTATAGGCGTACTGCGCCTCCGCCAGCTTCAGGATATCCATCCTTGCGCCATCCCTTCCATTGTTCCTTCATGCATTTTGCTTCATGCATTGCCCTTCCGGAGCTGCAGGCAATGCGCTCCGGCGCGTTATCCGTCCCATTGTACCACAGCACAATCTTTCCACGCAACCTGTTCTGTGCTGCAGCCTGCCCGGCGATGCCCCCGGGGCTATCATGGGTACAGACTGTTTTCCCCCTGCAATGGATTGGGGCGCCATGACGCCCAAGCCTGCGTTCTGCCTTGCCTTCCTGATGCTGATTGTGTCATCTGCAGGATCGTGACCATTTCAGCACCTTCCAATTCAGTATACCATGAAACAGTAAAATGAAAGTAAATAGCATATTGATTCCAAAAGCGCCGGAGACAGCATCGTCTCCGGCGCATCATTGCTTTCCTTACCGCCAGTATTTGCCGTCCAGCTCACGGTACTGGATGGCCTCGGCCACATGGCTGGTGGCGATGTGCTCTTCCCCGGCCAGGTCGGCAATGGTTCGGGCCACCTTCAGCACCCGGCCGTAGGCCCTCATGCTCATGCCCATGCGCTCCACCGCCATATGGAGCACCTGGGTGGCCTCCGGGGTCAGGGCGCAGTAGCGCTTGGTCAGGCGAGCATCCAGCTGGGCGTTGCAGTGGATGCCCTCGCCCCGGTATCGCTGCTGCTGGATTTCCCGGGCCCGGCGCACCCGCTCCCCCACCACTGCCGAGGATTCCGCCGGCGCGCCCTGGTTGATCTCCTTCACCGGCACCGCGTCCA
>JBJEUL010000143.1:0-4365 GCA_051883835.1 Aristaeellaceae bacterium
GTGCGCGGCGGCGGCACGCTGGTGCTGACCTACCTGACCGGCTATGTGGACAAGGACACGCTGAACTATTTGAATGGCTTCCCGGGGGACGGCCTGAAGGACATCGTTGGCCTGTACAGCGAGGAAATCGACACCCTGTATCCCTCCGAGCGCAACGGTGCGGTCTTTGCGGACGGCTTCACGGCGGAGATTCGCGACTTCTGCGAAATCCTGAAAGTGCAGGATGCCGAGGTGCTGGCCACCTACACCGGGGACTTCTATCAGGGTACGCCGGTGGTCACGCGCCGCCGGGAGGGGCTGGGACAGGTCATCTATGTGGGCGCACGGCTGAGCCGGGAGGGCATGACCCACATCTATCAGCAGTGCGTGGCCGGGCTGGCGGCCCATCCCATGCCGGCGCACACGGAGCATCATCGCCGGGAGAGCGACAGCCATACCTATGACTTCTACCTGAACCACAGCGAGGAGCCGGTGACGGTTCCCCTGCGCACGGACGGCACGGAGCTGCTCACGGGCCTTGCCGCCCGGCAGACGATGGCCCTGCCGCCCTATGGCGTGGCGGTGGTGGCTGCATCCAAGGCATACGGAGGACAACCATGTTGACGGTCAAGACCATCCTGATGGACTATTTGACGGAGCCTGTGGGCGTGGAGGACACGCCCCGCTTCGGCTGGCTGGTGGAGGATGACCAGCCGGACGCGGTACAGACCGCCTATCAGCTGCAAATCGCCCGGGACGCATCCCTGACATCGCCCCTGTGGGACAGCGGCTGGGTGCTGTCGGAGGAATCGGCGCATGTGGATGTGCCGGGGCTGCCGCTCCTTGCGGCGGCGCGGTATTTCGTGCGGGTGCGCGTGCGGGACAATCACGGACAGGAAAGCCCGTGGAGCGGCACTGCGTCTTTTGTGACGGGGATGGCAGGCCGTGCGTGGCAGGGCACGTTCATCACCGCTGAAACGGCTGCCGATGCTTCCAACTCCAAGGGTACCTATTTGCGGGGTGCATGCGCGGTGCAGGGGCCGGTTGCGGAGGCGTATGTCTGCGCCACGGCCCATGGCCTGTATCACCTGACCATCAACGGTCAGCGGGTGGGTCAGGACGAAATGACCCCCGGCTGGACGGCCTACGACAAGCACCTGTGCTACCAGACCTATGACGTGACCTGCCTGCTGCGGCAGGGCGAAAACGTACTGGGTGCGCATGTGGGCGCAGGCTGGTACAAGGGCAAGATGAGCTTCACGCAGGACCGCAACCTGTACGGCGACCGCACGGCCCTTTGGGCGAATCTGCTCATCCGCTACGAGGACGGCCGGGAGCAGGTCTTTGCCACGGATGAAGGCTGGCTGGGCTGCAACTCCCCGGTGGAATTCTCCGAAATCTACGACGGCGAGCTGTACGACGCGCGGCTGGAGCAGCCCGGCTGGGACACGCCCGGCTTTGTGCCGGTGATGGACGAGGGCTTTACCGCGCCCCCGGAGGTGCCGCTGACCCGCGACCTGCTGGCCCATCCCTATACCCCCGAGGAAATCGCGGAGCAAATCCGCACCGCTGCGGCTTACCGGCACACGGATGTGCGCTGGCATCAGGCCCGGGCCGTGGATGGCGACATGACGGTACTGACCCCCCAGCCCGGCTGCCGCCCCGGCGTGACGGAGACGTTCCCGGTGAAGGCCATCATCGTCACCCCCGAGGGGGACACGGTGCTGGACTTCGGGCAGAACCTGACCGGCTGGGTGCGCTTCCGCGTCAACGGGCAGGCGGGGGACATGGTGCATCTGCGCTGCTTCGAAACCCTCGATGCCCAGGGCAACGCCTACTTTGCCAACCTGCGCACAGCCAAGGCGGAGGTGCGCTACATCTGCCGGGGCGGCGCGGCGGAGTACAGCGAGCTGTTCTCCTTCCAGGGCTTCCGCTACGCAAAAGTGGAGCAGTGGCCCGGAACGGTGCGCCCGGAGGACTTCACGGCCTGCGTGGTGCATTCCCGCATGGAGCAAACCGGCGATTTCGCCTGCTCCCATCCGCTGGTGAACCAGCTGCAGCACAACATCATGTGGAGCCTGCGGGACAACTTCCTGGACGTCCCCACCGACTGCCCCCAGCGTGACGAGCGCATGGGCTGGACGGGCGATGCGCAGATTTTCTGCCGGACGGCCACCTTCCTGCGCAATACGTATCCCTTCTTCCGCAAGTGGCTGCGGGACGTGGCCCTGGAGCAGACCCCCGAGGGCGGCGTCCCCCATGTGGTGCCCAACACCCTGCAATACCGGGGCGTGTCCGACTGGCTGCTGGGTCAGGGAACGCATTCCGCCGCGGCATGGGCGGATGTGGCGGTGGTCAATCCGTGGATGCTGTATCAGGCTTATGGCGACAAGCGCATGCTGGACGCGCAGTTCGACAGCATGCACCGCTGGATTGACTTCATGCGCGACCACGCCCGCAACGATATCTGGAACTACAAGCTGCAATTCGGTGACTGGGTGGCCCTGGACGCGGAGGAAGGCAGCTACTGGGGCGCGACCCCCAACGACCTGACCTGCACCGCCTACTACGCCTATTCCACGGGCCTGTTCGTGAAGGCGTGCCGTGCGCTGGGCAAGGACGCGCTGGCCGAGGAATACGCCGCGCTCCGTGACCGGGTGGTGTCCCGCTTCCGGGAGGAATTCCTGGACGAGCAGGGCGTGATGAAGGTTCAGACACAGACCGCGCACATTGTAGCCCTGTACTTCCATCTGGTGCCCCAAGAGGGCATCCCCGGCACGCTGGCAGGGCTGAAGCGGCTGCTGGCCAAGGAAAACGGGCATCTGGTGACAGGCTTTGTCGGAACGCCCTACTTCTGCCACGCGCTGAGTCAGAACGGCGCGCTGGAGGAGGCCTATGACCTGCTGCTCAAGGAGGACTTCCCCTCCTGGCTGTATCAGGTGAAGGCAGGAGCCACCACGGTCTGGGAGCACTGGGACGGCATGAAGCCGGACGGCAGCATGTGGAGCCCGGACATGAATTCCTTCAACCACTACGCCTATGGAGCCATTGGCGAATGGCTGTACCGGGTGGTGGCGGGCATTGAGCTGGACGAGAGCCAGCCCGGCTACAAGCATGCGATACTGGCTCCCCGGCCCGGCGGACAGCTCACATGGGCCAGGGGCCACTATGACAGCGTCTATGGCCGTGTCGCCACCGCCTGGGAGCAGCATGAGAACACCGTGACCCTGACCGTGCAGGTGCCCTTCAATACCACAGCCTCCATTGTGCTGGAGGAGAGCGCACAGGCTCCCGACAGCTCGCTGGCCTTCCAGCGCAACGCGGACGGCCTGCTGGAAGCCCGCGCAGGCTCCGGCACATGGACAGTCACTTATACCCGCTAAGCTACACCTTTTCCCATGATAGAAGCACATCAAGCAAGGAGGAGATTGACCATGGCAACCATCAAAATCGGTTTCGCCCCTACCCGCCGCAGCATTTTCAGCGCACCTGATGCCATCAAGTACGCGGGCCTGACCCGCGACAGGCTGCGGGAGCTGAACGTGGACTTCGTGGACATTGACGACATCAATGCCGAGGGCCTGCTCTACGATGACAACGACCTGCCCCGCATCATCCGCAAATTCCAGGATGAGGGCGTGGACGGCCTGTTCCTCCCCCACTGCAACTTCGGCACGGAGTATGTCTGCGCCCGGCTGGCCAAGGCCCTGAACGTGCCTGTGTTGCTCTGGGGCCCCCGTGACGAGCGGCCCGACGAGAACGGCATCCGCCTGCGCGACAGCCAGTGCGGCCTGTTCGCCACCGGCAAGGTGCTGCGCCGCTTCAAGGTACCCTTCACCTACCTGACCAACTGCCGCCTGACCGACCCGGAATTCGCCAACGGCATCCGCAATTTCCAGGCCATCTGCAACGTGGTCAAGGCCTTCCGCCACACCCGCATCCTGCAAATCGGCCCGCGCCCCTTTGACTTCTGGTCCACCATGTGCAATGAGGGCGAGCTGCTGGAGAAGTTCAACATTCAGCTGTCCCCCGTGCCGCTGCCTGAGCTGTATGCCGAGCTGCGCGCCTGTCGTGCTGATAAAGCTGCTGTGGCCGAGGTCGTGGCCTACTGCCGCGACAAGATGACCTGCTGCATTGATGACGCGGGTCTGGAGAACGTGGCGGCCCTGAAGCTGGCTATGCAGCGTCTGGCGGCGAAGTACGGCTGCAACGCCATCGCCCTGCAATGCTGGAACGCGCTGCAGGATGAAATCGGCATCATGCCCTGCGCGGCCAACTCCCTGCTCAACGAGGAAGGCCTGCCCGTGGTGTGCGAGACGGACATTCACGGTGCCATCACCGCCATCATGGCCGAGGCTGCCGGTATGGACGAGACCCGCACCTTCT
>JBJEUL010000144.1:0-19037 GCA_051883835.1 Aristaeellaceae bacterium
GAAGACCTCCCAGTCCCTGATGTTCCTGCCCTACTTCATCTCGGACGTTCTGGTCGCCCTGCTGGTGTACAACCTGCTCAACTACGACTACGGCTTCATCTCCAACATGGTGCGCAGCCTTGGCGGCGAAATGCCCAAGGTGTACCAGATGGCAGGTGCCTGGCCCTTCATCATCGTGCTGGTGAACCTGTGGAAGGGCACCGGCTACGGCACGGTGGTTTACTTCGCGGCCATCACGGGCATGGATTCCTCCATGCTGGAGGCTGCCCAGATCGACGGCGCCAACGGCTTCCAGCGCATCCGCTACATTATCCTGCCCACGCTCAAGCCCACCGTCATCATCCTGTTCCTGTTCGCCATCGGCGGCATCCTGAAGGGCAACTTCGGCCTGTTCTACAACCTGGTCGGCAACAACTCCATGCTCTTCAACACCACCGACATCATCGAGACCTACGTCTACCGCTCCATGATGAACAGCTTCAACTTCTCCCAGAGCAGCGCAGTGGGCCTGTTCCAGAGTGTGGTCGGCTTCTTCATCGTCATGGCTGCCAATGCCTTCGTGAAGCACCTCGACCCGGATTACGCGCTGTTCTAATCAAGAAGGAAAGGAAGTGTGTCTCATGGCTAAGGATCTTCAGCAACATTCCAACAAGGTTCGCATTGATACCTCGGACATGATTATCCGCGGCATCACCTATCTGGTGGTCACGGTTTTCAGCATCTGCTGCATCCTGCCCTTCTGGATGATCATCGCCTCCTCCTTCTCCACGGAGGAAGCCATCCGCCGCACGGGCTTCACCGTCTGGCCCAGCGACTTCTCCCTCTACGCCTACGAGCTGCTGTTCCGCTCCCCTGACCAGATGGTCGGTGCCTATGTGGTCACCATCCTGCTGGCTGTCGTGGGTACAGGCATTGGCCTGTTCGTCATCTCCATGACCGGCTATGCCCTGCAGCGCAAGGACTTCCCCTTCCGCAACGGCATCATGTTCTACATCTACTTCACCTCCCTGTTCTCCGCAGGCCTGGTTCCCTTCTATCTGCTGATTGTGCAGACGCTGCACCTGCGCGACTCCTACTGGGCGATCCTGCTGCCGCTGCTGATGAGCCCCTGGCTGATCGTGCTGATGAAGAACTTCGTCAAGGCGATCCCCCACGAGATCACCGAGTCCGGCAAGATCGACGGCGCCGGCGACTTCCGCATCTTCTACGCGCTGATCCTGCCCTCCCTGAAGCCCGCGCTGGCCACCATCGGCCTGTTCCTGGCCCTGGGCTACTGGAACGAGTGGTACTACTCCTCCCTGTTCCTCACCTCCGAGGTGGCCTACCGTCCCCTGCAGTACCACCTGTACAACGTCATCAACAAGGTGGCCAGCCTGCGCAACTCCGTTGCCGGCTCCAACGTGGTGCTGACCGACATCCCCAGCGAGACGCTGAAGATGGCCACCGCCGTCATCGCCACCGGCCCCATCATCCTGTTGTATCCCTTCGTGCAGAAGTACTTCGTCGCCGGCCTGACCGTGGGCGCCGTCAAGGGCTGATGCATCCCCTTCCCCATTCCCTGTATCGAACGGGCCTGTGCCCGTTTAGATAAAATCATAAGGAGGACACCTGTCATGAAGAAACTGGTTGCTTTGCTGGTTGCCTTGATGATGTTCGCCACCATGCTGCCCGTAATGGCCATGGCTGACAGCGCCATCGACACCTCTGAGCATGTCGTCATCACCTACCTGGTGACCGGCGACCCGCCCACCAACCGCACTGATGAAGTGCTGGCCAAGATCAACGAGAAGCTGACCGAGAAGGTCAACGCCGAGCTGAAGATCCGCTGGATCGAGTGGACCGACTGGACCACCAAGTACAACCTGGCCCTGGCCACCCAGTCCGGCGACATCGACCTGATCGGCACCGCCACCGACTGGCTGAACGCCTGGCCCAACATCCAGAAGGGTGCTTTCCTGGCCCTGAGCGAGGAAATGCTCCAGACCTATGCTCCCCAGACCTGGGCGCAGGTGCCTGCGGCCAACTGGGATCTGTGCAAGTACAACGGCGAAATCTACCTCATGCCCGAGGATAACTATGCGCAGTGGACCAACCATGGCTTCATGTACCGCGGTGACTGGGCTCGCGCTGCTGGCCTGGAGAACGGCGTGCATTCCTGGGCTGACCTGGCTGTGTACTTCCAGTACATCAAGGACAACATGCCTGACGTGATCCCGTGGGACGCCAACGGCAACGGCTCCTCCTATGGCCCCCAGATGGCCGGCGGCTGGCAGACCTCCCATACCTCCAACATCTACATCGAGGGCATCGGCGTGGATCTGTTCTACGGCATGTCCAAGGATGACCCCTACACCCTGAGCCGCTACTATCTGGAAGGCGACGAGCTGGTGAACTTCGCCACCGAGATGAAGAAGTGGGCCGACGCCGGCTACTGGCGCACCGACGTGCTGAACTACACCGGCGACGTTGCCGCTGAGATGGAAGAGGGCAAGACCGGCGCCCATCAGCACCACACCCAGACCTGGACCGGCGAGCGCACCACCATGGAAAAGAAGCAGCCCGGCTCTGACCTCGGCTTCTTCTGGTTCGGCGAGGAAATGAACAACGTCGTCGCCCTGAACATCACCCATGGCGCCATGGCCGTGGCCATGACCTCCAAGAACCCCGAGCGCGCCCTGATGGTCTATGACCTGCTGCGCAACGACCCCGAAATCTATCACCTGATGCAGTACGGCATCGAGGGCGACATGTACACCCTGGATGAGAACGGCTACATCGTGCGTCCCGAGGGCTTCGAGCAGAGCAAGGACGGCGTTGACCTGAACTTCTGGTGGGGCCGCAACGACGGTCTGGAGCTGCGCACCGCCGACAAGGACTGGAACGCCATCGATGCGCTGTATGCCACCTACGACGCCGTGAAGGTCAACTACCCCTACGGCAAGGTCGTGTTCGAGCTGAGCAACATTCAGATGTACCTGGACAACCTGTCCAACGTGTACAACACCTACATGCCTCGTATCGTGTTCGGCATGATGGATGACCCCGCTGCCTATGTGGCTGAGTTCCGTCAGCAGCTGCAGGCCGCCGGCATCGAAATCTGCATGACCGAGATTCAGAACCAGATCAACGCTGTGTACGGCAAGTAATGCCCTTCCCGGCATCACGCCTGAAGCAGTAGCATGACGGGAGGGGATGTCCCGGGAGAAGCACTGGTCGCAAGACAGGCGTTTCTCCCGTGGGCCTCCCCTCCTCTTTCTCTGCCATGGTGGTGTTCAACGCCAGTGCCTCCCTTCGGGGGGACGCTGGCCTTGGAAACCATCATCAATGCACACATGGAGGACATGGCGGATGAGCAGCAAGACGAATCTGAATCTCGACTGGCGTTTTCATCTGGGGGACGTGCCCGGCGCGGATTATATGGGCTACAACGACAGTGCCTGGCAGGCCGTGACCCTTCCCCACGACTGGTCGGTGGCCTATCCCTTTGACCAGCGTCATGCCAGCGGCACCGGCTATCTGCCCGGCGGCACGGGCTGGTATCGCAAGCACTTCACCCTGCCGGAGGATGCGGCAGGCAAGCGCGTGCGCATCACCTTCGGCGGCGTGTACAAGCATGCGCGGGTCTGGGTGAACAGCAACTATCTGGGCATGTGGGCCTATGGCTACACGTCCTTCACCTTTGACGTGACACCTTTCGCCCGACCCGGCGACAATGTGGTCTGCGTGCGCGTGGAGCATGAGGAAGTGGCCGATTCCCGCTGGTTCACCGGCAGCGGCATCTACCGGGATGTGACCCTGACGGTCAGCGACCCGGTTTGCCTGCGCACCGATGGTCTGTTCGTCACCACAGAGGATGCCAGCGAGGATATGGCGCACCTGTCCGTTCAGTACGAAACGGAGGGCGGCGATGGTGTAGCCCTGACGGTGCTGGACAGCGATGGCCGCACGGTGGCGCAGGGTCAGGCGGATGGCGCGTGCGGCAAGGCGACCCTGACCGTGGCGCAGCCCCGGCTGTGGTGTGTGGATGACCCCGCGCTGTACACCCTGCGGGCCGAGGTACTCAGCGCAGGCCGCGTGACGGACACCGAGGAGGTTCGCTTCGGCATCCGCACCATTCGCTTTGACGCGGATAAGGGCTTCTTTCTCAACGGCGTGGGCATGAAATTGAAGGGCGTGTGCGTCCATCATGACGCGGGCGCGCTGGGTGCTGCTGCGCCCAAGGAGGTGTGGCGTCGCCGCCTGATGAAGTTCAAGGCATCCGGCTGTAACGCGCTGCGCACGGCCCACAATCCGCCGGACACCCATCTGCTTGACCTGTGCGATGAGCTGGGCTTGCTGGTGATGGATGAAGCCTTCGATGAGTGGGAGGGCACCAAGAACAAGTGGTGGCAGGGTCACAACGTCTATCCGCCCAAGCGGTACGGCTATGCCGAGGACTTCCCCCAGTGGCACAGGCTCGACCTGGAGAGCATGGTGAAGCGTGACCGCAACCATCCCAGCATCATTTTGTGGTCGATTGGCAATGAGATTGACTATCCCAACGACCCCTATGTGACACCGCTGTTCCGGGAGGTGCTGGGCAACAACGATGCCAACAAACCCCTTGCCGAGCGGCTGTACGATGTGCGCAAGCCTGACGCGGGGCGGCTGGCTACAGTGGCACGGGAGCTGACGGCCATCGTCCACGCGCTGGACACCACCCGTCCCGTGACCAGTGCGCTGTCCTTCCCCGAGCTTTCCACCCGCACGGGGTATGCTGATGAGCTGGACGCTTCCGGGTACAACTACAAGGAGCAGTTCTATGCGGAGGACCATGTCCGCTTCCCGGGCCGGGTGATTTACGGCAGCGAGAACAGCCATGCACCGGAGGCATGGTATTTCGTGCGGGACAACGAGTACATTTGCGGCCAGTTCCTATGGACGGGCGTGGACTTCCTGGGCGAATGTCTGGGCTGGCCCTACCGCATTTCGCAGGCGGGCATGCTGAATCTGGCGGGCTATGAGAAGCCGCTGTTCTATCAGCGTCAGGCTCTGTGGACAGCGGAGCCCATGGTGCACATTGCAGTGTGTGACGGCAGCGAGGAACGCCGGGATACCTGGCACGAGCATTTCCGCTGGGCCGGTGAGCCGGGGCACATGATGCAGGTTGCCTGCTACACCAATGCTGCGCAGGTGGAGCTGCTGCTGAACGGGGAGTCGCTGGGGGTCAAGGCACTTGTGCCCAATGACGGCTGCCGCGCTATCTGGGAGGTTCCCTATCAGCCGGGCGTATTGAAGGCTGTGGTGGACGGCGCAGAGGATGTGCTGAGCAGCACGGGGCCGGCGGCGGGTATCTGCCTGCATGCGGACGTGGCGCACCTGCCTGCGGATGGGCAGGCGGTTGCGCAGGTGGAAGTGACCCTGACGGACGCGCAGGGCCGTGTGGCTGCCGCACATGATGAGGAGATTTTCTATCAGGTGATGGGTGACGCGACCCTGCTGGGCATTGAGAACGGCCGTCCGGACGACCTCACGCCCTATGCACAGCGCAGCCGCTGCACCTTTGACGGTCGGGCGATTGTGTACATCCGGGCCGGGTTGATGGCGGACAGCGTGACCCTGCGGGCGTATACTCGCTCCGGGCTGCGCGCTGAGTGTGTGCTGGTGCAGGGATGACCTCTTAAAATAGCAAACTGGTGTGGCAGGAAGTGTGCCACACCAGTTTTTGTTGCCCGGATGCTTCACAGCGCAGCACGTCCGGCAGAAAGCCTTCCCCTCTGGGGAAGGTGGCCGAACGCAGTGAGGTCGGATGAGGTATTGTTCCTCGTGCAGTCCATGGAACCTGCCGTTTCCTACGCGGACGGACTTCGTCGTCTGCTTGGAAACTCACGCTTTTTCCGAGTCCTTTTTTGCTGGTCAAACGTGTTGCGCTGGGCTGCCGCCCAGACCTGCGCAGGGGTTTCACCCCTGCACCCCACAAGGGGCATCGCCCCTTGACCCCTTTCCGCTGGCGCGATCCCTTGGGGTATTAGGAGGCTGCACTTTGGGTCGTGTAGAGGTGGTAGTAGTGGCCATGCTGCGCCATCAGCTCGTCGTGGGTTCCGGCTTCCATAATACCCTTGTTGCCGATGTACAGTATCCTGTCGCAGTTCTTGATGGTCGAAAGACGGTGCGCAATGATGAAGCTGGTACGGCCCTTGAGCATCTCCTGAATGCCCTCCTGCAGGAGCTTCTCCGTCTGCGTGTCGATGGATGAGGTCGCCTCGTCCAGGATGAGGATTTTCGGGTCGCTCAGCAGGGTACGCGCAAAGGCCACCAGCTGCTTCTGGCCCTGCGAGAGGTTGCCGCCGCGCTCCTTCACGGGGGTTTCATAGCCGCTGCCCAGCTGGCTGATGAAGGCATCGGCACGCACCTTGCGGGCGGCTTCGATGATGTCCGCATCCGTGGCATCCAGACGGCCATAGCGGATATTGTCCATCAGCGTGCCGGTAAAGAGGAAGCTGTCCTGGAGCATAATGCCCAGCTGACTGCGCAGGCTGTGCAGCGTCACCTGGCTGATGTCGTGGGTGCTGCCGTCCTCGCCGTGCAGGAGGATTTTGCCGCCGTTGAGGTTATAGAAGCGGCACAGCAGGTTCACCACGGTGCTTTTGCCTGCGCCGGTGGGGCCGACCAGGGCGATGCTCTCCCCTGCGCGGACATGGAGATTCACATGCTCCAGCACGTTGGTGCCTTCCTCGTAGCCGAAGGTCACGTCCTGGAATTCCACCTCGCCGGTGATGTCCGGCAGGGGCTGGGCATCGGGCGCGTCATCCACCGTGACAGGCTCGTCCATCGTTTCAAAGATGCGCTCCAGATACGCCAGGTTGTTGACGAAGGAATTGTAGATGTTCGCCAGGTTGGTAATGGGCTGCCAGAAGCGGCTGACATACTGCCCCATGGCCAGAATCACGCCGAAGCTGACGATATTCCCCCCGCCCATCCAGTACACGCCGGTGATGTAGAGCATGGTGAGGACAAGCTGCGTCATGGTTTCACTGCTCAGCCACACGGTATTGCTGATGCGGGCAGCGCGCATCCACGCATCGCGGCAGGCCTGTGCCAGACGGCGCATGATGCTCAGATTGACCTCCTGCCGGTCAAAAAGCTGGCTGACGCGCACGCCGTCGATGGATTCGGCCAGATAGGCATTGTAATTGCTGTTCTTGTTGCTCTGGGCCTGCCACGCCCTGCGCTGCCGTGGCTTGATGAGCAGCACCACCGCCACGAACACCGGCAGGCCCGCCAGAATCACCCAGGACAGCCGCGCACTGGTGGAGAACATGAAGATGACGATGAACACCAGGTTGATGATTTCCAGAATCATGTTGATGATGCCATTGGAGAGGATATCCGATACGGAATTGACATAGTTGATGACGCGCACCAGAATTTTGCCTGCGGGGCGGCTGTCATAGTAGCTGAAGGGCAGGCGTTGCAGGTGGGCGAACAAGTCCTGACGGATATCGTAGATGATGGACTGGCTCACATGGGCCATAACCCGGGAGCGGATGGTGGTGAACAGGATGCTCAGCAGAAGAACGCCCACAAAGAGCATGGCCATTTGGCCAATCATGGTCACATCTCCGGCGGGAACCGCCACGTCCAGCACCCATTCGGTGATTTTGGGGATGCTCAGTGAGGCCACGCTGGCCAGCGAGGACAACAACAACGCCGTGAGCATCTGTCCCTTGTGCTTGCCGATGTAGGCTCCGGCGCGCTTGAGGTGCCGCCATTGGAACGGGGATTCCAGCTTCTCGTCCACGTCAAACTTGTTGCGTGCCATCTCAGACCACCTCCTGTGTCGGCAGGTCGTTTTGCAGGGCATAGGTCTGGTAGTAGTAGCCGCGCAGGGCCAACAGCTCCTCATGGGTGCCGCGCTCGGCCACGCGGCCGTCCTTGAGCACCAGAATCAGGTCCGCGTCCCGCATGGAGGAAATGCGCTGGGCAATGATGAACTTCGTGCAGGGGAAGGGCAATTGCCGCAGCTGCTGCTGGATGAACTGCTCCGTTTCCATGTCCACGGCGGAGGTGGTGTCGTCCATGATGAGGATGCTGGGCTTCACGGCCAGGGCACGGGCCAGCGCGATTCGCTGCCGCTGTCCGCCGCTCAGACCCACGCCGCGCTCACCGATGATGGTGTCATACCCCTCGGAGAGCTTCTCCACAAAGTCCCCTGCCGCCGCCCGCCGGGTGAAGTCCCTGACCTCCTCCATCGTCAGCTCCTGATTGCCAAAGGCCACATTGCCCTCCACGGT
Organism: Aristaeellaceae bacterium; assembly: GCA_051883835.1. GTDB lineage: Bacteria > Bacillota > Clostridia > Christensenellales > Aristaeellaceae > UBA11524. The sequence continues at coordinate 8,274 of JBJEUL010000144.1, forward strand.
ATCGGAGAACAGGAACACATCCTGTGTCGCCGTGCCGATGCCGCCCCGCAGCTGCTGCAATTTCCATTGCTTCACATTGCAGTCATCCACCAGCACCTCGCCTTTCGTCACATCGTAGAAGCGGGCCAGCAGGTTAATCAGCGTGGTTTTGCCGCCGCCGGTGGGGCCCATGACCGCCACGGTCTGCCCCGGCTGCACGGTGAAGGACACATCATCAATGACCTGCTTGCTGTCAAAGCTGAAGGACACGTTGCGGAACTCAATCTTGCCCTGCATGTGCGCATGCTCCACAGCATCGGGGGCATCCACGATGCGGGGCTGCACATAGTCCAGCTCCATGACCTTGGCCGCGGAGGTGGAGAAACGCTGCAACTCGTTGAGCAGGTTGCCCAAATCGCGCATGGGGTTCGAGATAGCCCAGCTCAGCCCCGTGAATACCGCCAGCTGACCGGGGGTCATTTCCCCCCGGATGATGAACAGGCCGCCCACGAACACCGTCAGCAGCATGATGGTATTCACCAGCAGCTCAATGATGGGATAGAAGGTCAGCCACAGCTTGTTGATGCGCAGGTTGCTATCGCGATAGGCCCGATTGCGCTGCTCGAACTGCTCCTTCTCGTACTCCTCCCGGGCAAAGGCCTTGACCACGCGATTGCCAGCGATGTTCTCCTGTGCGGCGGTGTTCATATCGGACAGGCGTTCACGCATGGCGATGAAGCGTGGCCGCACATGGGCCGAATAGAACCGCGTGACCACCATCAAAACGGGGGCCGTGGCCAGCATCATCAGCATCAGCTTCCAGTTGACCGTGAACAGGTACACGCAGGTGAACACAAACACGCACACGCTGTCAATCAAGCGGTAGTCAATGTAGCTGATGAAGTGGCGGCACCAGTCCAAATCAGCGGACATGCGGGTCATCAGGTCGCCCGCCCGGTGCTGGTCAAAGAAGCGCATGTCGTTGTATTGCAGCTTGCCAAAGAGCTTCATGCGCAGGTTCATGACCACATTCTGCGAGTTGCTTTCCAGCATGAGCACCATCAGGTAGCGGGATGCCTCGCGCCCCAGCTTCACCGCCAGCATCACCGCCAGGATGCCCAGCAGGGGTTCGGGGTTGTGCGCAACAATCACATCGTCGATGAGCCTTTGCGTCAGCGCGGGGTTGACCAGCAGCAGCGCACTGGTCACAGCACTGATGACGAGTGCCAGAATTTGCCGTGGGTGCCGGGATGCGTCCATGTTCGCCCAGAGCCATTGGATTTGCCGTCGCATGCTGATTCGCTCCTGTTCTCCTGTCGTGCGGACATTTTCCTGTCCGCCAGTTCCAAAAGACGCTTGTATGATAGCACATTTGCGTGTATACTTTCAGACAATGCATCAACAAAATCAGACGAAAGGTGCGGTATGTGGCCATGCAGCCCAAGCTCCAGCATGTCGCGCAGGAATGCCTGGTATTCTTTTACAGTCGTCTGTCAGCCCCCAGTCATCTGCATGCGTCCTTCGAGCTGCTCCTGCCCCGGCAGGGACAGGTGCGTGTCCGGCTGGATGGTGAGCAGCGCGTGGTGGAGCCCGGGGAGCTGCTGGTCATTTTCCCCGGGATTGTCCACCGCTATGAGCCGCAGCAGGCTGGCGACGGCGTGATGCTCATTTTCAGCGAGCGGCTGCTGGCCAGCATGCAGGAGGACTGGATGACCCTGCGCCCTGTCCACCCCATTGTGCATCTGGACAGTCTGGACAGGGATGTGGCCTACTGTCTGGAGCGGCTGACAGACTTTGCCCGGGGCATCCCCATGAACGCCGTGCTGGCGCAGAGCTACCTGTCGCTGATGTTCCTGCGGCTGCTGCCTGCCTTGGAGCCGGAACGCTCCATCCATGCCGGCAGTCAGGATTTGCTCTATCAGGCCATGCAGTACATGTCGCAGAATTTGTCCGAACCGCTGACGCTGCGCATGACGGCGCATGCGCTGGGGGTGAACAGCTATTATCTGTCGCACCTGTTCAGCGAGCGGCTGCACATGGGGTTTCACACCTATTTGAATGCGCTGCGCATTGACCAGGCGCGGCGGTATCTGCGCGTGACCAACCGGCCGATTGAGGATATTGCGGAGGCCTGCGGATTTGCGAACCTGCGCACCTTTGACCGTGTCTTTGCGGAGAAGTGCGGCTGTACCCCGCGTGACTTTCGCAAGGCCGCCATGGAGCTGCGCCTTGCCCGGGACCAACTCCAAGGGAACGCGCCAGCGTCGAAGGGGTCAAGGGGCGATGCCCCTTGTGGGGTGCAGGGGTGAAGCCCCTGCGCAGGTCTGGGCGGCAGCCCAGCAGCTTCGCGCGACACCAAGGGAACGCGCAGCGGAAAAGGGTCAAGGGGCGATGCCCCTTGTGGGGTGCAGGGGCAAGGCCCCTGCGCAGGTCTGGGCAGCAGCCCAGCGCAACACCTTAAATCAACAAAAAGGGAAAGAAAAAAACCAGAGTTTCCAAGCAGCCGACGAAGTTCGTCCGCGTTGGAAACGGCAGGTTCCATGGACTGCACAAGGAACGACCTCATCCGACCTTCCAGAAGGGGAAGGCTTTTCTCGTGTCCCCTCCTTGCCTAAGGTGTCGCCCGTAGGCGGTGGATGAGATTTCCGTTCCTCTTGCAGGCTCCGAAACCTGCCGTTTCCGGCGCGGGCGAACTGCGTCGCCTGCTTGGAAACTCACGCTTTTTCTTTTCCTTTTTTGTTGTGGGAACGTGTTGCGCTGGGCTGCCGCCCAGACCTGCTTGGGGCGTTGCCCCAAACCCCACAAGGGGCATCGCCCCTTGACCCTTTTCCGCTGGCGCGTTCCCTTGGAGTTAGCCGTTGCCGTCGGTGAACCAGCTTTGAGGGGCGTAGCCAGCTTCGCCAAGGTCGGTGAGAATCACGTACAGGTCATTCTCCACCACACCCACAATCCACCATTCCCCCGTCAAATAGGTCAGCCCTTCCCCGGCTGCCGTCAGGTACAGGGGCATGCCCTCGACTTCCTCGATGCGCACCGCCTGCGGGAAGACACACTGCACGCCATCCATGTCCTCCCCCGTGGCCAGATACTTCTTCATCATCCAGCCCTGCAAGTGCCCGTCCGTGCCAATCTCCACCCTGCACCAGCTGCCCCGTTCCTCCAGAATATGCACCGGCGTGCCGTTGTAGAACTTGCCCAGCGATGTGGCCTTCTTGTCCGGCTTGATGCGCAGGTGCAGCCTGTCCTCCGGGTTCGGATTATTGACCACTGCCCAGTCCGTCCTGTCCAGCGGAAGCCCCGTCACAGGCCATGCGGTCATCTCCGCCTGCATCAGGTCAACCCCGGCAGGCGTGCCAAACCGCATCCCTGCCGTACTGCCCGCCGACCATTCCTCCCGCGTGCCGCAGAAGGCCACGGATTCCATCAGCGTCCTTTCCTCATCACCGTACATGGCCCACGTCAGCAGCCACTTGCCATCGCTGCGCCGCCGATAGCCCGCCTGCCAGTTCGACCATGCCAGCAAGATGCCCCCATCCCCTGCGTGGAAAATATCCAGGCTCGCGTCCTCGGGCAGAGGCAGGGTGCTGTCGATGCGGTAGGCACTACCCTGCATGCTCACCAGCGTCAGACGGCGATAACCGGACCTGTCCTCCACCAGCAGGACGAGGGTGTCGGCTTGCAGGTCACTGTCCAGCACCTTGTCCTTCACGGGGATGCGTTTGGTGTCCAGCCCGGACTCCGTCAGGAACAGGGTACCGCTTCCGCTCACGTCCAGCAGGGTGTCCGCTGGCTCTGTGGCCAGACGCGCCACCAGCTCCGAGGACAGCGGCACAGGCATGCAGTCCTGCTCCCGGACGGCACCCTTCCCTGCTTCCAGCGTCACCCGGCGGACGTACAGCACACTGTTCTCCACCTTCCTATAGGCTGCGCTGGCACTGCTGCCGCCGTTGTAGCTTTCGTAGCTGGACAGGGTGTAGCCGGGATACAGGTCGGCCACATCCTGTTGGCTGATGGCGTTCAGGGCCTGCGCCTGCTCCGGCGTGTAGGGCAAATCCTCCGCAAACACGAACCACGAGCGCAATTCCTCATCCAACGCGAAGGATGCCAGCGGCTCGGCCTGTCCGTCGGCGTAGTAGGACAGCGTGTCCCCGATGAGCATCGCGCCGCCAGCGAAGGCCGCAGGATTGCGCCATGCCGTCAGGGCGAAATATTCCCCTCCATAGCGGTAGGACAGCACACAGCCGGTGCTTGCACTGTACACGTCAAAGCCGCAGCTATCCGGCCACGGCTGACCGTCCGGACGCAGCACATCCTCGCCATGGCGGCGGAAATAGACATCCGTCGTGTCCTCCATGGCGGTACCGCTCATGACGCTGACCCACCCGCCATCCACCTGCTGATAACCGTACAGGCCCCAGCCGTCCCCCGTGATGATGAACACATGCATGGTGCCATCCGGTGCTGTCAGGGCAATGCAGTCCCGCACGGTGTCCTGCCATGTATCCTGCCGGATGCGGGCTGTGAGCGTATCCGGGACGGGGTCGCACAGTCTCTCCGGGCCAGCGTGTGCGGTATAGGTCAGGGCCAGCAGCAGGACGGCTCCGATTACCATCACCATGCGCTTCATGCGTCATTCCTCCTTGGTGGTCATCCGTTGGCATTGGCGGGCGGGACTGCATCCACACGGACGTAGCCGCCGCTGCCTTCCCAATTCGTCAGGCTGAAGCCGGATTCCTCCAGCGTGCGCGGGATCTTCTCCCGACATGGATTTGCTTCTATCCATAGGACGAACGGGTTTGGGCCTATCTTCCCGACTAAGGAACACAAAGGCGTTAAATAGCGGGGGGATTGTCAAATGTCATAAGCGTCAGCGAACTTGCAGTGGAGGGCGAAAGCGACGGCTGGGGAACAGACGCTCTTTCAGCGCAAACCATGGCATGTTGGCGTATGGAAAAAGTTGCCCGTCCTTTGCTGCGCACAGCTACCGCACGATTTCCCCGGTGATTGCGTCCACGCAGCAGGCGATTTGAAGCACCTCGGGCAGATAGCTATGCCAGTTTTGCGGTGTCAGCGCGTCTGTGCCGGTGAGCTGAACCGTCAGGGAAAGCCCCACATACCAGCAGGGCTGCAGCAGGTTCCTGCGGGCGTAGTAGGCTGTCTGTACGGATTCCGCCCGGAGAATAAAGGTCGGTGTATGAGCCTGCCAGAAGGATGAGTAGTCAAACCCGGCCTCCCGCACCCGGGCCATGCTTGCCATCGCAGGCTGATACAGGCCGAGGGCGTAGTCGAGGGCGCGCTCAACCGCGTCGTCCCAGGGGATGACAGCTTCGCCGAGTGGGACAGAATCGATGAGCTCACAGGTACCGCCAACTTCCAGGCAGAGTGGCTCATCGTCCCGGAGCACCATGGCCGCATACATGGGCACATCCTGCTCTGAGGCATCGGAGAAGAGCATGGGGACAATGGGATAGCCGTCCGCCTCCGGCACCCAAAGCAGGAGGGCATCCGTCAGCGACAGGGGTATGCCGGTGTTGCAGCATGCCAGCCACTGCTCCGGTGTGTTCAGCCGCCCGATGGTATTTTGACGGTGGCATGTCTCCAGCTCGGCCAGCGTTGCGCAAAGGAAGGGGGCTTCGGCCGGACGGAATCCAGCCGTCTGCAGGGCCTGCCGGAGCTGGTTCCGGCACAGCATGCAGTGCGCCGCATCCTGCCGGGCACCGAGTGGGCAGGTAGGCAGCAGCAGGCTCATGGTGCCAGGCGGGAGAAGCTGCGGAGAAGAACCATCGAAGGCTGCCTGTATACCCCCGGAGACTTGCGCGGCGATGTCATCAAAGCCACGCTGCCTGTAGCGGTACTGCATCAGTTGACCGGCGAAGCCCTGGGGCACGGTCAGCTCACAGACAACGCACCAGTCCGAGAAGGGCTGCTGATGGATGCGGAGAGTCTGCTCCGCGAAAGCGGAGCCGGAGGAAGCAAGGAAAAGCACAAGGCATACCGAAAACAAACGCCGAATCGGTGCAAGAAGAAACATATCATACACACTCCCTTCCGCAGAGAAAGTCAGCAGAAAGGGAATGCCCCTGCCGCTCGTGTGCCAGCGGGAGAGACATTCCCAGCAGCGATTACTCCTTGACCCGCAGCGTCAGCACCACACTGCCGGGAGTGCCGGTGTAGAGCGTCAGGTCGTCGATGCCGTCCTCGTAGGGGTGGACGGTGTAGAACAAGGTCATGGGAATTTCCCAGCCATCTGCCACGCGATAAGCGTTCATGGTCTCTTCGTCCAAATGCCCCTCCAGCATGAACAGCACAGCACCGTTTTCGATGTCCAAGGCATCCATGCTCATGTTCAGGCGGCAGTCGGGGTTCTCTGTCGTGCCCAGGTTGACCTCGCAAGCCTCCATCAGCACCAGCGATTTGTCCGGATTCGCCATCATCTGCCGCACAGGGCCGTGACCCTTGTCCGTCCACAGCCAGTGCTCGGCTCGATCCTCGCTGTCCTGTGCGGCAGCAGCATCCAAATCACTGCCCACATAGCTGCCGTCTGCGTCCAGATTCCACAGCGGATGCAGCTCCACGGTCTGGCTGTCCCTGGGCGCGGCGGTCACGGCCAGCACCAGCAGCTGTTCCTCCGGCAGCCAGACGGCCTCGGACACCTGCACGTTGACCAGGGCATCGCTGGATTGCGTTTGCGGAATGTCCGTCAGCACATGATCCATCATCGCCGCGTACCGCTCGGGATACTGCTCTCTAAGGTAGGTGGCACGGTTTTGATAGTACCAGCCCATGACCTGGGATACTGCCGCGCAGGCTACGCCGCCCACCAGGAGCATCAGCACCACTGCAAGCACAGGCAGTGCTGCGATTCGTTTCTTCATGGTATCTTCTCCTTTCGCACGCAGGGAAGCGGTCAGCGCATGCTGAAAGGCTGCGTGGATTTGGGACGGGACATCACCATACACGTCCTGAAGCTGTTCCCGCAATTCCTTCTCGGTCATGCGCATCGCCTCCTTTCTCATCGTCCAGCTGAACGCGCAGTTTTCTCCTGGCCTGATGGAGTCGCGCCTTGACGGTACCGGTGGGTACGCCCAGGGCACGGCTGACCTCCGCAATGGAGAAGCCTTCCAGGTAGTACATCACCGTCACCAGCCGCAGCTTTTCCGGCAGAGCCTCCAGTGCCAGGCGCAGGGGCAAATGCCGGAGCTCCTCGCACTCTCCGGCAGCTTCCGGCACCTGCGCCAGGGGTGTCAAACGCCGCGAGGTGCGCTGCATGGAGTGGCACACATTGATGAGGATGCGCACGCTCCAGGTGGTGAAGAACTGCTCATTTCGCAGTCTGTTCCGGTGAGCCCAGCAGCGCGTGACGGTTTCCGCCAGCGCGTCCTGCCGGTCGCTCTCCGAGGCCAACAGACTGCAGGCTACATGGTACAGCGTTTTCTCCGCTGCTGCCATGTGCTCCAGCCAGGTTTGCTCGTTCATGTTCATCGCTCCGATTCCATGGCTTCGGTTTGTCATGACACTCATTAGACGCACCGGAGATGCGAATGGTTGCGGGAGATAGGAAAATCCCCCATACGTTTTGTATGGAAGGGTAATGCCCCTCTGAGCCTCCCCAGACCACTCCCCCGCCCCATCCCACACAAAGATCGAAAACGTTCCTGCGCTCCATTTTAGGGCAAAGAACGCAGGAACGTTTCTTTGCATTGAAATCTGAATATCTCAGAAGCCTTGGCTACTACCACTTTTTTACCACAGACGAGAAAACCATGAAGGTCAGAAGTGAGAAAAAGTAAATCGGAGAGCAGGGGCAAACGCAGCAAAGAAGAGGTGAATGCACGGCACAAAACTGCGAAACCCCTTGATTTTCAAGGGGTTTCGGGCCATCGAAGCAAAGAAAGACAGTAACTGAAATCAACTCAGCTACTGTCTTTCTGGTCTGGGTGAGAGGAATCGAACCTCCGGCCTCTTGAACCCCATTCAAGCACGCTACCAAACTGCGCTACACCCAGTTATTCTCTTGCTCACCGGTGTTTTCGTTGTCCAGCGAACGATATATATATTATCACCACTTCCCGGATTTGTCAACACCTTTTTTAAAGAAATTTTCATTTTTTTATTGTTCATGGTGGAAGCAGACTTGGACGCAGGCATAGCCGCGCTCCGAATTGGCATGTGGTCAGGCCTGCTTCCATTGTTCTGCGCATCCACAGGATGCTTCCTTGCAGGATGTACATATGCTCGGATATTCCGCATATCGCTCCCCACGGCAAAAAGAGCGACCAGCATCTGTTTGCTGGTCGCTCTCCAACTGTCAAAACGTATGCAAGCCCCCGGATGCTTCCCCCGCACAGCATGGCCGACTCAACGCCCTTTCCCTTGGACGAAGTCACCATCGCAGGCTGCGGAACCCGGAAACGCACGCCTTCTTCCAGGCGCACGGGCCTCTTACCGACGGCGACGCAGGAAGGCCGGAATGCCGCGCTGGTCCGTCTCCGTGGCGGCAGGCTGCTGCGGCGCGGGCTGCTGCTGGGCAGGCGCGGGCTCCTGCTGGCCGCCAAAAGCGGACTGGTACGGCTGCTGCGGCTGATTGCCGAACAGCTGGCTGGTACCATAGCTGTTCGTGGCCTGCGGCACAGACTGTGTCCCCTGCTGGGGCTGATAGCCGCCAAAGCTCTGCTGCGGCTGGAAGCCGCCCATATTCGGCACACCCATGGAGGGACGCTGCGCACTCTGGAAGGACGCGCTGTCCGTGTCCGGCTGCGTCTGCTGCGTGGAGAAACGGCTGGTGAAGCCTACATCCTCATAGCTGGCAGCGGCAGGTGTGGCAGGACGGGATGCGGTATTGTAGCTCCCAATGCTGCTGGCAGCCGTGTAGCCGGAGCCGAACAGCCGCTCATTCTGCACCTCGCGGGGCTTCTTGGCGGGCTCCTTGGGCGGGAAAGGCGTCTTTTCAAAGCCGGTGGCAATCACGGTGATGCGCACCTCATCGCCCATCTTCTCGTCAATGCCCGCACCAAAGATGATGTTGGCCTCGGGGTCTGCCGCCTGCATGACCAGGCTGGCCGCCTCGTTGATGTCCACAATGCTCATGTCCTCACCGCCGGTGATGTTGATCAGCACGGCGCGGGCACCATCAATGTTGGTCTCCAGCAGCGGGCTGGCAATGGCGTTCTTGGCGGCCTCCACCATGCGGTTCTCGCCCTTGCCCGCACCAATGCCCATGTGCGCCATACCGCCGGACTCCATCACCGTCTTGACATCCGCGAAGTCCAGGTTAATCAGCGCAGGCACGGCAATCAGGTCACTGATGCCCTGGATGCCCTGGCGCAGCACATCATCGGCAATGCGGAAGGCCTCCATCATCGTGGTGCCCTTGCTCACCACCTGCAGCAGGCGGTCATTGGGAATCACCACCAGCGTGTCCACCCGCTGCTTCAGGTCGGCAATGCCCATTTCGGCATTCTTCATGCGCTGCTTGCCCTCAAAGGCAAAGGGCTTGGTTACCACGGAAATGGTCAGCGCGCCCATATCACGGGCGATTTCCGCCACAATCGGTGCTGCGCCGGTGCCGGTGCCACCGCCCATGCCAGCCGTGACGAATACCAGATCCGCACCCTTTAGAGCCTGGGCAATCTCCTCCCGGCTCTCCTCCGCCGCCCGGCGGCCTACCTCCGGCACGGCACCCGCGCCAAGGCCCTTGGTCAGCTTTTCACCGATCTGAATCTTGGTCTGCGCACCGCTGAGAAGCAAGGCCTGACGGTCCGTATTGATGGCGATAAACTCCACGCCGCGCAGCCCGGCCTCCACCATGCGATTCACGGCGTTGGTACCGCCGCCGCCGCAGCCTACGACCTTAATCGAAGCAAAATTGCCCTGGTCGGTATCCTGGAACTCAATCACTTTGCATCCTCCTGACATTGATGGACAATCGTATCGTCATTCATTCGCTCATGGACAAACGGGTATCGGCCCCCGGGCTCAGCCGCCCAGCAGGCTGCGGAAGAAATCCTTCACCGCACCGCCAACGCCCGCAGAGGGCTGATGCTGCTGCTCAACGGTATCAATAATCAAATCCATCAAGCCCAGCGTGCTGGAAAAGGCATGGCTGTTCATCTTGGTGGTACGCTTGGGGGTATCGCGCACGGTGCGGCCCAGCTTGCCGGAGAGATAATCCTTGCCGCCGCGGTTGAAGGACAAGCCGCCGCCGGTGAGGTAGATGTTCGACCAGTTGCCCAGCTTGATGCCGCTGTCCTCCAGGGCCTGCTGAATCTCCTCGGCCATCTCGTCCACCCGGGCCGTGATGATTTCCGTCACCTCATCGCGGGTGAAGGAGCGGGGCTTCTGTCCCTCCACACCGGGCAGGTCATAGGACTCATCCTTGGTGGCAATCCCATAGACGTACTGCCGCTTGATTTTCTCCTCGGCTTCCTTCAGGGGAATATCCAGCCCGATGGCCAGGTCTGCGGCAATATCGCCGCCGCCAATCTCGATGGTCTTGTGGAAAATCAGTGCATCGCCCTCCACCGCCATGACCTCGGTATTCAGATAGCCGATGTCGATGAGCACCGCCGTGCGGTCGCGCTCCTCCTCGGGCAGATAGAGCATGGCCTCCCCCGCCGGGGTGGAGTAGAAGCCACAGGCCGTCACGCCGATGTCCGTGAGGCGGTTGGTCAGCTCATCGACGAAGAACTGGCTTGCCACCACGAAGGAAATCATCGCGCTCAGCTCACGGCCCTTCATGCCCACGGGCTCCAGGGTCTTTTTCCCGTCATCCACCATAAACCACGC
>JBJEUL010000145.1:0-19012 GCA_051883835.1 Aristaeellaceae bacterium
CGTCGCGCTCAGCGTGCTGATAGAAAGGTTCAAAAGATAACGGTACAAAGAAAAGGCCATCCAGCGGACGAACGCTCACAGGGCTCACTTGAGATAGCGGTTCTTAATCTTGGGCATACGGGCATTATGGACACGCCTGCGGCGGATGAGCTTGCGCATGATACGGATCATCAGCCACAGGAAAAGGAATGGCAGCGTTAAATACAGCACCATTTCAAGCGTCAGGGGCGGGAAAGGATTGGGATCGGCTTCCGTCATGGCGACGATTTCCTCCAGCGTCAGGGGTGCGTTTTCACGCTTGGCAACGCTGCGGTTCGCCAGCAGGTTGTAGACAACCGGATCGCCATCCTCCGGGAAGTACGTCATGGTTCCCATGACCTCACCGGCCTGAATCGGGGCCACAAAGTCACGGCTATACTCTATCAGCACCGTTTCCCGCAAATTGCTGGCCATCAAATCCACCTCATCCTGGGTGGCGATGATGGTAGCGGTAGCATTGATGTCCTGCGGGACGCAGCTCAGCGACAGCGTACCCATGGCAACATCATCCAGAGAGAAGCCCGTTGTCTCAATGGAGATGGGGTTCATGTTGTACAGGTCGATGGGGGTTACGCTGATATACTGGCTGAAGCCATAATTCATCAGCTTGATGGTATCAGCCCAGCGGGCGTTCTGTCCGGTGAAGAACACGACAGAAATCAGCTCCACCCCGTCCCGCTCTGCAGCACCCACAAAGCAGTAGCCTGCCTTGGAGGTCGTGCCTGTTTTGACACCAATGGCATCGGGGTAGTAGTACTTGTTGGTACTCTCCGAGGTGCTGGGTATCATCAGGCGGTTGCTGTTTGTCCATGTCCGGGCACGCACCAGATTAGTACGGGGACAGGTATAGCTGGTGGTGGATACCATTTCCCGGAAGGTCTCGTCCTTCAGTGCCTCCCGCGTGATGATGGCCATGTCCCGCGCTGTGGTATAGTGACTGTCATCATGCAGGCCGTGAGGATTGACAAAGTGTGTGCTGGTGCAGCCAAAGGTGACGGCAGCCTCATTCATCAGGTTCACAAAATCGCTGATGGAGCCGGATACCGATTCGGCTACGACATTAGCCGCATCATTGGCCGACTGCACCAGGGTGGCATAGAGCAAATCCCGCAGGGACAGCTGCTCGCCCTCCCGCAGGTCAGCTGTACTCACATCATCTTCATAAAAGGTGATAGCCTCGGCGGAAACGGTGCAGGTCATATCCAGATCACCGCACATGAGGGCCAGCAGGGCGGTCATAATCTTGGTGGTCGAGGCAGGGTACATGACCTGGTCAGCGTTCTTCTCAAAGATCACCATGCCACTGTTGGCTTCAATCAGGATGGCGGAAACAGCGTAGAGCTGATCCTCCTCCAGCAGCTCCGGATGCTCGGCATCATAGGTCGCGGCATCCGGGGAGAGGGTGGGCTCCGGAACTTCCAACGCACAGGCGGGGAGCGTGCTGAACACGACAGCCAGCATCGCCAGCAGGCCGCAGATTACACGCCGCGCTCCAGTCATTCCATTGCCCTCCTTTGCTAACAAAATCATCATCATTCTCACAGAAGGAAGGCCGTGCGTCAGTCAGGCACGGCCAAGCCATCAACCAAGGGGAAGCGCAGGCAGTGCGCCCAGCACAGGCATCTCAAAGGCGGGAACGCCCGAAACACCTGCCAGCTGCAGCACCAGCACCACAAGCCCCACCAGAGCCACATACAGCGCGAACCAGTTCAGGGACACGCGGTTGATAAGCTGGAGCATGAAGCGGATAGCCAGATAGCCGCTCACTGCTGCCACCAACACACCAACAATGGTCGGCACGAGCGCGAGGTCAGCCAAATAGCCCATCTCAATGGCATCCTTGCCTTCAAAGAGCAGGGAGCCCACAATGGCCGGTGCGCTCATCATGAAGGCGAACTTGGCTGCGCTCTTGCGCTCCAGCCCGGAGAACAGGCCGCCGGTCAGCGTAGAGCCGCTGCGGCTCACACCGGGCAGCAGTGCGATGGCCTGCATGATGCCCATGATGACGGCATGCTTGGCCGTAGGCTTTTCCACACGATTGGCCTGCCTGCCGCTGGCCCACTCCGCCAGCAGCAGGAACAGTGCAGTCACCAGGAAGCTGACACCCAGGAACCAGCCGGTGAAGAACTGCTCCACATAATCGTTGAAAAGCAGAACCACCAGGAAGGCCGGGATGGACGCAATGATGAGCAGCAGCAGCGTCTTGGAGCGGAAGGGGTTTTTGAGGATATCCCACCAGTCCTTCCAGAACACAATCACCACGGCAAGCAGCGTACCTGCGTGGAGCAGCACATCCAGAATCATGTAGGCACCGGTGGCGGCAGTCTCGTCCGAGATACCCATGATCATGCGGGCCAGCAGCAGATGGCCGCTGGAGGATATCGGGAGGAACTCAGCCAGACCCTGCACAAGGCCCAGCACGGCGGCTTGCAGAATGCTCATGCAAAAACTCCTTTCGGATGCTGAATCAGCATATGATATAGTATACCATAACTTCCTGTCTCTGTCACCATGCAGGGAGAAATGTTTTCATTTCTTACAGGATGGTCATTGCTTCTTCCCGGCCTTGCGGGAAACAGTATCCTTGCGCTGCTGCCAGTCCTCCCGGAGCTTTTCCTCGACACGGTCCAGGTCACTGCGGATGGCATCGCGCTTGCCGCGCAGCTCCTGCTCCAGCTCCTTGCGCGCCTGATGCAGCCGCCTGAGAGCCGTACTGTTGTACAACCGTGCTTCAGGGAAGGCACGCAGCGCACGGCGGAAAAGCATACCCTTTTCCATCAGCACAGCGCGGACATGATGGGTGATGGTTTCGGTATCATCACCGCCGGTAATATCCGCTGTATGACGGATTTTCATCAGAATGGTACTGGACACTGCCGCATCCATGAGGATGAGGGCAATCAGCAGGGAACCCAGGATTCTTGCCGTCAGCGCGGACAGATGGCCGAACAGGCGAAAGAACCAGGGATTCACCACATAAATCATCAGCAGGCCCAGTACACCGAACGCCAGCAGGTTGTCAGCACAGACGCGGCCGTGGAGATTGTACCGCTTATGACTGTAATCCCACCAGCGGGCGTGGAACAGCTTCTCCATGAGCCAGCTGGTCACATACTCCAGCACACCGCATACAACCATGCCTTGAAGGAACACATTCACCGGCTGATCCTGGATGGGGGAGAGCAATGCTGTCAGCAGCACGGTACCCACACCATAAATCGGGCAGTAGGGACCAATCAGAAATCCACGGTTGATGAAGCGGCGAAACTGGATGGCCTTGACTGTCACTTCCATCACCCAGCCCAGAAAGCTGCTGGCAAAAAACAGCAGTACATAGCACCAGAACATATCGCTCATTGTCAACGCCTCCCAGATGCGTTCAAACACTTTCCGCATGAAGCACGATACGGCAAAAACCCGCATCCACTGTTGAGGATGCGGGTTGTGCATGGCATGCTCAGCCGATGACTTCGCCCTTGGCGTTGAAGAGCGGCAGTTTCTCCAGGTAGATCAGGTCATCCCGCTTCTGCGCATCGCCCTCGGCCAGAATCGCCATCCGGCCCACGATTTCGCCGCCCGCCTTGCTGACCAGCTCCTCCAGCGCACGCAGGGATTCACCGGTGGAGATGACATCGTCCACAATGAGGATGCGCTTGCCCTGCATCAGCGCAGCGTCCGCACCGTCCAGATACAGCTTTTGCACGGCGGCAGTGGTGATGGACTTCACTTCCACGCCAAAGACGTTCTGCATGTACAGCTTGGCACCCTTGCGGGCCAGCAGCCACTTTTCGTCACCGGCCTGACGCGCCATCTCATAGGCAATCGGGATGCCCTTCGACTCCGCAGTGATGATGTAGTCATAGGCAGGTGCGCGCTTGAGCAGCTCCGCGGCACAGGCCTGCGTCAGCTCACAGTCACCGAAAATGACGAATGCGCCGATGTACAGCTCATCCGTTACACGGCAGATGGGCAGGTCACGCTGGAGACCGGCAATGGTCATGGTATGCTTCATCATCGGTAATCAACCTTTCATTTCTTCTCGTTGATAGGCGCACATGCGCCCCGTCAGCTTCATTGTAGCGCGAATGCCTGTGCTTGTCAACGGACAAACCGCTATGCTGACGCTGTTCAGCCGTTCTGGACGGGCTTGCCATCGGAAAGGGTCATCACATGCGCCGTGGCCAGCATGAGTGGATCACCATCAAAGATGGTCAGGTCAGCACGCTTGCCTGCTTCAATGGTGCCGCAAACGTTTTCTACCCGCAGCAGCTTTGCGGCCTGCACCGTCATGGTTCGCAGGGCAGCGTGCCTGTCCATACCGCCGCGCACGCACAGACCGGCGCACAGCGGCAGATGGTGGAGCCGCGTGGCAGGATAGTCTGCGGTCAGAGCCAGCGTCACGCCTGCGTGGGTCAGCTGGGACATCAAAATGTAGGCATTGGAGCCGCTGCGCAGGACGCATGCACCCATGATGACCTCACAGCCGGAAGCGATGATTTCCTGGGCCATGGCTTCACAGCCTGTCAGATGAACCAGAACCAGCGGACATCCGCTGTCGTGGCGGAGGGTGAGCAGACGGCGAAGGTTTTTCTCCCCGTAGACCTCACAGGCCAGACGCTGACCACACTGGACGGCATCAGCCATGGCTTGCGCGAGCTCGTGATCGGTCATCCCTTCATGATGCACGAAATACATGGGTTCAGCAGGGGTCATGATGGACGCATGCCCGTGGCAGATGATGCATGCACCGCCATCCGGCGGCCACAGGGCATGCGTGGTGATGCCCGAGGACAGCGCGTCACCGCACAGGTCGTGCATGTTCTTGGTTTCGTCCTCGCTGGCCTGAACAAGATGAATATGGGCGTCCATCAGACCGGGATACAGATGAAGCCCATCGGCCTCGATGACACGTTCCAGTTCCAATATATGCGGATCAATCCGCCGCTCCACCCGAAGCAGCTTCCCGCCGTCTATCAGGATATCGCCCTGAAAGCTGCCGGCAGCTGTCATGGTGTGCAGGATTCCCTTACGAATCAGCAGCAATGTTCCCGTTCTCCCTTATGCTTGATGGTCGGCAATGGCCATGAAATCCATCTGCCCTTGCCGGAAAGTCAAGATCATGATACCACGCCTTGACTGCAATGACCATGACGGACGCGGACTTTTTACGAATATGACAAGGATTGCACCCGCTTACAGCAGGATACAGATCATACCGCCGTTGCCTTCGTTGATAATCCGGGTCAGCATTTCCTGCACCTTTTCCTGCGTGTCGGCGGGCATGAGGGCCAGCTTGTTGGACAGCCCTTCACGAACCATGTCACTCAGACTCTTGCCAAAGAAATTGGTGTTCCATATCTTCTGCGGATCATTTTCGAACTCCTCCAGCAGGTACTTCACCAGCTCCTCGCTCTGCTTTTCTGTGCCGACCACAGGGGTGACCTCGGTTTCGATATCGACCCGAATCATGTGCAGGGAAGGTGCCTGTGCCTTGAGCTTCACGCCGAAGCGTCCGCCCTGCCGGACAATCTCGGGCTGCTGCAGGCGCATTTCGCTGATGGCAGGCGTGACCAGACCGTAGCCTGTTTCCCGAACGGTGCGCAGCGCATCAGCCACCTGATCATATTCGGCTTTGGCCGCAACAAGTTCTTTCATCAATGCCAGCAGATGTGCGTCACCAAGGATTTCCGTGCCGCATTCCTCACTGAGAATCCGATTGAACAGCCCTTCCTTCAACGGCAGGGTGAAGTCCATTCGGCCCTCGCCGGGGCTGAGCTGCTCCATACGCACAGTCTCGGTATAGTCAGAAGCAGCGAAGGCCTCGTCGAATACATCGGTTTCCCGCATTTTCCGCGGTACAACGCCCGCTGTCCGCACACCCTCCAGAATATGCTGCACCAGCCAGTGATCGTTATCCAGCGCACCCAGCCAGGCCGGCACATTCAGCCGTGCTTCCCGCAGAGGGAATTCCATTAGGACGCTCTCCAGCACATGCTGGATATCCTCCACGCCCATTTCCTTCACGTTGAGCAGCATGACCGGGACGGCATACTTGTCCTCCAGCGAATCCCGGAGGGCCAGCGTCTCCACCTGACGGGGACTGGCGGAGTTCAGCAAGATGACGAAGGGCTTGCCCAGAGCCTTCAGCTCGCTGATGACCCGTTCTTCCGCCTCGACATATGCGCTGCGGGGCAGCTCCGTGATGGAGCCATCCGTGGTGACCACCATGCCGATGGTGGCATGATCGGTCATGACCTTGCGAGTGCCGATTTCTGCCGCCTGGTCGAAGGGAATATCCTGCTCGAACCATGGCGTATGCACCATACGGGCTGCATCGTTCTCCGACGTGCCAAGCGCGCCCTTGACCAGATAGCCCACGCTGTCCACCAGTCGGATTCGCACGGGTGTCTGTTCTTGAAGCATGACCTGCACGGCTTCTCCGGGAACGAACTTGGGCTGTGTGGTCATGATGGTTCTACCGGAACCGGACTGGGGCAGTTCATCCGCGACACGCTCTCTTTTCGGGCCGGTAGGCAGGCGCGGCAGCACCAGTTCCTCCATGAACCGGGCAATGAAGGTGCTTTTCCCGGTGCGTACCGGGCCGACCACGCCAATGTACACATCGCCGTCCGTGCGTTCCGCAATATCCCGGTACAGATTGAAGGATGCGGTTCTCTCCATACAAAGTGTCCCTCCTTGCCAACGCTTACCCATGCATATGGCAGGAAGGGAGTAATTATGCCAGCCAAGGCGTAATGCCGGAGCAAACGAGTAAACATCCACCGGCTAAGCCGGTGGATGTTCATAGCGCGCCTGGCGGCGCACGTTTCTAGGGAAGCACTGAATAATTGGCGATATACACAAGCACAAATATCAGGTATAATATCACGGATTGCAGAAGAACGCTAATCGACTCTATGCGTTGTTCCTTAGCTCTAATCTCTACATACTGGCACGTGCAGGACGGTCTCTTGAAAAACTTGAGAGCGCATGCTCAGGGGATACTATGCCCATTTGGGCCTCCACGAGCGGATGATTGAGAATCCGACTCCCGAATAAGCTGCCTTTGTTTATAGATCTGTTGATTGTGATGAATTAACTGTGATTAATCAGCGGTTCCCTAGGGCTGTGCCCGCATATGAACATCCACCGGCTTGGCCGGTGGATGTTTACTCGTGCTCTTGTCAGATATTCTCAGCCGCTGTCTGGCAAAGAAGTATGGCATGGATGCGTTGAATGTGATACAATGGCATCATGCGAAGGATGCCGAATGCTGTTGGAAAGGAGTGAGCAATGCGTGCAAGGATGGCGGCAATGGACGGCATGGCTGCTTGTATGGCTGCTTGTATGGCTGCTGGCATGGGCGTGCTGGCCCGTGAACATCGCGTCCGCCACGCAGGTGAACGCTGCGCCGCTGACCGTCACGTCGGCTGCCCGAAATGGCATGGTGCGGGTGTTCCTGTCCTCCTTGGGAAATCTGTCTGCGCTTGACGTGACGGTGACTGGCCGCTACACGGCCGAAGGTACAGCGAAGGTCACATTGCAAAGCGGTGACAAGGTGCATATCAGCTTCAACAAAGCCACTGGGCAAATCGCCATGACGGTAGGCAGCATGACCTATGACATGGGGAGCGAGATGCATCTGCGCCGTCACCAGACCAGTGGTCAGAGCGGTTTGAGCATTGCCCAGTCACGCATTGCGGACAACCTGTATCCTGGCGATTTGCAGCTCAAGGTACAGCCTTACAGCGGTGCTTACAGACTGTATCCCATTATGCATGTCTATATTGAATCCTATCTGCAAGGCGTTGTGCCTTATGAAATGGGCAATGCTGCGCCGCTGGAAGCCTTGAAGGCGCAGGCTGTCGCTGCGCGTACCTACACCCTGAACAAGATGAATATCCGTGCTTCCTCCCTCTATGATGTGGTTGATACCACCAACGACCAGATCTATTACGGCAACAGCGATACCACAACGCGCTGCAACGAGGCTGTCAATGCGACCAAGGGTATCGTGCTGATGAATGACAATCAACTGACGGAAACCTTTTATACAGCCTCCAACGGCGGACAAACGGAATCCGCTGCCAATGTATGGGGTTCCTCCGGCTATGCTTACCTGGGCGTGAAGGATGATCCCTTCGACAAAATGAACGCGGCTTCCATGTACCGAAAGCTAACGGTTTACATGGACAATACCAACGCCAACCAGCATCAGGGATTGAAACATCTGTTGCAGGCCAAGGCGGAAGCTGCGCTGCGCAGCCAGGGATATGCCGCTTCCAACGTGAGCGTCACGCGCATCCATAGCATGACACCTCATACACCCAAGTATGCGTCTCCCAGCCGCCTGTATACCAAGCTGGACTTTGATGTGACGGTGGAGACTGGCAGCGGCAGCAGAGAGCTGACGCTGACCTTCGATATCTTCAGTGAGCTGGAGACTGCGCTGGGCATGAGCATCAACACCGCCTCCAACGAGCTGTGGTCAGTGGAGCAGACAGGCGCGAGCTTTGTGCTGTATGCACGCCGGTATGGGCATGGTGTGGGCATGAGTCAGCGCGGTGCGATGCAGATGGGTTCCCTGGGCTACACTTATGACCAAATCCTCGGCTTCTATTACGAGGGCTGCACGCGGGTGCAGAACACCTTTACCCATACCATCCTTTCCTCGCTGGACAGCGGCGGGAACGATACCATCATTTCCACGGAACCGCCCGCAGACCTTACGCCGTCCATCGGCGTGACGGCCATTGTCAAGCTGATCGGTGTGTCGGACAAGCTGGCCATTCGTTCCGCTGCCAGTGACACCGGTACCATCCTGACCAGTGTCATCAACGGCGGACTGGTGAGTGTGGTTGCCTGCATGGGGGACTGGACGATGATTCGTCTGGGCAATCTGGTTGGCTATGTCCCCACCAGCGCGCTGAAATTCAATGGTGAACCACCCACCGCAACCACGCAGACACCGACACAAATCAGCCAATGGGCTACGGTGCAGTGCAGCGGCACACTGAATCTGCGCAGCGGCAGCAGCATGGATGCCGCCGTACTGGCAGCTATCCCCAGCGGTTCCATTCTTTGCGTGTATAGCGTGCAGGGAAGCTGGGCGCAGGTGCAATATGGTGCGGCAACAGGCTGGGCGTCCACGGATTTTCTGCATATGAGCAGCGTGTATCCCGGGCAGGTGACGGAACAGCTCAGCGGTGCGGCCGTGGTGAGCATCCCCGCTGGCAGCGGTACCGTCAATCTGCGGGAAACAGCGTCCACATCAGCGAGGGTCATCACCACACTATCCCATGGCACACAGGTGACTGTCCATGATAATGATGGCAGCTGGTGCCGTGTGACGACCTCCGGCGGCAAACAGGGATACATCATGACGACCTTCCTTGCGCTTGGCCAGCATGACCAGGTATCGGAGCCTGAGACCGATGTATCTACACCAGAGCTGGGACAGGGCGAAATCGAGGCTATTGTGCATACAGCATCAACCTCCCTGAACCTGCGCGCACAGCCTACAACCCAGTCTGCCATCCTGGCATCGCTTCCCCGAGGCGAATCCATCGTGGTAACAAGCCGTGGCGAAGCATGGTCGGCTGTGCGCTATGGCAACGTCAGCGGGTATGTGATGACCACCTATCTGCGCTTCCCGGCCAGCGAAGTCGATGACGACGGTACCCCCATCGGCTACGCCACCGTTGCCACCCGTTCCGGAACGCTGAACATGCGCCGCCAGCCGTCCCTTGGCAGTACCGTGCTGATGCAGATTCCCAAAGGGGAAAAGGTGAGCGTGCTTCAGCGGCTGGATGGTTGGTGCAGGATTGCCTATGCGGACATCAACGGCTATGTGATGACCAGTTACCTGGCCATGGAGGGCAGCGATGTGCAGGAAAGTACCTTGACCGGCATCGTCAGCACGCCATCAGGTGCGCTGAATTTGCGGGAGTCTCCGTCAACCACTGCCCGTGTATTGGCCGCGATTGCGCCAGGTACAGCCGTGAACGTCCTTACGCAGGGCAGCGAATGGAGCAAAATCACCTGCAATGGCTACACCGGATATGTCATGACACGTTTCCTGACCATTGGTGAGCAGACTGCACCAGACATAACTCCTGCTGCTGATACGGTCATGGTTCACACAGGCAACGGCAGCCTGAACCTGCGGGAAACCCCGGACAGCAACGCCCGGGTGCTGGTCTCCATTGCGGATGGCACTGTCCTGGAACGGCTTCAAGCAGGAACCTCGTGGACCAAAGTACGCTACGACCGTTATACCGGCTACGTCATGACAAAATACCTGCAACAGGTCACATCCTCCGGCGGTGATACGCAAGCTGCGGCCATGTATGCCAGAGTGTCCACCACGGATGGCGGCGGGCTGAATCTGCGCCAGAGCCAGTCCACCTCGGCTCCGGTGCTGGTGACAATCCCCAACGGTACAGCCTTGAACGTTCTGGAAAAGGGCGATGTGTGGTGCCGTGTTCAGCATCAGGGGCAGGAAGGCTATGTCATGACCCGATACCTGACCTTTGGTTCGGCGGCAATGCCCGAGGGCAAAACAGGCTGGATTCTTCCTGACCTGGATGGTGGCGTGAATCTGCGCAGCATGCCGGACATATCCGGGCAGGTGCTGGCAGTGCTTGCACCGGGCACGGCACTGAACGTCACGCTGGACGGCGAAACGTGGAGTGTCGTGACAGCTGGCGGTCAGACAGGCTATGTTATGAGTCGGTACATAACCTATACACAGCCTGCATCAGCATCTGAAACGCGCTATGTCAACGCACCTGCCAGCGGCCTGAATCTGCGGCAAAGCCCCTCGACATCTGCCGCCATTGTCCTCGCACTGCCCCATGGGGCGCAGGTAACACTCCTGCAAGCCGTGGATGCTGCCTGGAGTCACGTTCGCTTTGGGAAATGGACGGGCTATGTGGCCAGCCAGTATTTGAGCCTGTCTCCCACAGAGCTCATGACGACGGCAACACCTGCTCCGTCCACGCAGCAGCCCGTCTACGATGCAACGCTCTACAGCCTGACCGGTTGGGAAGCCATCGTATCGCCTCAGGAGGGTAGCGTCAACCTCCGTGCATGGTGTGCGACCAGTGCGCCGGTGCGGCTTTCCATCCCCAAGGGGGAAATTGTCCGGCTGCTGGCTTTCGGTGATACCTGGTGCCAGATTGCCTATGGGGAGGTGGAAGGCTATTGCATGACCGAATTTCTGACGCTGCGGGAAATGAATTGATGCAGCCCGGAGAACGGCTGGACAGTCTCCAATTGGCCGGTCTGCGCATCCTGCAAAAGGAGCACGGCTTCCGTTTCGGTATGGATGCAGTGCTGCTGGCGGACTTTGCGCGAATCGGGCCCAAGGCCCATGTCGGTGACTTTGGCACAGGCACGGGCATTCTTCCGCTGCTTCTGTATGGTCGCGGAAAGGGCGTGCAGTTTGACGCACTGGAAAAGCAGGCGGATATGGCGGATATGGCACAGCGCACCATTCGGCTTAACGGCCTGGAGGAACGCATGACCATTCATGCGCTGCCCGTGGAGGAAGCCTGCCAGGCCATCGCCCCATTAAGTCTGGACGCGATTGTCTGCAATCCGCCTTACGGCTTGCCCGGTACCACGCTGCATAATCCATCGGAAACGCTGCGCATGGCCCGTCATCAGGAAGCAGGCGGGCTGTCAGGCTGGTATCGCATGGCATACCGTCTGCTGAAAGGGAAGGGAAAGTTCAGCATGGTTTATCCTGCCCCCAGAATGCTGGAGGCCATGGATGAATTGCAGCAGGCGCATCTTGCGCCCAAGCGGTTCAGGCTGGTCTATCCACGGCAGGATAAGCCTGCCAATTTGGTGCTGATTGAAGCCATGAAGGATGCCAGGCCCATGCTTCACCCGGAACCACCGCTGATTGTCTATCAGGCGGATGGCAGCATGACCGATGAATTGAAGGCAATCTACCATATGATGTGAGTCAGTTTCATCGACGGATACTCGAAATAGAAAAAACTGGTGTGGCATACCCTCTGCGATGAGGGCCCACACCAGTTGTTGCATACAGGATGACAGCTTACGCATTGATGCGGGCAATGAAGCCATTCAGCACGCCAGCGAAGGTAATCCATGCCAGATAGGGCACCATCAGCCATCCCGCCGGACGGCTGAGCCTGAACAGCCACACCGTCAGAATGATAACCAATGCCCACAGCAGCACCAGCCAGACGAACGCCATTCCCAGCGCATGCCGGATGAAGAAAATGACCGGCCAGAGCAGATTGACGGCCAGCTGGACAAGGTAGAGTGCCAGCACATTCCAGCGTTTTGGCGCACCCGTGCGCAGAGCCAGCCAGATAGCGACTGCCATGGCAATATACAGCACTGTCCATACCACGGGGAACAGCCATCCGGGCGGTGCAAAGGCAGGCTTGTTCAGTGTATCGTAGAAATCCATTTGATTGCGTGTGAGCAGGGCGATGGCACCGCCGCCCCCGAGGGTCAGCAGCAGGAGCATCGCCAGGGTTTTCCATCCGGGCTGGGATTTGTCGGACTGAGTCTGCAATGACATCACCTCCGCTTTAGTTTACGCGCAGGCGGCACGCTTATGCAGTTGCGCGGGACGCAAAAATCCGCTATAATGGTCTGCGGCAGGAAGCGACAGGAGGTATGCGTATCCATGGCGGAGGTTATCATCATCGGTGCGGGTGCAGCTGGTATGGCGGCTGCTGTTGAAGCCGCCACGCTGGGGGACAGCGTATGCCTGCTGGAACGCATGGATCGCGTGGGCAAGAAGCTGCTGGCTACCGGCAATGGCCGATGTAATCTGATGAACGAGGGTGCGCTGCGATATCCGGGCGGGGGAGCTTTCGCACAGGAAGTGCTGTCCCGGTGCGGTGCGGAGCAGCAGCGTCACTTTTGGGCTGGATTGGGGCTTCATTTGCGAACGGAGGACGGCGGACGTGTCTATCCCGTCAGCGGGCAGGCTTCCACGGTGCTGGATACCCTGCGGCTGGCCATGGATGCCCTGCATGTGCAGATTGTGACCGGGGTGCATGTGGACGGTATTCAGCCCGGGAAGCGCGGCCTGACGGTCACGGCAGGTGAGGAACACTGGCGTGCATCGCGGGTCATTGTGACGGGCGGTGGCTGCGCACAGCCCAAGCTGGGCAGTGATGGCAGCTGCTATGGTTTGCTGTCCTCGCTGGGCCACAGGATCATTGCGCCAGAGCCGTGTTTGACACAGATAATCACCGATGCAGCACCTCTTCGAGGTCTGTCCGGTATTCGGGTGAAATGCCGCGTTCAGCTGCGGGAAGGCAGCCGTGTCCTGCATGAGGAAAACGGCGAGGCCTTATTTACGGACTATGGCATGAGTGGCGTGTGCGTCATGCAATGCGCCCGTTACGCCAGACAGGGACGGATACTGTCGCTGTCGCTGTCGGAGGGCATGGGCTTTGCTTCGCGGGAGGATGTGCTTCAGGTGTTGTCCTGCCGCCGAGAGCAATGGCGCGAACAGCCCATGGAGCGTCTGCTGACCGGCCTTTGTGTACCACGGCTGGCATCCGCGTTGTGCAGCTGTGCCGGTATCCAGTGGAAAAACCGGCTGATTGGCGGCCTGACCCGTACAGAAGCTGCCGCGCTGGCTGATATCCTGCTGGATTGGCCCCTGACCATCCGGGGTGTGAAGGGCTTTGATGCTGCACAAGTCACGCGCGGCGGTGCAGACTGGCACGAATTTGATGCTGCGACCATGGCATCCCGGCTGGTTCCGGGGCTGCACGCGGCAGGTGAGGTGCTGGATGTGGACGGCGACTGCGGCGGCTTCAACCTAATGTTTGCCTTTGGCAGCGGTATCCTGGCTGGCCGCAATGGACGATAAGAGGTGAAAGACCATGACGATTGTTGAAACCTTATGCGCTGAATTCCATATTGCGCCCTGGCAGGCGGAAGCGGTGATTCGCCTGCTGGACGAGGGCTGCACGCTGCCCTTTATTGCCCGTTATCGCAAGGAGCAGCACGGTGAGCTGGATGACCAGAAGCTGCGCGATATGGCCGACCGCCTGACCGCCCTGCGCAATCTGGAAAGCCGCCGCAACGAGATTGCCGAATCCTTGCGGAAGCTGGAGGTTTGGACGGAGGAGCTGCAAGCCGCGCTGAATCAGGCGGGAACCATGGGACAGCTGGAGGATATTTATCGCCCCTATCGGCCTAAGCGGCGAACCCGGGCCATGATTGCCCGTGAGAAAGGCCTGGCTCCGCTGGCGGACATGCTGTTGCTGCAGCTTTCCAAGGCCAAAACGCCGGAAGAATTGGCTGCTGGTTACATCGACCCGGAAAAGGGCGTGATGACAGCAGAGGATGCTCTGCAAGGGGCCATGGATATCATGGCTGAGAAAATCAGCGATGATCCCGCTGTTCGCACCAAGCTGAAGACCCTTTGCCGCAGGGATGCCGTGATGGCGACACGCCCTGCGGGGGATGAGGACAGCGTATACCGCATGTATTATGACCGCTCGGAACCGTGGCGGCTGATGCCTTCGCATCGTGTGCTGGCCATGAACCGCGGTGAAAAGGAAGGCTTCCTCAAGGTCAAGCTGGAGGTCAGCGAAACGGCAGCGCAGGGCGTGATTCAGTCCGACTACATTGCCCACACCGGAAGCCTGGCTACCGACTATGTGCGGCGTGCCTGCGAGGACGCCTATACCCGCCTGATTGCCCCATCCATTGAAACGGAGCTGCGCAGTGACCTGACAGCCCGTGCACAGGCAGCGGCGATCCGCGTGTTTGCGATGAATTTGAAGCCGCTGCTGATGCAGCCGCCGGTGCGCGGCAGGGTGGCCATCGGCCTTGACCCGGGCATTCGCACGGGCTGCAAGGTGGCTGTGGTGGATGCTACAGGACGAGTGCTGGATACGGGTGTCATTTTCCCGCTGCCCACCCATGGACGGGTGGAACAGGCCAAGGCGACGGTCAAGCAGCTCATTCGCAAGCATGGCGTGACCATTGCGGCCATCGGCAACGGCACGGCCGGACGGGAAACGGAACAGTTCTTTGCGCAGGTCGTGCATGAGATGCAGGATGAAGTAAAGCTCAGCTACATGGTGGTCAGTGAAGCAGGCGCATCGGTGTATTCCGCCAGCAAGCTGGCCGCGGAGGAATTCCCGCAGTTTGACGTCAGCCTGCGCAGTGCGGTATCCATTGCCCGGCGGCTGCAAGACCCGCTGGCCGAGCTGGTCAAGATTGACCCCAAAGCCATTGGGGTAGGGCAGTATCAGCATGACCTGAAGGAGAACGAGCTGGACGCGGCTCTGGACGGCGTGGTGGAAGACTGCGTGAACAGTGTTGGCGTGGATGTGAACACGGCCAGCCCATCCCTGCTCAGCCATGTGGCCGGTGTGAATGCTGCCGTGGCGAGGAATATTGTCGCCTACCGTGAGGAAAACGGCCCATTCACCTCCCGTGCGCAGCTCAAGAAGGTGCCTAAGCTGGGCCCGAAAGCGTTCGAGCAGTGTGCAGGCTTTCTGCGTATTCCGGGCGGGAAGGATTTGATGGAGAACACGGGTGTCCATCCGGAAAGCTATGCGGTTGCCAAGGTCCTGCTGAAACGATTCGGCCTGACGCCCGTGCAGGCTGCTGCGGGTGCTTTACGGGACAAGGTGGAAGCCGTTGGCCTGGCCGCACTGGCCAGGGAGCTGGACTGCGGCGAACCAACGTTGCGGGACATTGTAGCAGAGCTGTCCAAGCCGGGTCGTGACCCCCGTGATGAGCTGCCGCCTCCCGTGCTGCGTACCGATGTGATGGATATGGACGACCTGGTTCCCGGAATGGAATTGAAGGGAACCGTGCGCAATGTAACGGACTTTGGCGCGTTCGTGGACATCGGTGTGCATCATGATGGGCTGGTGCATGTGAGCCAGATGGCCGACCGGCGCATTCGTCATCCCAGTGAAGCTGCATGCGTGGGCGATGTCGTGACAGTCTGGGTCATGCAGGTGGACAAGCAGAAGGGCCGCATCAGTCTGACCATGCGCAAGCCCGCACAGCCTATTCAGCCGAAATAAAGAAGGCCGCAGGGAGCAGGTACAGCTCGCTGCGGCTTATGCCATGGTAACGGTCAGGCGTTTTCCGGATGGGCCTTGGCATAGGCGTGAACCCAGTCCGCACGGAACAGATAAATGAGGAAGCAGATGCTGCTCAGCGTCCATGTGATAGGGTAGGCCCAGAAAATGGACTGGATGCTGCCCAGTATGGGTGTCACCAGTGTGATATAGCTGACACGGATGACGCACCAGCACACCAGCATGACCAGCATGGGTACAATCGCGCGTCCCGCACCGCGCAGCACACCTGCCGTGCCATGGGAGCAGGCCAGCAGGAAGTAGAACAGTGTCACCGTCCGCGCCTGTGTCACCCCAAAGGCAATGACATCCGGGTTGCTGTCGAACAGGCGAATAAGCGCGGGCGCAAACACATTGATGCCAACGCCCACCAGTTCCGCCAGCAGCATGCAGGTGATGATGCCGAAGGCTGCGCCCCGCTTGGCTCTGTCGTACTGCTTCGCTCCCAGATTCTGCCCGATGAAGGTGGTCATGGCAATGGAGAAGCTGGTGATGGGCAGGAAGCCGAAGCCCTCGATTTTGGAATAGGCCCCGCAGCCTGCCATGGCCAGCGCACCAAAGGCATTGATATGGCTCTGCACCACGATATTGGCCAGCGAGATGATGGAGTTCTGCACACCGGAAGGAATGCCCATCCGCAGAATTTGGCGGGTCATGCTCAGATTCAGGCGAATCCGGGATAGACGAAGCCGGTAGGCTTCGGTGGCCTGGCTAAGCTTGCGCAGCCCCAGCAGTGCGCTGACCGACTGTGCCATCACGGTGGCTACCGCTGCGCCTGCGACCCCGAAGCCCATCCCACCGACGAACAGCAGATCCAGCAGCACATTCAGGATGGAGGACACAATCAGAAAGAGCAGCGGATGACGACTGTCGCCCAAAGCATTGAAGATGCCGTTGGCGGTGTTGTACATGACAACGGACAGCACACCGCCGAAGTACACGCGGAAGTAGGTCGTGGACAGTGGAAGGACATCCTCCGGCGTGCCCATCCAGCGCAGAATTATCGGCGCCCCGGTCACGCCCACAACAGTCAGTATCAACCCGGACAGCAGACCAAAGGCGACAGATGTATGCACCGCCAGTGACACATTGGCGTCATCCTGCGCGCCCCAATAGCGGCTGACCACCACGCCCGCACCGATAAAGATACCCTGAAACAGGCCAGTCAGCAGAAAAATAAGGCTGGAGGAGGAACCGACAGCTGCCAGAGCCTCACTGCCCAGAAAGTTGCCTACGACCAGGCTGTCCACCACGTTGTACATCTGCTGAAACAGACTGCCAAGAAATACCGGCAGGGCAAACACAATCATTTGACGCCAGATAGGGCCTTCCGTCATACGGTGTGCATGACTGCTCATGGATGCTTTAACGCCTCGCTTTATTCCTGTGATATGGCCGGGAAACGGCATAAACAGTCATAGGGTAGCACAGACTTCCTGACGCGTCAAGCAGATTTCAATCAAAACAGGCCATGACAAGATTCCCTGGCTCATGGTGACTGCGGAAAACACAGCGCAGACAAGCAACCTGATGAAAAAAAGGATGAAATCATAATGCTCCGAATGATGAAAAAGGTATTCCCACGAACGCTGCCGGTGATGGCAGGCTATCTGTTTCTGGGCATTGCCTACGGCGTTGCACTCAAGGAAAAGGGCTTTGGGATGGGATGGGCATTGCTCATCAGCGGAACCGTTTACGCAGGCTCCATGCAGTTTGCCATGCTGGGCCCCATGACACGGCCCTTCGCGCCTGTGACCATGGCTCTGATGACCCTGCTGGTGAATGCCAGGCATCTCTTTTATGGTCTGAGCATGCTGGACAAATATGCCCACACAGGGAAATACAAGCCCTACCTGATGTTCGCCCTGACGGATGAAACCTATTCGCTGGTGTGCAATGGTGCGCCGGATGATGTCCAAGACAAGGCAGCATGGTACGCGGCGGTCTCGCTGCTGGATCAGCTGTACTGGGTAGCAGGCTCGGTCATCGGCGTTGCACTGGGACAGGCATTACCCTTTGATTTGACGGGCATTGACTTCGCCATGACCGCATTGTTTACCGTGATTGTCACAGAGCAGACCATGGATGCCGTCAAGGCCTGCCGTGCCGGTACCATGCTGTGGGCGGATATGGCTTTCCCGGCTTTGCTGGGGCTGTGCGCGACACTGGGCAGTCTGCTGCTGGTCGGCAAGGACAGCTTCCTGCTGGTCGCCATGGCCTTGATGCTGGGATGCTTCTTCCTGCGGTATCAGGGTACAAAAGGAGGTCGGAAGGCATGACTACCACACAATTGCTGCTGACAGTATTGATTGCCGCCGCAGTCACCATTCTTCTGCGCACGGCTCCTTTTCTGCTGTTTCCGGCAGGGAAGCAGGCACCGGCCTTTATCACATGGCTGGGGAATCAGCTTCCCCGAGCGGTCATGATGATGCTGCTGGTTTACTGCCTGAAGGATATTCAGCTGACTGGCGCGCCGTATGGTCTGCCGGCCTTGCTGGGCGTCGCGGCAACAGCAGCCCTGCATGTCTGGAAGCGGCAGATGATTCTTTCCATTGCCGGAGGAACTGCCATCTATATGATGCTGATTCGCCTGATGGGCATGTGAAGGGATGCTGCGGTGTGAAGCAGCGTGTCTGATTCGTTCAACGCCCCATCATCTATTGCTGTATGGCGATAGATGGTGGGGCGTGCTGTGCAGGTTCATCCGGTTCAAGAGAAAAAACATCCGAACCCGTCGTTCCGCAAGGAACAACTGATTCGGATGTTTTGGGCTTGGTGCGGTCGACGGGACTTGAACCCGTACCCATTGCTGGACACGCCCCTCAAACGTGCGCGTATGCCGATTCCGCCACGACCGC
>JBJEUL010000146.1:0-4345 GCA_051883835.1 Aristaeellaceae bacterium
ACGGCGGCGTGTTCGTTCTGCCCCCCTATCAGACCGGCAAGACCGGCGACTGGTATCGCGGCACGGCCAATGCCATCTATCAGAACATGGCGTTCATTGAGCAGTACAACCCGGATTATGTGCTGGTGCTCTCCGGCGACCACATCTATAAGATGGACTACAACGCGATGCTGAGCTATCATATCCGCAAGGGTGCGGACGCCACCATCGCCGTGCGTCCCGTGCCGTGGGAAGAGGCCAGCCGCTTCGGCATCATGAACACCGACGCGGACGAGAACATCATCGAGTTCGAGGAGAAGCCCAAGAATCCCAAGTCCAACAAGGCTTCCATGGGCATCTATATCTTCACCTGGGAGAAGCTGCGTGCCTATCTGACCGCTGACGAGGCGGACAAGACCTCCTCCAACGACTTCGGCAAGAACATCATCCCCTCGATGCTGGCCGACAAGCAGGTCATGGTGGCCTACAACTTCGAGGGCTACTGGAAGGATGTTGGCACCATCGAGTCCCTGTGGGAAGCCAACATGGATCTGCTATCCACCCCCATGCCCATCGACCTGCATGACAAGAAGTGGCGCATCTATGCCAAGAACCCCGGTCTAGCCCCGCATTTCATCGCCAAGGGCGCGGACGTGCAGGACAGCCTGATTACCGAGGGCTGCGTCATCCATGGCAAGGTTGCTCACTCCGTGCTGTCCGCGGGTGTTGTGGTCGAGGAAGGCGCGAACGTGCAGGATGCCGTGGTCATGCCCGGTGCGATCATCAAGCGCGGTGCGGTCGTCCGTCGCGCCATCGTGGCTGAGAACGCCGTCATCGGCGCGGGCAGCGTGGTGGGCGAGGAGACCGGCAACATCGCTGTTGTTGGCCCCAATGTGAGCCTGCCCGCTGGCGCGAGCGTCGCGGCCGGTGTCCAGGTGGACGAAGCCACTACCTTTTGATGCAACCAACGCAGCATTTCGCATGGGAAAGGATTGAATACAATGAAAGATGTAATGGGTATCATCTATACCGGAGAAAGCGATGCCCGTCTCCGTGAGTTGACCATGTTCCGTGCCATCGCCGCGCTGCCTGTGGCTGGCCGCTATCGCGTGATTGACTTCCTGCTGTCCTCCATGGTCAATGGCGGCCTGAAGAACGTGGGCATCATCATGCAAAAGAATTACCACAGCCTGATGGATCATCTGGGCTCCGGCAAGGAGTGGGATCTGCACGGCAAGAACAACGGCCTGCGCGTGCTGCCGCCCTTCCTGACCCGCGAGAACGTGGGCGTGTACAACGGCCTGCTGGACGCTCTGCGTTCCAACATGGACTACCTCAGCCGCTCCAAGCAGGAGTATGTGGTGCTGTCCAACTCCAATATCATCTACAATGCTGATATCGACGCGCTGACCCGCTATCATGTGGATTCCGGCGCGGACATCACCCTGATGTACACCGCCGACCCCACCATGCTGCGCGATGAGTACGGCACCTACCTGGCGGTGGACGAGAATGGCAAGGTCACTGACCTGGAAGTGGAGCCCACGCATCCCACCCTGCAGTGCTCCTTCATGGATGTGATGGTCCTCAAGCGTGAGCTGCTGCGCTCTCTGGTGGACAAGGGCGTGGCCCATGGCCAGCATGACATGAACCGTGACGTGCTGCTGCACATGGTGCAGGAGGGCAACGGCCGCATCAACGGCTATGAGTACACCGGCCCCTGCTGGCGGATGGACTCCGTGCAGAGCTTCTACCGCTTCAACATGGATGTGCTGGATAGCGAGACCCGCAGCAAGCTGTTCTCCTCTCCCGTGTACACCAAGGTTCGCGATGAGATGCCTGCCCGCTACGGCGAGAACGTCAATGTGGTGAATTCGCTGGTGGCTGACGGCTGCATCATCGAGGGCACGGTGGAGAACTCCATCCTGGCTCGCGGCGTGCGCGTCGCTCCCGGTGCGCATGTGAAGAACTGCATCATCATGCAGGACGGCCAGATTCACTCCGGCGCGTACATTGAGAACTGCATCCTGGACAAGCAGGCTGTCATCAAGCGCAACGCCAAGCTGATTGGCCCGGCTGCCTATCCCATTGTTATTGCCAAAAACGTGGTGATCTGATATAATAGTACGTCGCGCTGGCATGTCAGGACTGCTGGCGCGGCGTATCTTCAATCATTGAGATCATTCATGGAGGGAAACTGTTAATGAAAATTCTTTTTACTGCCAGCGAATGTGTGCCTTTTGTGAAGACGGGCGGTCTGGCGGACGTGGTGGGTGCCCTGGCACCGGTGCTGGCCAAGCAGGGCCATGATGTGCGCGTCATTCTGCCCCTGTACAGCGCGGTTCCTGAGCAGTATACCAGCCAGATGACTCATGTGCTGGACTTCGAGGTGCAGCTGGGCTGGCGCAAGCAGTACTGCGGCATCGAGATGCTCAAGCAGGATGGTGTTACCTGGTATTTCCTGGATAACAAGTTCTACTTTGGCCGGCCGTATATCTATGGCCTGGGCGGCGATGAGTATGAGCGTTTCGGCTTCTTCTGCCGCAGCATCCTCAATGCGCTGCCCCTGCTGGACTGGCAGCCGGAGATTGTGCATGCCCATGATTGGCAGAGTGGTATGGTGCCTGCGCTGCTGAAGATTCAGTATGCGCACCTGCCCTTCTTCTCCAGGATGAAGACGGTCTTTACCATCCACAACTTGCAGTATCAGGGCGTGTTCGGCATCCGCGAGGTACAGGACGTGCTGGGTCTGGGCGACAGCCTGTGGACGGGCGATAAGCTGGAGTGCTTTGGCTGTGCCAATTTCCTGAAGGCCGGTCTGGTGTACAGCGACATCATCACCACCGTCAGCCCCAGCTACTCCGAGGAGATTCAGACCGCCTACTATGGCGAGCGTCTGGACGGCCTGCTCCGTTCCCGCAAATCCGACCTGTTTGGCGTGCTGAATGGCATTGATATGGCGGATTATGATCCTGCTCATGATACCCGCATTGCTGCAACCTATTCTGCGGAGGATATGTCCGGCAAGGCTGCATGCAAGCGTGCGTTGCAGGAAAAGCTGGGCCTGGAGATTGACCCCGATATCCCGATCATCGGCATGGTGGGCCGTCTGTCCAACCAGAAGGGTCTTGATCTGGTCGATTACATCATCGGCGATCTGCTGAATCAGAAGGTGCAGTTGGTTGTTCTGGGCATGGGCGAGAGCCGTTATGTGAACCTGTTCTCCTGGGCGGAGAGTGCGTATCCCGGCAAGGTGGCTGCCCGCTTTGCCATGGATCATGCGCTGGCGCATCAGATTTATGCGGGCGCGGATATGTTCCTCATGCCCAGCCAGTTTGAGCCCTGCGGCCTGAGCCAGCTGATTTCCCTGCGCTACGGCACGGTACCGATTGTGCGCGAGACCGGCGGTCTGCGTGATACGGTGCTGTCCTACAACGAGTATACCGGTGACGGCAACGGCTTCTCCTTCTTCAACTACAATGCGCACGATATGCTCAATACCATCAACCGTGCCATCCGCTTCTATCACAACGACAAGGAAGTCTGGCACAAGCTGATGACGCGCGGCATGACCGGCGATTACAGCTGGACCTGTTCTGCCGGCAAGTATCTGGAGCTGTATCGGACGCTGTTGGGCAACGACAACTCCGCTTCTGCCGACGAGCAATCCTCTGATGGCGATGCGGAGGCTAATCTAACAGAGGCTGAGCAGCAGCCTGTAACGGAGGTTGCCCCTGTGGAGGAAGCTCCCGTTGAGACGCCTGTGGCAGAGCCTGCGCCCGTGGCAGAAGCTGTCGTGGAGGTTCCCGCGGAACCTGTGGCAGAGCCTGCGCCCGTGGCAGAAGCTGTCGTGGAGGCTCTCGCGGAGCCTGTGGCAGAGCCGGCTCCTGTGGCGGAAGCCCCGGCGAAGCCTGCCCGCAAGCCCCGTGCCAAGAAGGCTGAAACGGCTGACGCTGCGGAAGCTCCCGCGAAGCCTGCCCGCAAGCCCCGTGCCAAGAAGGTCGAAACGGCTGATGCTGCGGAAGCTCCCGCAAAGCCCGCTCGCAAGCCCCGTGCCAAGAAGGCTGAAACGGCTGACGCTGCGGAAGCTCCCGCGAAGTCCGCTCGCAAGCCCCGTGCCAAGAAGGCCGAGGCTGTTCCTCAGGCAGAGTAACACCTGATTTTCCGAACCGCCGGTTCTGTTCCGGCGGTTCTTTTTGTATGCCTAATACTATTTCTATTCTAAAAATATTCGACAAAATGAGAAAGAAAAGATATAATGGAAACGGTGATGAGAAATGAAGCGTTTCCAAATAACGGAAGCAGAGTATGAAGCGATCAAAGCGAAGGAAGCAACCATTAGGGATAAGAACATCAGTCGGCGGCT
>JBJEUL010000147.1:0-4337 GCA_051883835.1 Aristaeellaceae bacterium
AGCTGGGCATTCCCGTGCTCATCGCCAAGGAGCCGGAGGACTGCACGGTGATGGGGCTGGGCTATCTGGTGGAGAATATCCAGCTGCTCAACGCCATCGGCAGGAACGGCCTGCTGTCGGGGGACTAATCTCCCATGCAGACCTGACGTTATGCGAGGTGATGAATCAACCATGGCAAGAAAAAAGCATCAGGAACGTCAGACCTCCAAGGAGGAGCTGACTAAGGTCTATGACGATTTGATTTATAACGGGCTGGACAGCATCCGCCGGGATTTGCCTGCATCCGAGACGACAGCATCCGGGGAGGACGGCACCTCCGACACCCCGGAGCAGGCCCTGTCCAAGCTGGAAGCCGAGGTCAATCCGGATCATGGTCAGGATGATGCGGACGACGCGGACGATGATGGGCAGGACAAGGCCCGTGCCCGCCGCAAGCACAGGAAAGCCGACCGGGACAATGGGGAGGAAAAGCGCGAACGCAGGCAGATTCCCTCCCGGCTGCGCACGGTGATGCTTGCGCTGATCACCGTGGTGCTTCTGCTGGTGCTGGGCCTGATGGCACTGGCACGCATCATGCCGGATATGCAGCTGCTCCAGCTGCCCGAGAGCGCAGTATCCCAGGCCATTACACCGGTGCAGTCGGTGTTCTCCAGCATTACGGAGGCCATTACCGGGTATCTGCGCACGCTCAAGCTGCGGGCCAATCTGGAAACGGAATACAACAAGCTGCGCGCGGAAAACGAGCAGCTGGTCTATCAGGCCATGCTGGCCGATGAGCTGGCCCAGCAGCTGTCCCAGTTCGAGAACATCCATGACGAGATGAGTGCGAACGAGAATCTCAACCCCATTGCCTGTACGGTCATCGGCCGTGACGCGGGCAATTACTTCTCCACCTTCACCATCAACCGGGGCAAGCGGGATGGCATTGCGGAATTCATGGCGGTCACGATTTCCGGTGCATTGGTAGGCTATACGGAGACCGTCAATGAGACGGAAAGCACCGTCCGCACCATCATTGACAGCCAGGCCTCCATTGCGGGACTGATTCAGTCCAGCCGCGACCAGGGCACTGTCCGCGGCACGCTGGGCATTGATGGGCAGCCCATGTGCCGCATGTACTACCTGCCGGACGACCATCTGCCGCGCCCGGGCGACATCGTTGTCACCTCCGGCGTGGGCATGTCCTTCCCCAAGGGCATTCCCATCGGCACCGTGCGCGAATCCACCCGCGGCATGGAGGCCAACAAGCAGTACATCGTCGTGGAACCCACGGTGGACTTTGAGCATCTGGAATATGTGATTGTGCTGCGCTATCAGCCCACGGCGGAGGCTGTGCAGGGCCGCAGCAGCACCAGCAGCTACAATGAATTTGTGCCGCTGGCCACAGCCCGGCCCATGCCCACGCTGCGCATCGGTTCCACCACGCGCTTTGGCGAAACGGTTGCCCCGACACAGGAGCCTACCCTGACCCCCACGCCGGATACCACGCCCACGCCCACGCCGACCCCCACGCCCACGCCGGTGGCCACCATTTCCGGCCCGGTGTATGAGTACAATCCCATCAACAGCGATCCGACCCCCACGCCGACCCCCACGCCCACGCCGACCCCCACGCCCTATATCACCCTCCATCCGGGTGACCTGACCTATGAGGAGGATGCGCCGTGAGGAAAAAGCTGTCCGCGCTGTGGGATGCGGTCAAGGGGCAGGTGAAATTTTTCCTGGTGGTGCTGCTGGGGTACCTGTTTCAGGTATGCGTCATGCCTTACTTCAGCATTGGCGGCGTTACACCCAGCCTGCTCTTTGTCCATATCGCCATCCTGACGGTGGGCTACGGGCGGCTGCGGGCCCTGTGGGTGGGCGGCATCTACGGCATCCTGATGGAAATCATGCTGCCCACCCTGTCCATGCTCAATCTGCTGCTCTATCCGCTCAGCGCACTGTTTTGCAGCATCTTCTTTGCGGACAAGAGCGACAAACAGCTGGAGGAGGAGCGCAGCATCGGCCAGATGCTGGTACGCAAGCATGACCTGTCTGCCCGGCTGTCCGCCATGCTGGACGTTGTACGGGGTGAGCCGGGACACAATGCCAGCCCCTACATCCGCACGCCCCTTTGCGCTGGGATGAATGTGCTGATTTATGAGATTGTCAATCTGGTGTTCATTTATCTGGGCGGCACCGCGCTGGAGCAGGCGCATTACGCCCGCTCCCTGCTGGATATCCTGCTGACTGTGCTGCTGACCGTTGTTTTGATGCTGCCGGTTCGCCGCTTTCTGGGCTTCCGCAAGCAGGTGCAGGAAAAACGCCCCCAGCCCCGTTATTAACATGACCCATGGATGAACTTTCATCAGGAAAGGAGGTTTCCCTTGAGCAACCTGAAAAAAGAGATGAAGTGGCGTTACGGAGCTTTCGTGCTGATTCTGTTTGTCATGTTCCTGTATCTGCTCAGCGGTCTGGTGAATCTGCAATTGCGCCAGAGTGAGACGTATGTCGAGGCAGCAGAGAAGGGACGTACCAAGACCATCGTGCTGCGCGGCAAGCGCGGCAACATCACGGATGCGGACTCGGTGATTCTGGCGCAGGACGAGCTGGTCTACAATGTCACCTTCTACAAGGATGCCAGCGAGAGCAGCAACAGCGATTATCTCGCCTACACCAAGTCCATCATCACGACGCTGGAAATCATCGAGCGCAACGGCGGCGAGCTGGCCTTCGATTATGTCATTGAGCGCAATGAGGAGACCGGCGAATGGCAGTTTGCCTTCGGCACAGGCGTGAGCGAGAGCGTCCTGCACAAGCGCGAGAGCCAGTGGCGTTCCAACAACTACCTGCCCCAGAAGAAGTATCCCGATGCGGCCTCCTGCATGGAGCAGCTGAAGAAGCGGTATCACATCGTCAACAGCCAGGAGGAAAAGGATGCGCGCATTCTGGCGGCGGGCGACAAGGCGGCCAATTATCAAAACGACTACATCCTGGACGAGGAAACCATGCTCAAGGTCATGGCGGTGTACTCCGAGATGCAGATGAACGTGTTCAACTCCCAGCCCATCGCCATTGCGGAGGATGTGGCCTACGAGACGGTCATTGAGGTGGAGACCCGCTCCATGACGTTGCCGGGTATGGAAATTTCCGTAGGCACCAAGCGTGTGTATCCCAAGCAGACGCTGGCCAGCCAGGTGATTGGCTACATCGGCAAGATTCCCAGCCAGAGCATGTGGACTACGCTCTCCGCCAAGGGGTATTCCTATAATGATACCATTGGGCGTGACGGCATTGAGTCCTCCATGGAGGACTGGCTGACGCAGAATTCCTCCCTTCGTCAGGGCAAGCGCGTGGTGGAGCGCGACAACTGGTCGAAGGTGGTTCGCGAGCTGAGCTATACCGAGCCGCAGGACGGCAACAACGTCAAGCTGACGCTGCGGGCCAGCTATCAGGTACAGGCCGAACGCGCCATTGCCGACAATGTGAACACCATACGTACCCAGCAGGAAAGGCTCATGGTGAGCGATGACTGGCTGGAGGCCAACAAGGCGGAAATTGCCACCCGCGACTGGGTGCGGTATCCCATGAAGCTGGCGGAGCATGGCTGCCTGATTGTGCTGGACATGCAGGACCGTGTGCTGGCCATGGCCAACTACCCCACCTACGACCTGAACGCGCTGGTCGCCGCTGGTGACGAGGCCATTGCCATCCTGTCGGACGAGCGCAACCTGCTGCTGAATTACGGCATTCACGCCCGCGGCACACCGGGCTCCATTTTCAAGATGGTGACGGGCTTTGGTGCGCTGGCCTCGGGCGAGCTCAAGCCCACGGAGCGCATCTCCGACGGCGGCTACTATACCAAGTACAACAACGACCTGAACACCGCACCCAAGTGCTGGATCAGCAAGAACTATCTGTGGAAGCACGCGAACCAGACCATCGTCGAGGGTCTGGCCCACTCCTGCAACTACTTCTTCTACGAGCTGAGCAGCCGTCTGGGCGAGGAGCGGTTGTACCGGTATGCGTCGCTCTTTGGCCTGACCTCCCGCACGGGCATTGACCTGCCCGGCGAGGTTCGCTCCGTGGTGGGCAGCCAGAATACGCTCTACGACCCCACCAAGGCCATGAACGAGGCCAGCCAGGACACGTCCCGTCCCATCATCGTGTTCAATGCCATCAAGAAGCATTTGAAGGCCTGCGGCGCGTCCCGCAATCTGGAATATGATGACGAGCGTCTGTCCGTGTGTGCCAAGCGTTTGATGGACATGGCCGTGAATTACAACGAGTCCGACTGGCTGGACAACATGCGCACCATCCTCATGGAAGAGCTGAACATGACCAAGGAAATGGTGTAC
>JBJEUL010000148.1:0-4324 GCA_051883835.1 Aristaeellaceae bacterium
ACGAAGTGGAAGTTGATGGTGGTGTTGATGGTCTTCTGGAAGTACTCGTTCAGAGCAGCAAACACAGAAGCGTTGTCGGGCATGCTATCCTCGGCAACATACCACTCCAGGGTGACGGGCTCCAGCGTGGACTCGGCCATCGCGGGAACCAGACCCAGCAGCATCACGGCTGCCAGCAGCAGGGAAACGATCTTACGCATGGGGTTACCTCCTATAGAGAAATCTCAACCCGGAATCACAGCCGGGATTGGAACAGGGTAGGGAGGGCAGGCATCAACCCTTGACGGAGCCGATGGTCAGACCCTGGATGAAGTACCGCTGGAAGAAGGGATAGGCACACATGATGGGCAGCGTTGCGATGACCACGATGGCCATGCGGGTCTGCTCGGTGGGCATGGAATCCAGCAGGCGCATGCCGTCCGGGGTGGAGGCCAGCGCGGAGTTGTTCTTGATGAAGTCAATCTTCTGCTGAATGCGGGTGAGCATGGTTTGCAGGGGAACCAGCTTGGCGTTGTCGATGTAGAGCATGCCGGTGAACCATTCGTTCCACTTGTTCACCATCAGGAACAGGGCGATGGTGGCCAGGCCTGCCTTGGACAGGGGAAGGACAATCCTGAAGAACACCGTGAAGTCGGTCGCGCCGTCAATGGCGGCGGCATCGAACATTTCCTCCGGGATGGTGCTGGTGATGAAGGTTCTCAGCACGATGACGTTGAAGGCATTCACCAGACCCGGCAGCACCAGAATCCAGAAGGTATCGTAGAGGTGCAGGTAGTTGACATTGATGATGTAGGAGGAGGTCAGGCCGCCGGAGAAAATCATGGTGATGAACAGCATGATGGTGTAGAACTTCTTGCCGCTGAACCGCTGATGCGCCAGCACAAAGGCGAAGGCTGCCATCACGAACAGGCCCAGAACCGTGGATACCGCCGTCATGGCGATGGTGACGATGTAGGAGTCAACCAGCTGGGAGCCTGTCTTGAACAGGCTGTTATAGGCCACAAAGCTGAATTCGGAGGGGAAGAAGGAGAAGCCATTGTAGGTCAGGCTCTCCGAGGAAGAAATCGAAATCATGACGACCAGAATCACGGGCAGCACCGTCAGCACGGCGATGATGCTCAGCACGGTGCTGAAAATCGCGTTGGTGGCCGGCCTGATTCGGTTGATTTTCGCAAAGGAATTATCGGACAGCTGGTTTTTCCGGGCCATGGCCGATGGACCTCCTTTCTCAGAACAGTGCGGATTCTTCGTCGATGCGCCGCACGACCATGTTGGACAGCAGCACCAGAATGCAGCCCACCACGGATTGATACAGGCTGGCAGCGGCCGACATGCCGGTGTTGCCCAGGTTGGTTAGTGCGCGGTAAATGTAGGTGTCAATCACATCGGTGTATTCATACAGCACGCCCTTGTTCATCGGCACGTTGTAGAACAGACCGAAGTCACCGCGGAAAATGCTGCCCAGATTCAGAATCAGCATGATGACGATAATCTTGCGCAGATGCGGCAGGGTGATATAGAGGGCCTGCTGAACCTTGGTGGCACCGTCCAGCACAGCCGCCTCGTAATACTCCTGCGAGATGCCGGAGATGGATGCCACATACACGATGCCGCCATAGCCCACGCCGCGCCATGCGTTGACGAAAATCAGGATAAAGGGCCATACGGGCTTGTACATGTACCAGTTTCGGGTCTGCATGCCCAGCACGGGGAGAATCTGGTTGAGGATACCGTCACGGGCGTTCAGGAACGCATACACGATGATGGCCACCACCGCCATGGACAGGAAGTTGGGCATGATGAGCATCGTTTGCAGCACCTTGGCCAGCCGCTTCATGTACAGCTCGTTAAAGACGATGGCCAGCAGCACCGACAGGGAGGTGTTGATGACCAGGAACGCCACATTGTACAGCACCGTGTTGCGGGTAATGCGCCATGCGTCCGTGGTGGTGAACAGGAACTGGAAGTTCTTCAGGCCCACCCATTCGCTGTGGAAAAAGCCCTTGGCTGCATTGAAGTTCTGGAAGGCCAGCACCGTACCGAACATGGGCGCGTAGCAGAACAGCAGCAGGAGCAGCACGGCGGGGAAGGCCAGCACATGCAGCCGCCAGTATTTCTTGAAGTGAACGATCATCCGCTGCGCCAGCGGACGCTTCCTGCTGTTCCCGGTGAGCAGATATTCCGAGTTTTCCAACGCTACGCGCCTCCTTGACCATCGTATCAGGGCACAGCAAACACATCTTCACGTCAAGCCATACTGACGATGCCATGCACGATATCTGCATCCTTCATCTTGATTGTACGCATGAAATGGCAAAAATTCAACCAGAAAAAGCAAAGGATTATTTCGGACGGTTCGTTAATTTGTACGGCAGAATAATCATGGCATCCAGGCCGCCATCGGGCAGCAGCCGGTAGCGGATACCGTATTCCTCGCTGCTCATCAGCTGAATACGCTTGTTGACATTGCGGATGCCAATGCCGAACTTCTCGCCCCCGTCATCGCTGTGCAGCCAGGCGTTGAGCTGCTCCGGGTCTGCGCCGGAGCCGTTGTCGCATACATGAATGCGCAGCAGCCCATGCTCATTTTCGCACCAGACATGGATATTCAGCCGGTGCTCGTGGCTTTCCGCATGGAACAGCGCGTTCTCCACCAGCGGCTGAATCATCAGCTTGGGCACCAGCACATGGTCATATTCGCAGGGAATGTCGCAGAGAAAGTCAAAGCTGTCATGGTAGCGCAGCTGCTGAATCTGGATATACTGCTGAAGATAATCCACCTCCTCGCACAGCTCCACCCGCAGATCGGAAAAGCCGATGCTGTACTTCAGGATGCTGATGAGGGAGGCCACCATGGTGGCAATATCCTCCTCGCCGTGCATCAGGGCGATGCAGGCAACGGAGTCGAGGGTGTTGTAGACAAAGTGCGGATTGATTTGGGATTGCAGGGCCTTGAGCTCTGTGGCCTGCAGCTTGGCGTACTGCGCCCGCTCTGTTTCCGATATGCGGTGAATGCTGTCCACGATGTCATTGTAGCTGTGATAGAGGTACTCAATTTCATCATCGCTCTGAATGACGGGAATACGCTCGGGCAGGGCATGCGCCTTGCGTGCGTTGACCATGGCGTTGGACAGCTCAATAATGGGCCGGGACAGCTGGCGTGAGAACATCGCGGAAAACAGCAGGGCCAGCCCCACAAGCATCAGCAGGAAAATGGCAATCAGCTGGAGGGCATCCCGCATGGAATGCCACAGGCCAACCGCAGGCTGAAGGATAATGACCTTCCAGTGCTGGTTGACGCTCAGGCTGCTCACCGTATAGTCCCTGCTGCACAGCCGGATGCTGGCCGTATGGTTCTTTTCGGGCAGACCGGCCAGGAGGGCGGCGGTGTCCCAGCTCGCGTCCTGCAGGAGGCTGTCGCTGGTGCAGGCCAAGGGCTTGCCGTTGAACAGCAGCAGGCTGATGGCTGTTTCGTCCATCTGGTCATTTTTCAGCATGGCAGACAGGGAAATCTGCGGCATGCCGTACACCACCACGCCCACGATATCGCTGTAAGAGGGGTCGTTCAGGTAAAAATTGCGCTGGAGTCGGGCGAAATAGACCCAATCAGGCTTCTGCGGGGACAGAAAGGCATACACCTCGGCGTTGTAGGCCACGGCCTGCTGATACCAGTCCGCATCGCATACCCAGGCAGCACTGTAGACGCTCTCTCTCTGGCTGGTGTCGAAGGCAAAAATCTTGGGCCAGCTCTGGGCGCAGGGAAACTGGGGGTCAACCAGCAGCGAGGCACTGGCTTTGCCCAAAAGCGGCGTGGTGGCCGTGCCTGTGTTCATGCTGAAGGCTGTATGAATCATCCTGGACTGGGTGGCAAGGGTGTAATTTTCGTCATTGAGCAGGGCCTCGGCCAGCGACTCGCTGCAGCAAAGGTAATAGGCGTCCTGCTTCATGCTGCGAATCAGGTCGCTGACAGTTTCGGCGGTTTTTTCCGTCATATACAGCTGGGCCGAGATATACTGCTCCCTGTACTGCTTGCTGAAATAGTTGATGATGATGACGCTGATGACCATAATCAGCAGAATCATGGCAATCAGCAGATAGCGGAACGTGCGCTTCCTGATGCTGTTGTGCAAGAGCAATCCTCCTTCGCGCAGGGCGGCCGGTTCATCCTATTCCTCCGCCCCATCGGGGAGCTGAACTTCCGAGCTGCCGGTGAGCATGATGGCGCGGTACCGGGAGGGCGTCACGCCCACCGCCTTGCTGAACAGGCGCGAGAAATAATCCGCCGCCACATACCCCGTGCGGATGCTGACCTCCTTGACGCTGA
>JBJEUL010000149.1:0-18869 GCA_051883835.1 Aristaeellaceae bacterium
ACTGGCGCGGCCTGTTCTACCGTCAGGATATCCTGGACGCCATCGGCCGTGACGTACCCCAGACCATTGAAGAGTTCTATGACACCCTGGTGGCCATGAAGGAGTATGGCCTGGAGACCCCCTTCGTGTTCCAGGGCAAGAACGATCTGCGCGAGTGCATCAAGAACGGCGAGCTGACCTCCGCCTTTGGGCTGGTGAACGCCGCTGAGCATCAGGTGGACGGCCAGTGGCACTATGGTGCTTATGAGCCCGA
This sequence comes from Aristaeellaceae bacterium, assembly GCA_051883835.1. Taxonomy (GTDB): domain Bacteria; phylum Bacillota; class Clostridia; order Christensenellales; family Aristaeellaceae; genus UBA11524. Next base: position 254 of record JBJEUL010000149.1, read on the forward strand.
GTACAAGGATGTGCTGGCTTTCCTGAAGAAGCTCTACGACGAGGGCCTGATTTCCGTTGACTACCTGTCCATGGAGGAAGCTACCTCCCGCGCCCTGTTCTGCAACGGCGAAGCTGGCGTGATGTACGGCAACAACTCCCGCCTGAACACCTACCTGTCCTCTCTGAATGAGGGCGGCTCCATGGTGGGCGGCTATGTCATCCATGCGGCCGATCAGGATCATGCCATGTTCTCCTACGCTGACCCCATGACCACCAACGACGACGTGACCTACATCAGCGCGGACTGCAAGAACGTTGAGCTGTGCATGCAGTTCTACAACTTCCTTTACACGCAGGAAGGCATCATGATCCGCAACTACGGCATCGAGGGCGAGTCCTACACCATCGGCGAGGACGGCAAGCCCCAGTATACCGACTTTGTGCTCCACAACCCCAACGGCTATTCCATGGACGGCGTTGCCCGTACCCACGGCCTGATCAACTGGCCCGGCATCCATGCCAACCAGCAGCTGGCCATGCGTCATCCTGAGCAGAGCCAGATTGTCGCCTACGAGCGTTGGTCCAACACCGACCATGACGAGCATGTGGTCATCCACACCGCCGTGCTGGACGAGTATCTGGACGAGTACACCGACCTGTGGACCGACATCAACCTGTACATCGACGAGTGCCGCGCCAAGTTCATCTCCGGCGAGATGTCTATCGAGAATGACTTCGATGCCTACATCGCGACGCTCAAGTCCATGGGCATGGATCGCGTCTGTGAAATCAAGCAGATTACCCTGGACGCTCACAACGCCGCTCTGGCCGAGTAATTCCGTCCCATCCTTCGGCGTGCAGTGCTGCGGCTCTGCACGCCGATTCTTATCACGCACAAAGGAGCGGTGGCCATGCAAGAAAGACGAATCAGCCTGGGCAAGCGCATCGGCAAGGATTTGCGCAACTTCGGCGGCGCGTATGTGCTGGCGTTGCCCGTCATCATCTACTATATCCTGTTCCATTACAAGCCCCTGCTGGGCGCGGTGATTGCCTTCAAGGACTTCAAGCCCCGTCTGGGCATCTGGGGCAGCAAATGGGTGGGCCTGAAGTACTTCAATTCCTTCTTCAATTCCTACTACTTTGGGCGGCTGATTGGCAATACCCTGACCATCTCCATCAGCGGCTTGCTCTTTACCTTCCCCTGCGCCATCATCTTCGCGCTGATGATTAACGAGGTGCGTAGCAAGGCCTTCAAGCGCACGGTGCAGACCATCTCCTACATGCCGCACTTCATCTCCCTGGTGGTCGTCTGCTCCATGATTACCCTGTTCGTGGACAAGGAGGGCTTCATTGTCCAGTTCATGAACCTGTTCAACCTCAACATCAATCAAAATCTGCTGAACATTCCCTCGGCGTTCGTGCCGATTTACATCATTTCCGACATCTGGCAGGAAACGGGCTGGAACTGCATCATCTATCTGGCGGCTCTGGGTGCCATTGACCCGCAGCTCTACGAGGCTGCACGCATCGACGGCGCAAACCGCTGGCAGCAGACCCTCCATGTGACGCTGCCGGGCCTCGCCCGCACCATCATGCTGCTGCTGATTCTGCGCATCGGCTCCATGATGAGCGTCGGCCATGAGAAAATCATCCTGCTTTACAATGACTACACCATGGAAACGGCGGACGTGATCTCCAGCTATGTGTACCGCCGCGGCCTGATTAACGCGGAATATTCCTTCTCGACAGCCGTGGGCCTGTTCAATTCCGTGATTAACTTCACGCTGGTTGTGGTGGCCAATGCCATCAGCAACAAGGTCAGCGGCTACGGCATTTGGTAAGGAGGTGCGTTCCATGACAGCCATCAAGCAAAGCGCACGGCCTCCCAAGAGCCGCCTGCGTCAGGAGGGCATGGGCTATACCGTCTTTACGGTGGTCAACACCATCCTGCTGATTCTTATCTGTATCGTGACCCTCTATCCCATGTACTATGTGGTCATTGCCTCCATCTCCGAGGCGGACGTGCTGGGCCGCAATTTCGGCCTGCTGCTCTTCCCGGTGGGCAAAATCAACACCTACAGCTATCAGCTGGTGTTCCGCAACTCGCAGGTGATAACCGGCTTTGGCAACACGCTGTTCATTCTGGTGGCGGGCCTGTGCGTCAACATGGTGCTCACATGCCTGGGTGCATACTTCCTGGCCCTGAAGGGCTCCATGCTTTCCCGGCCCATTGCCATGCTGATTCTCTTCACCATGTACTTCTCCGGCGGCATCGTGCCCGATTACCTGAACATCCAGAGCCTGGGCCTGATGGACTCCCTCTGGGCCCTGATTATTCCCGTGTCCATCAGCACCTATAACCTGCTGATTATGCGCTCGGCGTTCTCCTCCGTGCCGGATTCGCTGGTGGAGGCCGCCAAGCTGGACGGCGCATCCCATGTGCGCATCCTGACGCAGGTATTCCTGCCCCTGAGCGGCGCAACGCTGGCGGTCATGGTGCTCTACTATGGCGTGGGCCACTGGAACGCCTGGTTCCGGGCCTCGCTGTTCATCCATGACACTCACAAGTACCCCCTGCAATTGGTGCTGCGGCAGATTCTGCTGCTGAATCAGAATTCCGAGCTGGCCGCGACCTCCGACGCGGGCGAGCTGGCCAAGTATGCGGATTCCATCAAGTACGCGCTGATTGTCATCTCCAGCGCACCGATTCTGGTGCTGTATCCCTTCCTGCAGCGGTTCTTTGCCAAGGGCGTGATGGTCGGCGCACTCAAGGGCTGACCTGAGAGCGTATCCATGAAAGGAGAGATTTTTCCATGTTTCGACTCTTTGAGGAGCATCAAATCCGTCCCTCCCACACGCTGGAGGGTGTGTGGAAGCTGACCACGCTGGACGGTGCGGAGCGCACCTATTCCGCCATTGTCCCGGGCATCTGGGAGGCCATTCCCCAGCTGGCGCAGTACCGGGGCAAGGTCCGCTATGAGCGCGTGTTCACCACTGCGGCGGACGGCAATTTGCTGCTGCGCTTCGGCGGCGTGAGCCATACGGCGGACGTGCTGCTGGACGGCCAGCCCATCGGCCACCACTATGATGCCTTTACGGGCTTCCGCTGCGCCGTGCCGGGCGTGAAGGCTGGCCAGCATACCCTGACCGTGCTGGTGGACAACAGCTTCTCCGAGGCCTCCACCCTGCACATCCCCAATGATTACTATTCCTATGGCGGCATCACCCGGCCCGTGGGCGTGGAAGTCATTCCTGCCGCCTACATGGATCGCATGGCCTTTGTGCCGGAGCAGGCCGAGGGCGCATGGGCCGCGACGGTCACGGTGACCATCAAGGCCGTGCAGGACAGCGAAGCTGCCACCGTGCGCGTCTGCGTGGCGGATGGCTGCGCCGAGGCTCCCGTGCCTGCCATGAAGGCCGGGGAGGAAGCCAACGTCACCCTGAGCGTCCGCTGTGCCGATGTGGAGCCGTGGGGCGTGCTGGATGCCCATCTGTATGACCTGCAGGCTGTGCTGACGGTCGGCGGCACCCCCGTGGATGACCTGATTGACCGGGTAGGCTTCCGGGCCGTGCAGGTGCAGGGCGAGGATATCCTGCTCAACGGGCAGAAAGTGTACATCAAGGGCTTCAACCGCCATGAGGATTTCGGCAGCCAGGGCTGTGCCGTGGGCGTGAATTCCATGATGGAAGATTTGCAGCTGATGCTGGATATGGGCGTCAACAGCGTCCGCACCTGCCATTACCCCAATGACCCCCGCTTCCTTGACCTGTGCGATGAGCTGGGCATGCTGGTGTGGGAGGAATGCCATTCCCGTGCCATTCCCGGTGAAATCATGCGCACGCCTCTGTTCAAGGAGCAAATCAGCCAGAGCGCGCGGGAAATGGTGCTCCAACATTATAACCATCCCTGCATCTATACCTGGGGCCTGCTCAACGAGTGCGAGAGCGAGACGGAGTTTGGCCGGAGCATGTACAGCCATGTGATTGACCTGCTTCACAGCCTGGACGCGCACCGCCCGGTGACCTTTGCCTCCTGCCGCTTCTTCAAGGACGTGTGCCTTGACCTGGTGGACATTGCGTCCTTCAACATTTACCCGCTGTGGTACACCACGGAGGATCCCTCCGACTACGCTGACCGCCTGCTGCAGTGGATGGATGAAAACGGCGCGGCCAACAAGCCGATTATCTTCTCGGAGTTCGGTGCAGGCGGCATTGCCGGGTATCATGACCCGCTGTACAGGGCGAAGTGGAGCGAGGAGCGTCAGGCGGATATTCTGGATGCGCAATTGAAGGCTCTGGGCGCAAAAGCACGCATTTCCGGCACCTACATCTGGCAGTTCGCGGATGTGCGCGTCTCGGAGGAATGGGCCATGCACCGCCCCAAGGCCCAGAACAACAAGGGCGTGGTGGACATGTACCGCCGTCCCAAGCTGTCCTACGCCGTCGTGAAGGAGAACTACACCACCCTGTCCCGTTAACCCCCAAGGGATCGCGCCAGCATTGAAAAGGTCAAGGGGCAAGGCCTCTGCGCACTATCCCCGAATCGTTACCTGAATCGCCCACAGACTCATACGCCGGGGAAGCCTTCCAGGCATCTCGGGCGTATGAGCCTTTGTTTTGCCCAGCGGTGTTACCGACTGTGGCGACGATACAAGGCGCATGGCGGAGCCTTTGGCCGATTGGAAACCGTGTGCGCCGGCGCAGTATGTCATGCTTTTGTCATGTTTTTTCATATATAATGATATCATCCAATCCGATAGCTTTCCCATGCCGATAGGGATAAGGAGGGGAGATATAATATATGAACGCACCGGTCAGCTTCAGGTGTTTGCCAGTCTGGTAACGGACAAGATGCTTTACCCTGAGCTGCGCTTCAAGAATGCCTGCCGCGGCGCGTTCATCCAGGCGGACAGGTACGGTGTGCGGTTCTTCAGCTATCGTGCCCCGAAGCTGGAGAAAATCTATGCGTTTTACGCGCGGCTGGGCGACAAGGTGCGTGCGCTGGAGCTGACACAGGAGGATGTGCATGGCTATATCGTCAGCCTGTTCTCCTACCTGTCCATGCCCATGGGCCCGATGACCGGCGGTGCGCAGGCTATCTGGGACAAGCTGCACAACGATGATCGCTTTGGCTCCATGCTGCGGGCCATGCACAAGGCGAAGCAGACCACGGTGGAGGATATCAAGGAGCTGGCAGGAATTTTTGACCTGATGGCCGAAAAAGGTATACGGGTCACCATGCACAGCCAGCAGCTGGTGGAGCAGAACAGCAGCCTGTTTGCCGTCACGGACAACAGCCACATGTTCTCCGACGGCACAGCCGACGAAACCGCCAACTGATGCCCTGTCTCCGGCGTCGTCCTATTCCTCAGGGAACGGTACAACGCCGGAAGCGGTATACTCCGCAGCCTGTGCTGCCCCGGCTGACCCACTACACGAAGAATGAGGAGGATGAACCATGAAAAAGACCCTGATGACTCTGCTTGCGATGCTGATGCTGCTGACAGTCGCCACCGGCGCATGGGCTGCTGCAACGTCCGTGACGATGTATGTGAACACGCCGAACCAGGGCTCGCTGAACCTGCGCGACGCCAATGACAAGGTGATTGCGCGGATTCCCTATCGCACGGCCCTGGAAATCTACGAGCGGAGCTACATTGACAGCGAACGCGTGATTGTGGAATACGATGGGAAAGAGGGCTATGTCTACCTGCGCTATCTGAGCACCACGCGCCCGGCTGCCAGCAAGAATTCCGGCAGCACGCAGGACACAACAACGTCCGACACGCTGAAAACGGTCTTTAAGGGCATGAAAACGGTGAATCCGTACGCCGTGTCCGTCTGCCCGAGTACGCCGACCTCCTTTGTTAACTTGCGCTGGGCACCGTCCAAGTCCGCGCCCATTCAGGCCGTGCGCTACAACGGTGATGTGCTGACGGTGCTGGCGGAAAACAATTCCTGGGCGCAGGTGTACGATGGGGAAACCAATGCCTGCGGCTTTATGCTCAAGAGCTTCCTGCGCATCATCGAGGTAGGGGAGTAACCCCGAAGCACCGCAGCCTGCGGCAGGGGACACAATCCACCCGGCAGGATGTTATCCATTATGAAGGAGGAACACGAAAATGAAGCACCTGATTGCCTTTGCGCTTGCAGTGTTGATGGCCCTGTCCTGCACCGGCCTTGTGATGGCCGAGGCGCAGACCTATGACCTGTTCACCATCGGTGACAAGGCCGTGCTGACCCTGACGCTGGACGATGCGGACGTGTGCATCACCCTGGAGGAAGGCGCGACGGAGTTCAGCGTGAGCCATGCCATGGTGATGAAGGAGGGCCTTGCGTCGTGCATGGTTTCCATCGCCAAGAGCGACATGGTGGAGGGCCAGTCCCTGACGGACTTGGGCGAGGAAGGCCTCGAAGCCCTCAAGGCTCTGGCCGCCGAGCAGTTTGAAAACCCTGAAATTCTCACCGGCGTGGTGAACGGCATCACTTATGTGGCTGTCAAGAGCTATGACGATGCAGGCAATATCCATTCCATCTTCACCATTGTCAATGGCTACTTTGTGCAGACGACCCAGTATCATGACGACTTCTCCCCGCTGACGGAGGAGGACGGCCATTTCGCCTACGCGGTGATTGCCGGTCTGGGTTCCCGTACGCTGGAATAATTCCGGCCTTATCGACAGGCGGTGCCTTGTCAGGGACATTGGCATGCCATGAATCAGGAGGTGCGCCGTGAAAAAAGGATCAAGTCTGGCAAGAGCCTGCGTGCTGACGCTGGTGCTGATGCTCGCCCTGCTGGGTACGGCGGCTGCCGAGAGCCAGACGAAGCAATACAAGCGTATAGGGATTGCCGTCACGTTTGATACGGCCCTTGAGGAAAAGGGCTTTCAGCTTTACAGCAGCTACTATGATGATCACTACAATGCTTACCTGCGCTTCTCGTGCATCGATCCGGCGATATACGAGGCGATCTGTGAGGCAGGTGACCTGGCTGAAGCGAACGATGATATGGATGCCCTGTGGGCTGTGATGGAGCAGTATCTGGCCCATCTCAACGTCATCGCTGAAATCTACGCGATGGACAGGACGGATCATGATGCTTATCAGGCGGAAGGCAAGATGCCCATTGACACAGCGGACATGACCTCTCTGGGCGAGCATAACGGCTATCTCTACTGGGTGAAGTTCTACAACCTTGACTTTGACAGCCTGGGGGAGACGCAGAGCGAAGCGGAAATAGCCGCCTGCCAGGAAGTGATGGCGGCACTGGGCGATTTGAGCGGGATAATTGCGTACATTCCGGTCACCAGGATGGAAGCCATCGAAGCGGGCGACAAGTTCCCGGCCTTTGTCGGCAGTGATATGCAGGGCAGCGAGGTGACGGAGGCCATCTTTGCCGAGAAGGAGCTGACGGTGGTGAACTTCTGGGCAACGACGTGCGGCCCGTGTATCAGCGAGATGCCTGAACTGGGCGAATGGGCGCGGGAGCTGCCGGAGAATGTGCAGATCATCGGTGTGCTGACCGATGTATGGCCGGACCAGCAGCAGAAAATCGACATGGTGAATCAGATCATGCGCAAGGCGAACGCCGACTTCATCAACCTGATGACCAATGATGTGCTGTATGCGTACTACAAAGAGCATATGATTGGTACACCGACCACGATTCTGGTCAACAGCCGCGGCGAGGTGGTGGGCAATACCATCCTCGGCACAGCCATTGAGCAATACAAGCAGGAGGTGGAGGCGTATTTCAACGGCCAATAACCAAATGGGTGATGCGCGCTGAGCGGGTATCGACCGGGTGCCCCATGTCCACGGACGGATAACCCTGACGGAACAGAAATCATTCATGAGGAGGATGACCATGAAAACAATGAAGCTGTTGACCAAGGTTTGTGTACTGACGCTGGTGATGATGCTCGCGCTGCTGGGTACGGCGGCGGCGGAAAACGTCACGGACCGCTACGAGTATGCAGGGATTGCCTTCACCTATGATGCGGCCCTGGTGGACAAGGGCTTGATGATTGACTGCGGGAACATGGATGCGCATGGCGGCATGTACATGGACGTGTACTGCATGGACCCGGTGATTGAGCAGGAAATCCTGGATGCGTATTATCTCGCCCGGGACAACGGTGATGAGGAGGCCACGGCGGCTGCAGTGGATGAGTACTATGCCCATTGCAATGACATCGCTGAAATCGTCATGATGGAGAAGGCCTACTACGAAACCTGCAAGGCAGATGGCACGCTGCTCTTTGATGAAACGGAAATGACCTCTCTGGGCGAGCACAACGACCATCTCTACTGGGTGTACTTCTACAGCGTTGACCCCGACAGCAAGCGGGAAGTACAGAGCGAAACGGAGATTGCCAACTGGCTGGAGATTGTTGATGCCCTGGGCGATTTGAGCGAAGTGGTCGAATATATCCCGGTGGTCAAGCAGGATAGGTTTGAGGTGGGCGGACAGTTCCCGGCGTTTGCCACCAGCGACATCGCGGGCAACGAAGTTACCGAGGCCATTTTCGCGGGCAAGGATTTGACGGTCTTCCACATCTGGGGAACGTACTGCACCCCGTGCATCAGCGAGATGCCGGATATTGGTGTATGGGTGCGCGAAATGCCGGAGAATGTGCAGTTCATCGGTCTGCTGGTGGATGTACATTCCGGCGATACGAAGCTTATCAGTCTGGCTGAGACCATCCTGAGCAAGGCGAACGCCGACTTCACGAATCTGATGATGACGGATGAGCTGTCAGACTACTTGGACGAGAGGGTAACCGGTGTCCCCACCACGATTTTCGTGAACAGCAACGGCGAGCTGGTGGGTGACATCATTCTGGGCACAAACATTGAGAAGTACAAGCAGATTGTGGAGGACTATCTGAATGCCCAGTAAAATCAATGGGCGCATGCTGGCCCTGCAAATGGCCGTGGCGGTCACGGCCGTGCTGTTCATCCTCTACGGCGTGTACCGGGAGGAAGTGAGCCTGGTGCTGGCCAAGGCTATCAATATCTGCTTTGAGTGCATTGGGCTGGGGTGATGGAACCATGAAAATCAAGCAAAGCGTCCGGCGCAAGCTGATTCAAATCGCGGCCTTCGGCCTGTCCAACGCGCATGTGGGCAACTTTGCCAAGGGGACGATTTACAAGGGCTCGTGGAAGCAGTTCTGCAATCCGGGCCTGAACTGCTATTCCTGCCCGGCGGCTTCGGTGGCCTGCCCCATTGGTGCCCTGCAGGCGGTGACAGGCTCCATGGATTTCAGCTTCAGCTTCTATGTGGTGGGCTTCCTGCTGGCCGTGGGCGTGCTGCTGGGCCGTCTTGTGTGCGGCTTCCTGTGTCCCTTCGGCCTCCTGCAGGAGCTGATTCACAAGATTCCCACGCCCAAGTTCCGCCTGCCCAAGTGGCCCCGGTACATCAAGTACATCATTCTGGTGGTCTTTGTGGGCATCATGCCCGTGGCCGTGACCAACTTCATGGGCATGGGCGACCCGGCCTTCTGCAAGTACATCTGTCCGTCTGGCACGCTGCTGGGCGGCATTCCGCTGATAACTGCCAACGAAAACCTGCGTGACATGCTGGGCTGGCTGTTCAGCTGGAAGGTTTTCCTGCTGGTCGGCACGGTGGTGGGCTGTGTGCTGGTGTATCGCTTCTTCTGCAAGGTCATCTGCCCGCTGGGGGCCATCTACGGCGTACTCAACAAGGTGAGCGTGTATCACCTGGAGGTGGATGAGAGCAAGTGCGTGCATTGCGGCAAGTGTGCCCGCGTGTGCAAGATGGATGTCAACCCCGTGCTAACCCCGGATTCGGCGGAGTGCATCCGCTGCGGAGCCTGCGCTGCGGCCTGCCCGAAGGGAGCCATTCGCATCGGCTTTGGCCTGCGCAAGGTGCGTCAGGCACCCACAGCCGCGGAAAAGCCCGCCAGCCCCTGCGCCACCTGCGGAGCCTGTGACGGCCAGCACTGCGCCTCCAAAACCCACTGACCCCAGATACCGCGCCAGCGTAAAAGGGTCAAGGGGCGATGCCCCTTGTGGGGTGCAGGGGTGAAACCCCTGCGCAGGTCTGGGCGGCAGCCCAGCGCAACACGTTCGACCAATGAAAAAGGAACCGGAAAAAACGTGAGTTTCCAAACCGACGACGCAGTCCGTCCGCGTTGGAAACGGCAGGCTCCAGAGACTGCACGAGGGACGATCTCATCCGACCTCACTGCGCTCGACCATCTGACATCTCCCTGCGTACCGGATGCCCCCCCTCGCCGCAAGACAGGGGGGCATCTTGTCATCCATGTCATGAATTCATGCTTGCATCATCACGCCAAAACGTATATGATAGGAATCAAGGGGCAAGCATAGCAGCTGCGTATGCCGTGACAGGCCGATGAAGCTGGAGGTGCCGGGGGAGGCGCATCACAGACGTGAATGTAAGCTATGGAACCATCAGCGTGCTGGAAATCGGTGCAGCCGTGTTTATGGGCGTTCTGCTGCTGGGGTCAGTCCTGGGCCGGCAGTACAGGGAAGCGCGGGACAGGCTGCTGCTGGCACTGATGCTGCTCAACAGTATCATGCTGCTGTGTGATGCGCCCATCTGGCATTTGTATGGTCAGCCAAGCATGGAGCATGTGGCCTTGCTCAAACAGCTGTCGCTCCTGGTGGACATCCTCAGCTTTGTGACGGTGGCCCTCTATGCCCGGTATCTGACGGCCTGTGTCGCCGTAAAGGCAGCGGTGACCAAGCGATTTGCGCACACCATGCTCATCCTCTCCATGCTCGGCGCGGCCGTATGCACCGTGGGCCTGTTCACCAACACCTATCTGTGGTTTGATGCAGCGGGCATCATGCACTACGGGGTACTCTACCCGTATCTGATTCTCTACTCCTTTATCCTGCTGATGGTGGCAACGGCGTATCCGCTGTGCCATGCCAAAGCACTGGGCACGGGGAATGCGGTGCTTCTGGCTTCCTACAGCCTGATTGTTCTGCTGGCTGTACCGCTGCAAATGCAGCTGGAGGCCGCACCCATCCTGCTGACCTTTACGCTGACCCTTACGCTGATTTACGCGGTGGCACACGGCGAAATGGGCGTGCGTGTGACCGCCCAGAAGGAGCAGCTGCTCAGGACGCAGCTGGAGGCGGAGCAGGCCCGCATCAGCGTGATGCTCAGTCAGATTCAGCCGCATTTCATGTTCAATGTGCTCAACACGATTTATCACCTGTGCGGGATGGATGCCAGCCGTGCCCAGCAGGCAGTGGGGGATTTTTCCGAATACATGCGCGGCAGCATCAACGCCCTGCGGCGCAGCGAGCCTGTTCCCTTCGAGGTGGAGCTGCACAATGTGCAGTGCTATCTTGACCTGGAGAAGCTGCGCTTCGAGGAAGAACTCAATGTCGTATACGACATTCAGACCATGGCCTTCATGCTGCCGATGCTGACCCTGCAGCCGATGGTGGAAAACGCCGTCCGGCACGGCCTCTGCAAAAAGCCGGGGGGCGGTACACTCCGGATTGCTACACAGGAGACGGATGCAGCCTTTGAAATCACCGTGACCGATGACGGCGTTGGCTTTGACCCTGATGCACAGCCGGACAACGATGGGCGCGAGCATATCGGCATTCCCGCCACAAGGCTCCGTCTGCGCGAGATGTGCGGCGGCACGCTGGACATCACCAGCAGGCCCGGCACAGGGACGCAGGCTGTCATCCATATCCCCAAAGGGTACGCGGAGGAGGAGCAGGCATGAACATCATGGCGGTGGATGACGAGCGCATCGCGCTGTCCGGGTTGGAGCTGATTCTCAACAGGGTGGCTCCCGGCGCGGAGATTGTGACCTTCCGGCAGGCGGAGGATGCGCTGGCCTATGCCTCGGGCGTGTGTATCGATGTTGCTTTTCTGGATGTGCGGATGCAGGGGATCAACGGCATATCGCTGGCGCAGCAGCTGCAGGACATGAACCCGGAAATCAACATCATTTTTGTGACAGGGTTCGATGAGTACGCACGGGAGGCCATCAGCCTGCACGCCAGCGGCTACATCACCAAGCCGGTCACGCTGGAGAAGGTGCGCAAGGAAATGGAGGCACTGCGCTTTCCCGTGCGGGTGCAGACAAGGCCGCTGCTGCGCGTGCAGTGCTTTGGCAATTTCGAGGTCTTTACGCCCTCGGGCAAGCCGCTGCATTTTACCCGCACCAAGGCCAAGGAGGCCTTTGCTTACCTCGTGTACAGGCGCGGGGCCAGCTGTACCTCCCGGGAGGTGGCGGCGGTGCTCTTTCAGGATGCCCCCTATGATGAGAAGCGGCAGGCCTACTTTCAGCAGATTATCCACGCGATGATGCAGTCCCTTCGTCAGGCAGGGGCAGAGTGCGTGATTCTCAAACGGTACAAGTCCATGGCCATCAATCCCGAGGCCGTTGACTGCGACTTCTACCGCTACCTAAAGCAAGGGCCTGACGGTCAGCCCTTTATGGGGGAGTACATGGCCCAGTACGGATGGGCGGAGGATATGGTGGGCTATCTGGATGGCGAGGGCCTGTAAGGGCGCAGCCATGTGATAGGTTCTGGTGTCAGGCATTCATACATGGATGGAGGGTGGATGAACCAATGAAAAAAATCAGGCAATGGGTGGCACTCGGCATTCTTTTGAGCGTGCTGTGTGCGGTGTCCGGAGCGATGGCGGTTCCGGCATTTCCCGGGCTGATGCAGCTTCAGGACCCGGCGACGGGGGAAATCGTTCAGGGCTATCTCCACGGCGATGAGTTCTTCTCCTACAGGACAGATGCACAGGGACACGTCATCGTCACGGACGGGGCTGGCTGCCTGCGCTATGTGATTCTGGATGGCAGCCGCTACGCGCTGGGTGGCTATCTGATTGCAGCAAACGGTGATACGGCCATCGGCGGCACGCCCGTGATGGCGGGGGACGAAGGCCTGGAAAGCGGCCTGCGTGCGCTGGAGCAGGAGATTCAGGCATCCCGCCCCGCGACCTTTGGCCTGGGCAGAGCAGGCTATTCGCCGCTTCCAGGGGCCTATGATTACAATGATAGGGCCAACAACGACGCGCTCTATGGCAAGGTGGCCGTGTACGATACTTATCCCACGGCGGAGGCCTATGCCCAGCGGGGAAGCTCGATTCCCCTGCTGCTCATCTGCGTGAATTACAGCGATGTGCAGTGCTGCTTTTCGGAAACGGAATGGAGCGAAAAGCTTTTCAGTGAGCAAACAGGGCTTCCTGCCTTTTACAAGGAGAACTCCGATGGGAAGTTCACCTACCGCAAGGCGCAGGAAAGCGGCGGCATCGCCAATGACGGCGTAGTGACGGCCCAGCTGCCCATCACCTGCCCGGTATACGACAGCATGAATCGAAGTCTGGTGCCGGGTGTCTATCACGGTACGGACGGCAGGGAATACGCCATCTTCGATGTGCCGATGCTCTTTGCCTACGCGGTGGCGGCGGTGGAGGAGCAGGTGGACTTTGCCTCCTATGATACCAACGGGGACGGGCGCATTGATCCCACGGAGCTGGCCATCATGATTGCGCTGCCGGGCCTGAATGCCTCTGTGGATGGGTTTGATCAGGCGGACGGACAGCCCGGTGCGTGGCCGCACAGCTCGGTCATCTATTACAATTGGTTCGATGAGTTGGACAATTTCTGCTACGATATTCTCCGTGTCAGGGTGGACGGCGTGGAGGTGTACAAGTACACCATGACCGTGGAAAATGCGGGTGCACCTGCGACCGGCGTGAGCTACCGTGACGTATACGATTATTACACCCGCACAGGCACCCCCGTGATGACCCCGATAGGCACCGCCTGCCATGAACTGGGCCATGATTTGGGCCTTGCGGACCTGTACAACACGGGCGGCATCCAGACAACGGAAAACGTCAACGGTATGAGCCTGATGGGAACGGGCAGCTGGGGCTACCGGGAAGGCGAGATGCCCGGCACGACACCCACGCACATTGACCCGTACGGCAAGGTGTATCTGGGCTTCTATGAGGCCCGGGAGCTGAAGGTCAATGGTTCCTACAGCCTTGCACCGGCGGCGGATGCGCACCATTACAGCATCCTGCGGATTCCCACGGATGACCCGAAGGTCTACTATCTGGTGGAGAACCGCCAGCTCAGCGGCTTTGACGAAGGCCTGACGTATGAGATTCAGCGTTATCTGTGGTACGGGAAGAACGATTTTCAGGGCGGACTGGTCATCTGGAGCATTGATGAACAGGTGCTGGAAGCATTGTGGTGGGATAATGCCGTCAACAACCTCGAGGGGAACTATGGCATCATGCCGAAGCTTTTCTATGATGACCCGCAGCTGCTGGCCGAGCAGTATCCTGAGGGGGAACAGGCAGCACGGCAGGTCAGCACGAGCCCGTTGCGGATGTCGGGCAGCCGGGAGCTGCTCACGCAGCGGGGTTCGCCCTTCCTGAAGGCTGGCATGAAGCCCCTGACGTTGGCTCTGGGTGCGTACAATGTGACCCTTACGCCCAGTCAGGCCAGCCAGAACGGCACGGTGACCGTGACCGTGGAGGGCTATGTGGAGCCTGAACTGCCGCAGACCGGCGATACCGCCAACCCCGTGGTGTGGCTGTGCCTGCTGATGGCCTGCGGGCTGCTGCTGGCGGTGCTGGGCCGCAGGCAGGCCCATGCGCAGGGCTGATGAAGCGCAGCCAGCACAGACCATTGCGCCCGGAGGCTACCGCCGCGTCAGGCATCAGACTCCGGGCCGCTATCATCAGGAACCATACAGACATCCTGCTGCAGCAGGGAAGGGAAGTGCCATGTTGATGAAGAAACTGCAACAACGGCTGATGATTGCCATGGTGATGCTGCTTGTGCTCTGCGCACCGCTGGGTGCGATGGCGCAGGAGCATGCGCCCATGACGGAAAGCCTGATGACCATGCTGGAGGCCGATGCACAGCTCAAGACGATGATGGAAAAGTCGCTGGCTCTGGCTGCCGGCATCAACCCGGACCCGGCTACCAACCCCGCGCAGTCCCTTGAACAGCTCTACGATTTCCTCGACTGGGCGGCAACGTGCATGCCCTGGAATGTGCTGCGTGACGCAGCGTACCCGGCCCTCTATGAGCACATTGACCAGTCAGTGGACTATTTCTGGTTTCTGGTGGATCAGCCGCTGGAGGAGCTGGAAGGGCTGGGCTACTATTACCCCACCTTGCAGTACCATGAACCGATTGCCAGCTGGTGCAGGGAGTATGCGCAGAGCTGGGGGGCATATCTGAGCACGGAGGAGAGCTGGAAGGACGAGTACACCGCGCTCTTTGCGGCGGACGGGCGTTTCGGCCTGGACAAGGGCTGGTATGAGGATGCTGCCAACTGGCACAGCTTCAACGACTTTTTCGCCCGCTATCTGAGCAGCCCGTCTGCGCGGCCCATTGCCGATGCGGCACTGGTCGCACCGGCGGATTCCAAGCCGCAGGGCGTGTGGGCCATTGATGCGCAGGGGGAACTGGTGCACAAGGAGGGCGTGCTTATCAAGTCCGCCCGTTTCACCTCCGTTCGCCAGCTCATCGGCGAGGACAGTGCCTATGCGGATGCCTTTGCGGGCGGTACGCTGACGCACACCTTCCTGGATGTGAACGATTACCACCGCTATCATTTCCCCGTAGACGGCACCGTGCTGGAGGTGCGCAAGATTGAGGGCACCAACGCCGCAGGCGGCATTACCCGCTGGGATGCGGAAAGTGGCCGCTATGTGCTGGAGGACACCATTCCCGGCTGGCAGATGATTGAGACCCGAGACTGTGTGATTTTGGATACCGACTACGGCCTGGTGGCGATTCTGCCCATTGGCATGTCCCAAATCTGCTCGTGCAACTGGGAGGAGAGCGTGCAGCCCGGTGCCGTGGTGAAGCGCGGCGACCCGATGGGTACCTTCCTCTTTGGGGGCAGCGACATTGTGATGGTATTCCAGCAGCAGGTCGAGCTGACCCTGCTTGTCCCGGAAGATGGAACCGGCAGCTACGCCCACCTGCTCATGGGCGAACCCTACGCCGCGCTGACCCTGCGATAAGCGCAACCTCCAAGGGATCGCGCCAGCGTCGAAGGGGTCAAGGGGCGATGCCCCTTGTTCGGTAGCAGGGGCGACGCCCCTGCGCAGGTCTGGGCGGCAGCCCAGCGCAGCACGTTTGACCTGTAAAAGGAAAAGGAAAAAAACGTGAGTTTCCAGCGCAGACGACGCAGTTCGTCCACGCTGGAAACGGCAGGTTCCGGGGTCTGCACGAGGAACGATCTCATCCGACCTCGCTGCGCCCGGCCACCTTCCCAAAGAGGAAGGCTTTTCGCAGGGCTGTGACATCCAAGGGGGTTCCTCGCAGGCGCAGTCCTGCACGCCCACAGGAAGGAGGCTTGCCCCATGGGACAGATTCGACCCTGGCTGGCCCGTGCAGCAGGCTTCCTGCTGGCGTTGGCCATGGCGACCCTGATGCTGGCCGCGCTCATTGACGGGCTTGGCACATCCGCGCCGCTGATGCTCAGCATCATGCGCCGCTGCGCCCCGGCAGCGCAGACCGGCTTCCCCGATGCCCAGTACCCCGGCATGACCGCCATGATGACCGCCTACCTGGCTGGGGATACGGACACCTTCCAGTACACCTGGACAGCCGAGGACGGCGTAACCTACATGGCCTTCCGCGACAGGGAGCAGCAGCACATGGCAGACTGCCGTGCCCTGTTCGTGCTGTGCAGGGGTGTTCTCATGACAGCTGCCGCCGTGATAGGCCTTGCGCTGGCCGTGTGCCTTGCCCTGCACAGGGCGCGGGAAACGGCGCAGGGCTTGCTCATCGGAACAGGATGCGTCCTGCTGCTGGCAGTGACGCTGGCCCTGTGGGGCTGGGTGGATTTCGACAGCCTGTTCGTGCTGTTCCATCGCCTGTCCTTCGATAATGAGCTGTGGCTGATGGATCCCGCGACAGAGCTGCTCATCCGCCTGATGCCCATCAGCTTTTTTATCACCTACGCTGCCCTCTTGCTGGGCAGCTGGCTGGGCGGCATGCTGCTCATGCTGCTGACAGCCATCGGAATCATGAAGCATAGCAGGAGATGAAACGATGACCTATTCTCAATCGGCCCGGGCGCAGCTGGAGCAGCTCCGCCATCGGGAGCATGTGCGCATTCTGGCCCTGGAAACCTCCTGCGATGAAACAGCTGCCGCCATCATCGAGGACGGACGGCGCATCATCGCCAATGTGGTATTCAGCCAAATTGACCTTCACGCGCTCTATGGCGGCGTGGTGCCGGAAATCGCCAGCCGCGCCCATGTGGAAGCCTGCGACCGGGTCATTGACCAGGCCCTGGAGGAAGCAGGCATGCAGCTGGGGGACGTGGACGCGCTGGCTGTGACCTATGGCCCGGGTCTGGTGGGTGCCCTGCTCACCGGGGTGAGCTGCATGAAGGGCCTGAGCTACGCGGCAGGGAAGCCACTCATCGCCGTGAACCACATTGAGGGCCATGTTTCCGCCAATTACCTGACCCATGCAGACTTGAAGCCGCCGTTTGTGTGTCTGGTGGTGTCCGGCGGACACAGCCATCTGGTGCGTGTGACGGACTACGGCTGCTATGAGCTGCTGGGCCAAACCATGGATGACGCAGCAGGCGAGGCCTTCGACAAGGCGGCGCGGGTGCTGGCCCTGCCTTACCCCGGTGGGCCGAGGATTGACGCGCTGGCCGAGGAGGGCGATCCGCACTATCTGCCCTTGCCCCATCCCCACACGCCGGGCCGCTACGACTATTCCTTCTCCGGCATGAAAACGGCCTTCCTCAACGCGGCCAACAAGCTGGAAATGAAGGGAGAACCCCTGCCCAAGGCGGATATGGCGGCGTCCTTCCGCTATGCGGTGGTGTCCGCGCTGGTGGAGAAGGCCATCCTTGCCGCCACGGAAACGAACGCGCCTGCGCTGGCCATGGCTGGCGGCGTGTCCGCCAACAGCCTGCTGCGCCGCATGATGCAGCAGGCCGCCGACAGGGCCGGCATTCCCCTGTATATGCCCCGGCTGAGCCTTTGCACGGACAATGCGGCCATGATTGGCTCTGCGGCCTATTACCGGCTGATGAAGGGCGAGCTTGCGCCCCTGACACTCAATGCCACCCCGGCCCTGCGGCTGGTGTAGCTTCCCGGATGAAAGGATTGACGCACGCATGAACAAAAATCTGTGGCAGGCCATCAAGTTTACGCTGTTCTCCATTTCAGCGGGGCTGATTCAGGTAGCATCCTTCGCGCTGCTGCATGATGTGCTGGGGCTGGAAAGCTACTGGATGAGCCATGTGCCGTCGCTGATTTTGTCGGTGATTTGGAATTTCACCTTCAATCGCCGCTATACCTTCCGCTCGGACGCGCCGCTGGTGCGCTCGATGATGCTGGTTGCGCTGTTTTATCTGGTGTTCACACCGGCTTCTTCCTGGTGGGGAACGCTGCTGGAGCAGGCGGGGGTGCATGCGTGGCTGATTGAGGGCATCAATCTGCTGGCGAATTTCGTGCTGGAGTTCCTCTACCAGCGATTCGTTGTCTACCGCGGCCACATCGACACCAACGCGGCAGCGCGCCGCGCCACCCCCTAACCTCTCCAAAGGACCGCGCCAGCGTCGAAGGGGTCAAGGGGCGATGCCCCTTGTGG
>JBJEUL010000150.1:0-4283 GCA_051883835.1 Aristaeellaceae bacterium
GGCCCCATGCTCCCAAAGCACGTGCGCTACCAGACTGCGCTACACCCCGGTTTCCATCTCCCGGCAGGTTCATATCCCGCAGGCGACGATATGAATAATACACGATTTCAAAGATTTTGTCAACCCTGTTTTCAAACTTTTTTATGATTTTTTCAAAAGCCCTAACACGGGGAGCTGGGCTGCCGCCCAGACCTGCGCAGGGGCGTTGCCCCTGCACCCCACAAGGGGCATCGCCCCTTGACCCCTTCGACGCTGGCGCGGTCCCTTGGAGGTTAGGGCAGCTGGAAGAAGGTGTTGAGCTTGCCTGGGACGTTGAAGCAAAGGCCCTGCCAGCCGGCATGAAGGGCTCCCTCGATGTTGGCTGGTGCGTCGTCAATGAACAGCGTGCGTGCCGCGTTCAGGCCAAAGCGTTCCGTCAGCGTGCGGTAAATCTCGGCATTGGGCTTGAGCTGCTGCACACGGGAGGAAATCACCATGCCGTCAAACAGGCGGAAAAAGTCAAAATGGTCGTCCACCCACCGGAAGCTCTCCCCGTTGTAATTGGACAGGACGTAGAGCTTTTTCCCGTGTGCCTTGCAGGCTTTCAGCGCGGCTACGCCTTCGTCAATGGGCGTTTTCAGCTCCAGCCAGCGGCTCATGAAGCGGCGAATGGGTGCCTCCAGCTCCCTGTAGCGGCCAATCATGGCCTTCACCGCTTCCTCCTGCGTCACCGTGCCGTGATCCAGCATAATCCAGTAGGGTGTGCGCACCGTGCGGTCAAGCACCGCCTGATGAAGCTCCGGCTGCTCCGGCAGCACCTCCGCCGCAATCCCCGCCGGGTCAAAGCGCAGCAAGACGTTGCCCACATCGAACACCACAGCATCAATGGCATCCCAGGGCATGGTTGAATATTGGTCGTCCAGGGTCAGCCGCATGGTGCAGCCACCTCCTGCTTCGTACTTCCCTACCAGCATACAGGCTTTCCCGGGAAAAATCAAGCTTTTCATCCCATGAAAAATGGTGTACAATAACACAAAGGAGGTTGGTAACGGATGAAGCGCGTTTTTTTGACGGTTCTGGACGGTGCGGGCGTGGGCTATCTGCCTGATGCGGCCCAGTATGGGGACGTGGGGGCCATCACCATCGGGCATGTGGTGGATCGCTGCAAGCCTTCCCTGCCCCATATGGCCCGGATGGGCCTTGGTCACATTGAGGGGACGCATTATCCCGCCGACCCTGCCGCTGTGTGCGCCTATGGCCGTGCCATGGAGGCCAGTGCCGGCAAGGACACCACCACCGGCCACTGGGAGCTGGCGGGCCTGACGCTGGAAAAGCCCTTCCCGACCTTCCCGGACGGCTTCCCCCGGGACTTTCTGGACAGGTTTGAAGCCGCCATCGGCCACAAGGTCATCGGCAACAAGCCTGCTTCCGGCACGGCCATTCTGGACGAGCTGGGCGCGGAGCACATGGCGAGGCGCACGCCCATTGTCTACACCTCGGCGGACAGCGTGTTTCAAATTGCCTGCCATGAGGATATTTTCAGCGTGCCGGAGCTGTACCGCATGTGCGAGATTGCCCGGGAGATGCTGCAGGGCGAGCTGTGCGTGGGCCGCGTGATTGCCCGTCCCTTCACGGGCGAGCCGGGGCATTTCACCCGCACCAAGGCCCGCAAGGACTTCTCCGTGCCGCCCTTTGCCCCCACGCTGCTGGATGCTGTGTCCGCTGCGGGCATGAGCTGCCTGGGTGTGGGCAAAATTGAGGACATCTTCGACCATCGCGGGCTGACCGGCTCCAACCATGCTGCCGGGAATCCCGCCTGCATCGACGCGTGGATGGACTACATGCGGCAGGACTTTACCGGCCTTTGCTTCACCAATCTGGTGGACACCGATATGCTCTACGGCCACCGCAACGACCCCGAGGGCTTTGCCGGTGCGCTGACCTATTTCGACCAGAAGCTGCCGGAGATCATGGCCCTGATGGGGGATGAGGATTTGCTCATCGTCACGGCAGACCACGGCTGTGACCCCTGCTTTCCCGGCACCGACCACACCCGGGAGCATATCCCGCTGATGGTCTGGCACAGGGGCATGAAGGGCTGCACCGACCTGGGCCTGCGCCGTACCTATGCGGACGTGGCGGCCACCTGCGCCGACTGGCTGGGCCTTGAGGAACGCTTCGGTGCGCAGTCCTTTGCGGACAAGCTGGTTTGACCCCCGACAACATCCAAGGAGGATTCATGCATGGCAACCTATGAACAACTGTGCATCGCCGCGCAGGCCATCCGCGAAAGGGTCGGCGAGGCGGACATCGGCGTGATTCTGGGCAGCGGTCTGGGCGAGTATGCGCAGGCCCTGACGGATGCGAAATTCATCGACTACCGGGACATTCCCGGCTTCCCTGTTTCCACCGCCCCCGGCCACGCCGGCCGCTGGTGGACAGGCATGCTGCACGGCAAGCGGGTGTGCATGATGCAGGGCCGCTTCCATGCCTATGAGGGCTACGACCTGAGTGAAGTGACCATGCCCGTGCGCGTCATGGCCCTGCTGGGGGTCAAGGTGCTGATTGTCACCAACGCGGCAGGCGGCGTGAACCTCCATTTCCATCCCGGCGACCTGATGATCCTCACCGACTGCATCAACTTCTCCGGCAAGAATCCCCTCACCGGCCCGAACCTTGACCAGTTCGGCCCCCGCTTCCCCGACATGTCCCGCTGCTATGACCGGGAGCTGATTGCCCTGTGTCAGGCGCAGGCGGACAGGCTGGGTATTCCCGTGCAGCAGGGCGTGTACATGTGGTTCAACGGCCCCTGCTACGAGACTCCAGCGGAGATTCGTCTGGCCCGTGCGGTGGGCGCGGATGCGGTGGGCATGTCCACCGTGCCGGAGACCATCGTGGCGCGGCACTGCAGCCTGCGGGTGCTGGGCGTGAGCTGCATCACGAACATGGCGGCAGGTATCCTTGACCAGCCCCTGTGTCACGAGGAAGTCACCGAGGTGGCCAACCGGGTGCGGACGACCTTCCGCAGCCTGCTGGACGCTGTGATTGAGGCTCTGTAATGCGCAGGCATGTCTTGATTACGGGCGGCTCCCGGGGCATCGGGGCCGCCTGTGTCCGCGCTTTTGCCCGGGAGGGGTGGAGCGTGGTGTTTTTCTATCAGCATGCGCAGGATGCGGCGGAAGCGTTATGCGCCGCCCTGCGCGGTGAAGGGCTGGATGTCAGCTGCCGCTGCTGTGACGTGGCTGACCGGGATGCCGTCCTGCGCACCGTGCGTGAGCTGCTGCGCACCTGGCACCGCTTTGACGCGCTGGTCAACAATGCTGGCGTGGCGCACATTGGCCTGTTCAGCGACATGAGCGAGGAAGCATGGGACACCCTGTTCGCCGTCAACGTGAAGGGTGCTTTCAACGTGACGCAGGCCGTTTTGCCCGCCATGCTCGACCAGCGGCGGGGGGCCATCGTCAACGTGTCCAGCATGTGGGGCGAGGTGGGGGCCAGCTGTGAGGTGGCCTATTCCGCTGCCAAGGCTGCGCTCATCGGCATGACCAAGGCTCTTGCCAAGGAAGTCGGGCCCTCCGGGGTGCGGGTGAACTGCGTCTCCCCCGGGGTCATTGACACGGACATGAACGCCGAGCTGACCGAGGACGACCTCTCCGCGCTGGCGGACGAAACGCCACTGGGCCGCATCGGACAGGCGCAGGAGGTTGCGTCGGCCATCGTTTACCTGTGCGGCGAGGGCGCGTCCTTCATCACCGGGCAGACGCTGGGGGTCAGCGGCGGTCTGGTGGTTTAACATCATTTTCCATGTGAACGATATGCCTTGTTCCGGGCATGATAGGTCTGACAAGACCCATCAACAAGGAGGAAGGCAGCATGACCCTATTCCGAAGGCTTGTGGCAGCGTCAGCGGCCCTGTGCCTGATGATTCCCACATTTGGCGCGGCGGCAGCGTCCGGGGGCAAGCCCCTGGAGGAGGGTCAGCCGCTTTCGCTGACCGCGCCTGCCGTGGTGCTGGCCGAGACCGCCACCGGCACGGTGATTTTCGAGAAAAACGCGGACGAGCGGCGGGAGGTTGCGTCCATCACCAAACTGATGACCGCGCTGCTGACGCTGGAAGCCCTCGACCGGGGCGATGTAGCCCTGACGGATTCCGTCACCGTATCGAAGAACGCCGCCGCGATGAAGGGCAGTCAGGCCCTGCTGGATGCGGGCGCATCCTACTCGCTGGAGGATTTGCTGCGCACCACCATCATGGCCTCGGCCAATGACAGCGCGGTGGCCCTGGCGGAATACCTGTGCGGCAC
>JBJEUL010000151.1:0-18706 GCA_051883835.1 Aristaeellaceae bacterium
CCAAGGGCATGGTGCTGTGGGCCAAGGAGAACCGGGAGCTGTCGAAGCTGCCGGAAACCTCCTTCCGCTGGATTGTCGAGGACGCACTGCGCTTTGTCCAGCGGGAGATTCGCCGGGGCAACCGCTATGACGGCATTTTGATGGATCCCCCCAGCTATGGCCGCGGCCCCTCCGGCGAGGTCTGGAAGCTGGAAAACGAGCTGTACGGGCTGGTGGATACCTGCGCCCAGGCCCTGTCCGACCAGCCGCTGTTCTATCTCATCAACAGCTATACCACAGGCTTTCAGGCCAGCGTGCTGAGCAATATGCTGGAGAAGTGCGTGGTGCGCCGTCACGGCGGACGGGTGGACAGCCAGGAGCTGTGCCTGCCGGTCACAACAGGCGGCGTGCTGCCCTGCGGGGCCAGCGGAAGGTGGTTCCATGCCTAATATCATCTATGAGGACAATCAGGTGATTGTCGCCGTCAAGCCGCCGAACATGCTTTCTCAGGCGGACAAGACCGGCGATGTGGATATCCTGACCCTGCTCAAGGCCTATGTGAAGGAAAAATACCACAAGCCCGGCCTGGTCTATCTGGGGCTGGTGCATCGGCTGGACAGGCCCGTGGGCGGTTTGATGGTCTTTGCCCGTACCAGCAAGGCGGCTTCCCGGCTCAGCCAGCAGATGCAGCAGCACGATATGGGCAGGGAATACCTGTGCGTGGTCACAGGCGAGGTGAAGGATTCCTTCACCCTCGTGGACTACCTTGTCAAGGATGAGCGGCTGAACAAGGTGCATGTGTGCGAGGCGGATGTCAAGGGCGCGCAGGAAGCCATCCTGCACGGGGAATGCATCGCCCGCCGACAGGGGACGGCCCTGTGCTCCATTGAGCTGGAAACCGGGCGCAATCATCAAATCCGCGTGCAGATGGCCCATATGGGCGCGCCCCTGTGGGGCGATAACCGCTATGGCAAAGGGATTCCGGGCCAGCAAATTGCCCTGTGGGGCTACAAGCTGACCTTTGAGCATCCCACCACGCACGAGATCATGACCTTCTACGATGTCCCCTATGGCTCGGTGTGGAGCATGTATCAGGATTTGTTGGACATGAGTGGACAGGATGTGGATAACTGAACGGGTTCTGTCTGTCCCAGCAGGGGGCGGGTGAGGTCGTTCCTTGGTCAGTCCACGGAACCTGCCGTTTCCGGCGCGGACGAAATTCGTCGTCTGCTTGGAAACGCACGCTTTTGTTTTTTCCTTTGGGTTGTTTGAAGGTGTTGCGCTGGGCTGCCGCCCAGACCTGCTTGGGGCTTTGCCCCAAACCCCACAAGGGGCATCGCCCCTTGACCCGTTTCCGCTGGCGCGTTCCCTTGGAGGTTCAGGAGTTTGAAGGAGATTGATGTGAGTAAGCTGTTTTCCTATGAAGTTACCCATGTGTGCAAGCAGTCAGGCGCACGGCTGGGCGTGCTGCATACACCCCACGGCGATATTCAGACGCCGATTTACATGCCCGTGGGCACCGCCGCCTGCGTCAAGGCCATGACCCCCCGTGAGATGGAGGAAATCGGCACGCAGATTCTGCTGTCCAACACCTACCATCTCCACCTGCGCCCCGGCGAAAACCTCATCCAGGAGGCCGGCGGCCTGCATAAGTTCATGAGCTGGAACAAGCCCATCCTCACCGACAGCGGCGGATTCCAGGTGTTCTCGCTGGCAGGCATCCGCACCATCAAGGAGGAGGGCGTGACTTTCCAGAGCCATCTGGACGGCAGCCGCCACTTCATCGGCCCGGAGGAATCCATGGATATCCAGATGGCCCTCGGATCGGATATCTGCATGGCCTTTGACGTGTGCAGCCCCTATCCCTGCGACTACGATACCGCCCGGGTCAACATGGAGCGCACCCACCGCTGGGCCGAACGCTGCAAGGTTCACCACAACCGGGAGGATCAGGCTCTGTTCGGCATCGTGCAGGGCGCGTTCTACAAGGATTTGCGCATCCGCAGTGCGCAGACGCTGGCGGATATGGATTTCATCGGCTACGGCATCGGCGGCCTGTCCGTGGGCGAGCCCAAGCCGGTGATGTATGAGATGCTGGAGGAAATCGCTCCCTACATGCCCGCCGACAAGCCCCGCTACCTCATGGGCGTAGGCTCCGCTGACTGTCTGGTGGAGGGTGTACTGCGCGGGATCGACATGTTCGACTGCGTGCTGGCCACCCGCGTGGCCCGCAACGGCACGGCCATGACCAGCAAGGGCCGCGTGGTCATCAAGAACGCACAATATGCCCGGGACTGGGGCAAGCTGGACGAGGAATGCGACTGCTATACCTGTCAAAATTTCAGCCGGGCCTACATCCGCCACCTGCTCCGGGCCGGTGAAATCACCGGCGGACGGCTGGTATCCATCCACAACCTGCGCTACCTGCTGCACCTGATGGAGCAGATGCGCGAGGCCATCGCCAACGACTGCTTCCTGGACTTCCGCAAGGAGTTCTACAGCAAGTACGATATGTCCCGCAACTTCTGACAGGACAAAGCCCCGATTGCGCCCTGCTGTTTTTTCGGATGAACGGGAGAACGGCAGGGCAAACATCATTGTCTTTGGCGAAGGTTCGCCCCCATGGTATCCGATCACCCAGCGATATGCGTGAACCATCCGACCATCACAGGAGGAGAAAACATGGACGGCTTCCAGATAGAAGACAGCGTACTGGTGAAGTATGAGGGCGAGGCAGAGCATGTGACCATCCCGACGGGCGTGACGGGTATCGGCTCCTATGCATTCAGCTACTGCAAGACACTGAAAAGCGTGAGCATCCCGGAAGGTGTAACGAGCATTGGGGACTATGCGTTTGCCATGTGTACAGCACTGGAGCAGTGCAGGCTGCCAGCCAGTGTCACGGCACTGGGGGATAATGTGTGGATGGGCTGCTCCAGCCTGACAGGCGTTGACATCGACGCTGCCAACCCGGTCTACCGCGCCCAGGCGGGGATGGTCTGGCACACAGGGGCGCAAAAGCTGATTTTCTGTTCGCCGTGCCAAGCGGAGGTTACGGTTCCCGATGGCATCAGGGAAATCGGGAAGGATGCCTTCACGCCCGGGCAGGAGCTGTATTTCGGGGGACATAGCCTGCTGAGAAAGGTCGTTCTGCCCGACAGCCTGGAGCGCATCGGTGAAAACGCGTTCAGGTATTGCAGCCAGCTGGAGGAAATTCGCCTGCCCAAGGCACTCAAGACCCTGGGGGCCAATGCGCTGGAGGGATGCAGCCGTTTGACGGCTGTGGAGCTGCCCGACGGCCTGACCCGCATCAACAAGGAGGTCTTTCTGGCGTGCAGTAGCCTGCAATCTGTCAAGCTCCCCACAAAGCTCAAGAAAATCGGCAAGCATGCTTTCCGCGGATGCAGCAGCCTGAAGGAACTGGACTTCCCGGAGGGCCTGACGGACATTGAGCATCTGGCCTTTGAGGGGTGCCACAGTTTGACGCGCATCGTGCTGCCGCGAAGTGCGCGGGGCATCGGCAAAATGGTGTTCTGGGACTGCCCGGCCGTCCGGTATATCCGTATCCAGAACCCGGACATGGACTTGACCGGCAAGGCATTCCAGGACTGCAAGGCACTGGAGCGCATGGACATTCCCTCGGAGCTGGCCAAGGAGCTGAACCGCCTGCTGCCGGAACATTTCGTGGCCATCGGTGTCCCCAGCATCGAGGGCGTCAGTGCGAAATACCGGCCCATGGCGGCTGCCGCGTTTGCAGAGGATGAGCGCGACACCACGGACGCGAACGGGCAAGCCTATGTGCAGTATATCAAAGCCAACGCCGCCAAGCTGGTGGAGGTGGCTGTCAGCCATCCCATGCTGCTGCGGCTGATGCTGCGCGAGAAGCTCATCGCCGCCAAGCATCTGGATGCCGTGACGGCTGCCGTGCAGCATACGGGGGATACCGAGCTGATGGCGGCCATCCTCGAGTACGGCCACAGCGGCGTGTCCGACAAGGCAAAGGCCAAAGCGCGGGCACAGCAGGAAGCCCGGGATGAGCGCGTGACGAGCTTCCTCTTTGACGCGGACGCGCTGGAAATCCTGAGCGGCAAGACCTTTGCCGTGGCGGGCAAGCTCAGGACATTCGCCAGTCATGAGGAGCTGAGGGCGTGTCTGACCACCGCAGGCGCAACGCTGACGGAAACGCTGACAGCGGAGGTATCCTATCTGCTGACCAACACCCCGAACGCCAACACCGCCAAGCACCAAAAAGCGGACGCGCTGGGCATTCGCAAAATCACCGAAACCGAGTTCAACGAAATGATTGGCCGCCAATCCCCCTGACCTCCAAAGGATCGCGCCAGCGTCGAAGGGGTCAAGGGGCGATGCCCCTTGTGGGGTGCAGGGGTGAAACCCCTGCGCAGGTCTGGGCGGCAGCCCAGCACAGCACGTTGAACCAATCAAAAAGGAAAAGGAAAAACAGAGTTTCCAAGCAGGCGACGCAGTTCGCCCGCGTAGGAAACGGCAGGTTCCTTGGACTGCACAAGAAACGACCTCATCCGCCCTCGCTGCGCTGGGAAGCAGGCAAGTATTACACAAAGGGCCCCCGGTCACACGATGATGACCGGGGGCTTGCTCTTTATGTCCCAATATCCTGCAAAATGCGCTCAACCATATCCTCCACAGACCATTCCGGCCCCAAAACGGTCTCCGGAATCGTCCCAATGGCATTCTCCGCCCGATACCAGCGGCGCATGGCGTCCTCGCCAAAATCCGCAGCCTGCGGCCGCGTGGCATGACGCCGCAGCGTCTCCTCCAAGGGAATGTCCAGATAATACGCATGAATCCGGCTGAAAAGCCCCGGCAGAGCCGCGAACAGCGCGCCGTACTTGTCCGCGTCCAGAATGCCCTCCAGAATCGTGACTCCTCCGCGCTGCGCCGACCAGCGGCACATGTCCGTCAAAAGCTCCGGCGCGGGATTCCCCGGACGATCCTTCACGGCCAGCATCTCCCGGCGTACCGTGTCCTGCGCAATCAGCATGGGCTTAGGGTCAAAGTGCTGCCGCAATGCCCGCGCCACCGTGGACTTGCCGCTGCCCGAATTGCCCCGCAGCATCACCAGCGTGGCAGGCGCAGGACACGCTGCCTGCACCACCCGCTGCGCAATGCTCCCCGGCGGCACACGGTTTACGGCTTCCATCAACGGCACCCATGCCGCGCTTTGCAGCTCGCAGGAGGGCACCAACGGCTGCTTCTGCCCATAGGCAATGAACGCAATCATCAATTGCTGCCCCTTGCCATGCCAGCACGTCCACAACAGCCGATGCCCGGTGACGCGCAGCCCCAGCTCCTCCTGCACCTCCCGCACCATGGCTTCCTCGGCGGATTCCCCCGGCTTCATGTACCCCGCCACCAGCACCTCCCGGTCAGGACTGCGCCTGTCACGCAGCAGCGCAACCTCCCCGGCTTCATTCACCACGGCGGCGATGATGCAGCTGGAAAACATGTCGAACAGCGGCCGGGCGCAACGCTCACACCACGGCACGTCCCCTTCATCCCCCAGTGCGCGGGGAATCAGACGGCTGCCGCAGTCCGGGCAGAAGGTGAAACGCATGGCAGGCTCCTTTCCGCGTTAGCCAATGCCCTCAAGAGCCTGCTTGAGGTCGGCAATCAGGTCGTTCTTGTCCTCCAGACCGCAGGAGATGCGCACCAAACCCGCCGGAACACCCGCAGTACGCAGCTGTTCCTCCGTCATCTGCCGATGGGTCGAGGTGGCAGGGTTCAGGCAGCAGGTGCGGGCATCCGCCACATGAGTCTCAATGGCCGCCAGCTTCAGCCGCTTCATGAAGGCCTCTGCTGCCGCGCGCCCACCCTTGAGCTCAAAGGACACCACGCCGCAGCCGCCACCTTGCAGATACTTCTGCGCCAGCGGATAATACTTGTTGGACGGCAGTCCCGGATAGCTGACAAAGCTCACCTCCGGGCGGCTCTCCAGGAACTCCGCCACAGCCTGCCCGTTCTCCACATGCCGGGGCATGCGCACATGCAGGCTTTCCAGCCCCAGATTCAGCAGGAAGGCATTCTGCGGCGACTGGATGCATCCCAGGTCGCGCATGAGCTGGCTGGTGCATTTGGTGATGAACGCGCCGCCCTGCCCGAACTTCTCGGCATAGGTCACGCCGTGATAGCTCTCGTCCGGGGTGGTCAGGCCAGGATACTTGTCCGCATGGGCCATCCAGTCAAAATGGCCGCTGTCCACAATGCATCCGCCCACCGCCGCGCCGTGGCCGTCCATGTATTTGGTGGTGGAGTGGGTCACAATGTCCGCACCCCATTCCATGGGCCGGCAGTTGACGGGCGTGGGGAAGGTGTTGTCCACAATCAGCGGTACACCGTGACGATGGGCGGCGGCGGCGAACTTCTCAATGTCCAGCACCGTGAGGGCCGGATTGGCGATGGTCTCGCCAAACATTGCCCGGGTGTTGGGCTGGAAGGCCGCATCCAGCTCCTTGTCCGTCGCGTCCGGGGAAACGAAGGTGGCAGTGATGCCCATCTTCGCCATGGTCACGGAAATCAGGTTGAACGTGCCGCCGTAGATGCTGGAGGAAGCCACGATGTGACTGCCTGCTTCGCAGATGTTGAACAGGGCCATAAAGTTCGCTGCCTGCCCGGAGCTGGTGAGCATGGCCGCACTGCCGCCTTCCAGCGCGGCAATCTTGGCGGCGACATGGTCATTGGTGGGGTTTTGCAGCCGGGAGTAGAAATAGCCGCTGGCCTCCAGGTCGAACAGCTTGCCCATGTCCTCGCTGGTCTCGTAGCGGAAGGTGGTGGATTGAATGATGGGAATCTGCCGGGGCTCGCCGTTGCCAGGGGTGTAGCCGGCCTGAACACATTGGGTGTCAATGCGGTAATCCGCCATGGGAATCAATCCTTTCTATAATCATCAATCATTGGTGTGGGATACCAGTTGGAGGGTGTCGGGCAGGGCGGAAAGCGATGCCCGGAGGAAGGCTGGCTCCATGGTTTCCGGCAGCGCGTCCACAGGCATCCAACGGAAGGTCAGCGTCTGCCCGCCCGTCTGCCGGATGAAAGCATCGCCCCGATCCAACAGCGGGGCCGGGACATCCATCAGCGCGTACAGGCACCACTCGTGCCGGGGCTGTCCATCCGCGCCGGTGAAGAACGCCTGATTCAGCCACAGGGGCCGGATGATGGAGGCTTCAAGGCCCAATTCCTCCCGCATTTCCCGCAGGAGCGCATCCTCCGCCGTCTCGTGCAGGCGGATGCGGCCCCCGGGCAGATGCCACCCGGGGTAGTCGTCCTCCGTCACCGTCAGCAGGCGGCCTTCATGCAGCAGCAGTCCCCGCACCCGCAGGCCGAACCTGCCTGCTTCGGTGGAGAAGGACAGGTCATCGGCAGGCCGCGACGGGTCGCCCTCGATGCGGGTCAGCAGGGTCAGGCTGTCAGGCAGATGTGCCGCACCCTCCCGCAGGAAGGGCGGAACAAGGTCATACCCGGGCAGTGCGTCCACGTCCAGCCAGCTGAAAACGTGGATGTGCCGGCCTTCCTGCCGGGTGAAGCGTTCGCCCAGCGTCATCAGCAAGGGGTCGCAAACCGCTGTGAGGAAGTACAGACACCATTCATGGAAGCGTTCGCCGCTGATGGTATCGGTGAAGAAATTTTGATGCACCCACAGGGGCCGCAGGATGCGGGCTTCCACGCCCAGCTCCTCCCGCATTTCCCGCAGGAGTGCGCCCTCTGCCGTCTCGTTCAGCTGCACACGGCCTCCGGGCAGATAGAAATAGGGCGCGTTCTCATCCTGCATGGCCAGCAAACGGCCTTCATGCAGGATGACCGCGCCCACCCGCAGGTTGAGGCGGCCTGACGGCAGGCGCAGGCAAAGGTCGCCCGGGGTCATTGCTCCACCTTGGCGGCAGAGACAAGCACAGGGAACTCGCTGGCCGTATCAAACTCGGACGCGCCGACCTGAATGCCCATCACGTTGCCCCACTGGTCCTGCACATAGAAAATCACGCCCTCCAGCGGGATGCCGGGTACGGCACCCATGGGCTCCACGCGGATGATGGTCTTGCCGGCGAGGTTATCGTTGAGGGTGTGAGGGTCAACAACTTTCCAGTCCAGATTGCCGAAGGTATCCTGATTCACATAAGCCATGGGCGTATTCCTCCTGTTATGATGGATGGGGATATGGATTTCAGCGTTAAAGCGCGGTATAGCCTGTGTGCAGCTCGGCCCAGGCGGCGGGATCCCGCCAGGCGGCGGCGTAATGCCAGGTATGGGGCGTGGTCAGGGTGATTTCCGCATGGCACAGGGCAATGCCCAGCTCCAGCGGGGCCCGGTCACTGGCGTCCAGGATGAACCGGCTGCCGTCCCGGCGCATTTCCCAGGGCTGCATGTTCATGGCGGAGGGCGCGAGCTGCACGGCCTGCGCGGCGCGGGTCAGCTCCTCGGGCCAGGTGCGGGGATCGCCCTTGCACAGCCGTTCAAGGGGCTTGCGGCGGCGGCTGGCAGGGTCACCGGCTCCCGGCGCGGGATGGCCCAGGGCAATCAGGCCCAGCACGGCCTCCCCGCTGCGCAGGGGAACTTCCAGCTGTCTGCGCCGGTAGGAGCCGGTCATCCAGCAGCAGACCAGCCCCATGCTGACCGCTTCCAGCACGAAGGCTTCACCCAGTATGCCCGCGTAAACCTTGCTGCGGGTCACGGCAGAGGATGCCACCACCGCCGCGATGGCTGTGCAGCCCGTGACGCGGCCCGTGCTCAGCAGCGTTCCTGTGAACAGGGATTCCTCCACACGCATCAGGATGAGCCGCGCCCCGGGGGTCTGATAGCGTGCTGCCGCATAGCTCAGGGCAGCCCAGTCGCCAGCGGTTAGGGGAGCATCATAGGTGCGGCAGGAAACCCGCCGGGGGATGGCATCACGCAAGCGTTCCTTCTGTGCAGGGTTGAAGAAGGCTTCCAGTGCGAACATGTCAGACCTCCGATGGTGTCACGGTGATGGCGGACAGCACCTGCCCCACCTTGTCATGGATGACCAGATCGGCAGCATCGTCCATGGGCGTGGCATCCCGGTTGATGAGCACCAGATGCCTGCCCCGGAAGTATTGCAGCAGCCCCGCTGCCGGGTACACCGTCAGGCTGGTACCGGCGACAATCAGCGTATCCGCCTGACGGATGGCCCGGACGGAGTTCTCAATCACATCATCCTCCAGGCCTTCCTCGTAGAGCACCACATCGGGCTTGATGCGTCCACCGCAGCTGCACAGCGGCACAGGCCGGGGGTCGTCCCGGATGGCTTCGGGCGGGTAGAATTTGCGGCACTTCATGCAGTAGTTGCGGTGAATGCTGCCGTGAAGCTCCTGCACGTTGCGGCTTCCGGCCTTTTGATGCAGGCCGTCAATGTTCTGCGTCACCACGCAAGTCAGCTTGCCCGCCCGCTCCAGCTCCGCTAACTTCAGGTGCGCGGCGTTGGGCTGCGCGTCCAGGGGGAGCATTTTTTGACGGTAGAAGCGGAAGAAGGCCTCCGGGTGGCGCATGAAATAGGTATGGGACAGGATGGTTTCCGGCGGCACATCATACTGCTGATGGTACAGGCCGTCCACGCTGCGGAAGTCGGGAATGCCCGACTCCGTGGAGACACCTGCGCCGCCGAAAAACACAATGCGTCTGCTCTCGTCGATGATGGCTTGCAGCGTCATGAGGCTCCCTCCTTCAGGCAAGCGGAAGCATGCTCACAGCTTGTACAGGCTGGTGAACTTGCGCGTCAGGTAATCGGTGTAGCGGGTGGGGTCGAAGGGCTCGCCCATGGCGTTGAGCAGCAGCTTGTCCGGGGTCAGGAGCTTGCCGTAGCGGTGGAGATGCTCCGCCAGCCATGCGGTGACGGGGCTGAGATCGCCCTTGTCCACGGCAGCCCACACATCCACATCCTTCTCCATGGCGGCAAGCATCTGCACGCCATACGCGCTGCCCAGCGCATAGGAGGGGAAGTAACCGAACATGCCGCCGGACCAGTGGGTATCCTGCAACACGCCGCGGCGGTCATCCGGCACATCCACGCCCAGATAATCCTTGTACATGCGGTTCCACAGCCCGGGCAGCTCGTCCACCTTCACATCGCCGTTCATCATCAGCTTCTCGATTTCGTAGCGAATCATGATGTGCATGGGATAGGTCAGCTCGTCGGCCTCGGTGCGGATGAGGGAAGGCTCGGCCTTGTTCACCGCTGCATAGAACATTTCGGGGGTTACGTCCGCCAGCTGCACGGGGAACAGCTCCTTCATCACCGGCAGCACGGCGCGGCAGAAGGGCAGGCTGCGGCCAATCAGGTTCTCATAGAAACGGCTCTGGCTCTCGTGCAGGCCCATGGTCGCGCCGGTGTCCAGGCCGGTGAACTGCAGCTCATCGCCCGTGCCCAGCTCGTAGAGGGCATGGCCGCCTTCATGGATGACGCTGTACACGCTGGAGGTGAAATCTTCCTCATGGTAATGGGTGGTGATGCGCACGTCCCACTTGTTGAAGCCGGAGGTGAAGGGATGCTCGGTTTCCGCGATGGTGCAGCGGCGGGCATCAATGCCCATCATGGCCATCAGGCGCGTGGACAGCTCCCGCTGGGTATGCACGGGGAACTTCTGCTGCAAAAAGGCGGTATTGGGGGCAGGCTTCTGGCCCACGGCGAGGATGACGGGGGACAGCTTCTCCCGCAGCGTGGCGAAGAAGGGATCCAGTGTGGCCATGGATGCGCCCTTCTCGTAGCTGTCCAGCATCACGTCATAGGCAGGCTTCTTGTCATCCTTGTAGGCAGCGAAGCGGCGGTTGTAGTCGATGAGCTTGGCCAGATGCGGCGCGAAAAGCGGGAAGTCATTGGTTTCCTTGGCCTGATGCCAGATGGCGGCGGCCTCGGTCTGAATCTGCTGGTAGGCGGTGAACTCATCCAGGGGGATACGGGTCATGTCCTCGTATTCCTCCTTGAGCAGCTCGGCCTGCCGGGCCACGATGTCGCTCACCTGCGCCCGATTGTCCAGAATGGTCTGGTAGATTTCGGGGGTTTCGTCGTTGACCAGCAGCTTGTAGCTCACGCCGGACAGGTAGGCCATGGTTCGTCCGCGGCCCTTGTAGGAATCGGCGGGTGCGGCGGTATCGCCATCGGTATAAAGCACGCCCATGGCGTGATTGTAGGCGGAAGCGGCGGTTTGGTATTCAGTCAGCTTGGCAACGGCTTGTTCAACGGTCATGGAATACACCTCTCTCATGGTGAAGATATCCTTATGATACGGCGAAGGACGGGGCATGTCAAGCATTTTCGGAGGACGGGCAGGGGCGTTGCCCCTGCACCCCACCAGAGGGGCATCGCCCCTCTGGACTCCCTTTCGGGTGGGCCGTTCCTTGGTTCCTCCGATGAAGGGGTCACGCCGCGCGGAGGGCGCGGCGCGACGCGGAGCAGGGATGTAAAAAACCGCTCAGCCCGGAGGGGGTGAGCGGGGAGGAAGGGATTACATGGCTTTGCGCAGGTCCTCGGGAAGGCGACGCTTCCACCAGCCCTTGCGGTAGACAAAGACCGACATGAGCATCGCGGACACCCAGGTAAACAGCAGGCTGGCGAACAGCGCGTCCGGGTGGCCGTTGGGGAACAGCTCGGAACGGGTCAGGTAGGCCAGAACATAGGCAAGGGGCATGCGCAGCAGAACGGTGTTGATGAGGGAAATCCACATGGGGATGATGGTCTCGCCTGCACCGCGCATGTAGCCCTGCGTCACCTGCGTCACGGAGAAGCAGATGTAGCCCAGAGCCAGCCAGCGCAGGGCGCGAATGCCGATTTCCAGCGTGGCAGGCGTGGCGGTGAACAGGGCCATCAACTGATGGCCAAAGAGCAGGATGCACGTCACCAGCACGATGGAGGAGCCAAGACCCAGCGTCAGCAGGTCGCGGAAGCCCTTGCGCAGCCGGTCAGCCTTTCGCGCACCGATGTTCTGCCCCGAGAAGGTGGTGGCCGCTACGCCGAAGGTGAAGTTGGGCATCATGGCGAAGCCGTCCACGCGCATCACGGCGGTGGAGGCCGCCATGACCGCCTCGCCCATGGAGTTGGTCAGGCTCTGCACCACGATGGCCGACATGGAAAAGATGGCCTGCGTGATGCCCGAGGGCAGGCCCAGCATGCACAGCCGCTTGGTCAGATGGCCGTCAGGAATCAGGGAACGCAGGTTGACATCCACCACGTCCCGCATGGTGCACAGGCGAATCAGGCACAGCACGCCGGAAATGCCCTGCGCAATGATGGTGGCCCAGGCCACACCGGCCACGCCCATGCGGAGGTTCGCCACAAAGAGGATGTCCAGCGCGATGTTGAGCAGGGTGGAAATCATCAGGAAAATCAGCGGGAATACGCTGTCACCCAGACCGCGCAGGATGCCGGAGAGGATGTTGTACAATCCGCCGCCCACAATGCCGATGAAAATGACCTGCAAATACGTAACCGCGCCCGCCACCACGGATTCCGGGGGATTCACCAGCGCAATCATGCCCGGGGAAGCCCAGTAGCCAATGAAGGTCATCAGCAGGCCTGATACCATAATCAGGGTGATGGAGGTGCCCACTACCTTGTTGAGGGTGGGGCGATCCTTCGCGCCGAAATACTGGGCGGAAAGGATGCTTGCGCCGGTGGAGATGCCCATGAACAGCACCAGCAGCAGATTCAGCACCGGGCCGGCTGTACCCACGGCCGCCAGCGCGGTATCACCGATGTACTTGCCCACCACGATGGAGTCCACCGTATTGTAGAGCTGCTGGGCCAGATTGCCGATGAGCAGCGGCACGGAGAACTTGATGAGTCCGCGCATGGAGCTGCCCTGGGTCATGTCCTGTACGCTGAGGAAATTCCTGATACGGGATGCTGTGGTCATACACCTATCCTCTTTTACGCAATGAATCATCCTTATTGTAGCAGGAAGCGGCTCAATGTGCAAGCGAACGCTGACGCATTTTATCAGGAAATGATGGAAATGCTGACAGGAAACACGCGGACGGGGGGATTGTGCTTGCCATCAGCCGATTCATGGTGTAGAATGGCAGAAGCATCGCAGCTTCACACCTTTTCTGCACACCACGAGGGCCGGTGGACAGCCGTCCCGGAAAAGAGGAGCCCATATGCCCATATTGCCCCGCCGCTGGCGCGTCCTGCTGCTCCTGCTGTTCCTGCTGCCCTGCATGGCCCATGCCATGGAGCTGACCGAGGATACCCTCTATCCTGCGCTGCCCCTGACAGGGCCTGCACCCTATGCCCCGCATCCGGAGGCCTACCTTCCGCAGCAGGCAGGCTACCATGACGAATCGCTGGATGTGCGGGTGGAAACCTTCCAACGCCATGATACCAACGTCATGGCCGTGTATGTGCGCCTGTCCGACCCGTCCCAGCTGCGCACCGCGTTGGCAGCCCGTCCGCCATCCCAGAAAACCATGGTGGTCAGCACCATGGCGAAGAAGAACAACGCTGTGCTGGCCATCAATGGCGATTATTTCAGCTACCATCAAAAGGGCGTTGTGGTGCGGGGCGGCAAGACATGGCGCATCAGGCCTGATGGCAGGCGTGATATCCTCATCGTGGACGAAAACGGCATGTTCACCATCCTGCCCCGATGCACCCGGGAGGATTATGACCGCTATACCGGCACGGTGATGCACGCCTTCTGCTTTGGCCCGGGGCTGGTGGTGGACGGACAGGCCCTGACCAGCCTGGAGCAAGTGAAGATGGACATCGGCCCGGCCAAGCCCACCCAGCGCATCGCCATCGGCCAGCTGGCCCCGCTGTCCTACCTCATCCTGGCCACAGAAGGCCCGGAAAACAAGGCCAGGGGCTTCACCATCCTGGAAATGGCGGAGCTGTGCCAGGAGCTGGGCTGTATCAATGCCTACAATCTGGACGGCGGGTCATCCACCACGGTGGTGCTGGACGGCAGGAAAATCAACGGCCAGTCCGGCGGCAAAATTCGTCCGGTGGGGGACTGCATTTATTTCGCGACCCTCATTCCCTGAACAGCAAAGGAGGACTTCCTGCCATGGAGCAATGGGATTTGTACACGGTGGAGCGTGTCAGAACAGGTCAGGTCATGAACAAAAGCGACCCTGTCCCGCCGGGACTGTATCACATGCAGGTGCATGTGGTGGTGTTTGACCGGGCGGGACGGATGCTCATCCAGCAGCAGACGGAGCGCAAGCAGTATTATCCCGGTCTGTGGGATTACACCGTGGGCGGCAGGGCGCAGGCGGGAGAGAGCAGTGCGCAGGCTGCTGAGCGAGAGGTGCGGGAGGAAATCGGCCTGACGGTGCATTTGCAAGGGGTTCATCCCATGCTGACCCGGTTCTATCACACCGTGTTTGATGATTACTACATCGTGCAGGCGGATGTTGCCGCCGATGCGCTGACCTTGCAGTCCGAGGAGGTGCAGGCTGTCCGCTGGGCGACCCGGGCGGACATCTACGCTTTGCAGAAGGAGGGCCGGTTCTGCCCCAATCCCCGGGGCATGATTGACCTGCTGTTTGACCTCAATGAGGAAGGATTGCCCTGGTGATGCGCCAGCGAAATAGGGAAAGCAATATCGTGCGTTGCCACGGCTGACGTGGAACGACCTCATCCGTCGCTCTCAGCGAGGGCGGATGAGGTC
Source organism: Aristaeellaceae bacterium (assembly GCA_051883835.1). Lineage (GTDB taxonomy): Bacteria > Bacillota > Clostridia > Christensenellales > Aristaeellaceae > UBA11524. The sequence continues at coordinate 14,631 of JBJEUL010000151.1, forward strand.
GTTCCTCTTTCAGTCCCTGGAAACTGCCGTTTCCTACGCGGACGAACTGCGTCGTCTGCTTGGAAACTCTGTTTTTTTCTTTTTCTTCTTACAGTTCAGACGTGTTGCGCTGGGCTGCCGCCCAGACCTGCGCAGGGGTTTCACCCCTGCACCCCACAAGGGGCATCGCCCCTTGACCCCTTCGACGCTGGCGCGGTCCCTTGGAGATTCGGGGAGATGGAAAAGCCGCCCGATGTTGCATCAGGCGGCTTACGAATTTATTTGGCGTATTCGGTGGAACGGGTTTCGCGAATCACGTTCACGCGAATCTGACCGGGATATTCCATTTCCTTCTCGATGCGCTTGGCGATTTCCTTGGCGAGAATCTTCGTGCCCTCGTCCGTCACATCGTCAGGCTTCACCATGATGCGCACCTCGCGGCCAGACTGGATGGCATAGCACTTCTCCACGCCGTCAAAGGACATCGAGATTTCCTCCAGCTTCTCCAGACGCTTGATGTAGTTCTCCAGGCTCTCACGGCGGGCACCGGGCCGCGCAGCAGAGATGGCATCCGCAGCCTGCACCAGCACCGCTTCCACCGTCTGCGGCTCCACATCGTTGTGATGCGCCAGAATTGCATGAATCACGTCCGGGCTCTCGTGGTACTTGCGTGCCAGCTCGCCGCCCAGCGTCACATGCGTGCCCTCGGCCTCGTGGTCAACCGCCTTGCCGATGTCGTGCAACAGACCCGCACGCTTGGCCAGCTGCACATCCGCGCCCAGCTCAGCGGCCATCAGGCCCGCCAGATGGCTGACTTCGATGGAATGCTTCAGCACGTTTTGCCCGTAGGAGGTGCGGTAGCGCAGACGGCCCAGCAGCTTCACCAGCTCATGATGAATGCCGTGCTGGTTCGTCTCAAAGACCGCATTCTCGCCAGCCTCGCGAATCTGATTGTCCACTTCCTTCTTGGCCTTCTCCACCATTTCCTCGATGCGGGCGGGGTGAATGCGGCCATCCATGATGAGCTTCTCCACGGCGATGCGCGCAATCTCGCGGCGCACCGGGTCGAAGGCGGAAACAATCACCGCTTCGGGCGTGTCATCAATGATGAGGTCAACGCCGGTTGCCGTCTCCAGCGCACGGATGTTGCGGCCCTCGCGGCCAATGATGCGGCCCTTCATATCATCGTTGGGCAGCGCGATGACGCTCACGGTGGACTCCGCCACATGATCCGCCGCGCATTTCTGAATCGCCAGTGCAATGATGTTGCGGGCCTTCTTCTCGGCCTCTTCCTTGGTACGGGTTTCAATATCGCGCACCAGCGCGGCGGCATCGTGGAAGGCATCCTTCTGCACACGCTCGATGATGATCTGCTTGGCCTCGTCCTGCGTCAGGCCGGCGATGCGCTCCAGCTCCTGCGCCTGACGGCCGTGCATAGCCTCGGCTTCTTCCTGAAGCCGCTGAATCTCCTGCTGCTTGCGGTTCAGACTATCCTCGCGGGCCTCCATATTGTCGGCCTTCTTGTCCAGGGTTTCCTCCCGCTGGAGCAGGCGACGCTCCGTGCGCTGCACCTCGTTGCGCCGCTCGCGCAGCTCACGCTCGTTCTCGGCCTTTTCCCGGTCGTTTTCCGCCTTGGCGCGCAGAATTTCTTCCTTGGCTTCCAGAACCTTTTCCTTCTTGTACTCGTCCGCCTTGCGCACAGCGTCGTCATACAGATGCCGTGCATATTCCTCGGTGCGGCCGATTTTGGCTTCAGCAACATTTCTGCGATAGGTGTAACCGCCCAGACAGCCTGCGCCGCCGCCCAGCAGCAGTCCCAGAATGACCCAAATGATCGTAGGCATGGCTTTCCCCTCCCTTTCCTGATGATTCTCTCTCTTTAGCCCTCATGACCCGACAAAAAGCCGTGCGGAGCATAACTCCTGCACGGCTGTACGCTGCTTTTCGGATGCCTCCCCCTTGAGGTCTTTCGCCGGGCCTGCAGGCCCCGAACCGCACAAAAACCACACAGACAATCAGGGCATCACGCCCCTTGCCGAACGCACGGACATACGCCGCACGCCTGTGACCCTTATGGGCAGACTCCACCCGCATGGGGGCAGGTCTGCGAAAAATGACGCTGAGAGAAGCAAAGGCTGCTCCAGCGGTGCAACAACAAACAGGGAAGTGTATCTGAAAACAGCGCGGAAGAACGCTCACGCAGCCTTCCTACAGCCGATCAGTACATATTGTAATGGTATTATGGCTCCCTGTCAAGGCGCAAGGGGAGAAAAGCCGGAAAGAATTTGCCCAAAGCAGACAGGTTCAGGTAAGAGCCCCTCCAAGGGACCGCGCCAGCGGAAAGGGGTCAAGGGGCGATGCCCCTTGTGGGGTGCAGGGGCAAGGCCCCTGCGCAGGTCTGGGCGGCAGCCCAGCGCAACATGTTTGAATCATAGATAAGGAAAAGAAAATCAGAGTTTCCAAGCAGACGACGCAGTTCGTCCGCGTAGGAAACGGCAGGTTCCGAGGACTGAAAGAGGAACGACCTCATCCTCATTCGCCCTGCTTCGACAAAATATTTTGCCGCAGGGCTTGCAAGCTGGGACAGGAAGGGATACACTGATGCTGCACCCCATCAACGGAAATTGACAGGAGGATACACAAGCATGCGTTTTGTGGATGGTAAAGCCAAGGAACTCAAGGTTGCCTATGTGGGCGGCGGCTCCCGTGGCTGGGCGTGGGGCTTCATGACCGACCTGGCCATGGACGACGGCATGGAAGGCACGGTCTGCCTGTACGATATTGACCGGGACGCGGCGGAGAAGAACCGAATCATCGGTGAAATGACTGCCCAGCACCCCGACGCGGTGTCCCACTGGAGCTATACGGTGGCCGATACCCTGCCTGAGACCCTCCAGGGCGCGGACTTTGTGGTGATTTCCATTCTGCCGGCCACCTTCAAGGAAATGGCCAGCGATGTGCATGCCCCCGAGCGGCTGGGCGTGTACCAGTCCGTGGGCGATACGGTGGGCCCCGGCGGCTTCATGCGGGCCATGCGCACCATTCCCATGTTCCGGGAGATTGCCGAGGCCATCCGCGACAACGCCCCCAATGCGTGGGTCATCAACTACACCAACCCCATGACCCTGTGCATGTCCACCCTCTACGAGGTGTTCCCCCAAATCAAGGCCTTCGGCTGCTGCCATGAGGTGTTCGGTACCCAGAAGCTGCTGGCCTCCATGTTGGAGGATATGTGCGGCATCGAGGGTGTGGCCCGGGAGGAAATCAAGGTCAATGTGCAGGGCGTGAACCACTTCACCTGGCTGTCCTCCGCGTCCTACAAGCATATGGATTTGTTCCCGCTGTACCGTCAGTTCTGCGAGAAGTACGCGGAAACCGGCTTTGTCAAGGGCAAGGACGACAACTGGATGAACAACTTCTTCGAGTGCTCCCACAAGGTCAAGTTCGACCTGTTCCTGCGCTATGGCAACATTGCCGCTGCCGGTGACAGGCATCTGGCGGAGTTCATGCCCCCGTGGTACCTGAAGGATCCCGAAACGGCCCGCAGCTGGGGCTTTGGCCTGACGCCGGTGTCCTGGCGCGTGGAGGATCTGGGCAAGCGTCTGGAGCGGCGCGCCCGGCTGCTCTCCGGGGAGGAGAAAATCGAGTTCAAGGCCACCGGTGAGGAAGGCCACCTGATGATGAAAGCCCTGCTGGGCCTGGGCGACATGGTGACGAACGTGAACATCCCCAACCGCGGCCAGATTCCCAACCTGCCCATGGGCGCGGTGGTGGAGACCAACGCGCTGTTCCGCTGCGGCCAGATTGCGCCGGTCTACGCCGGCCCCATGGATGATGCCATTCTCAGCCTGACCATGCGCCATGTGAACAACCAGCGTGCCGCGCTGCGCGCCGGTCTGACCTGCGACCGTGCGCTGGGCCTTGCCGCCTTCATGAACGATCCGCAGATGAACAAGGTGGACATCCATGACGGCGAGCAGCTGTTTGAGGACATGCTTGCCGCGCAAATCGACTATCTCCCCGAAGGCTGGAAGCACTAACGCCAAGGGAACGCGCCAGCGTCGAAGGGGTCAAGGGGCGATGCCCCTTGTGGGGTG
>JBJEUL010000152.1:0-18702 GCA_051883835.1 Aristaeellaceae bacterium
TTCACCCCTGCACCCCACAAGGGGCATCGCCCCTTGACCCTTTTCCGCTGGCGCGCCCTATCCGGCTCACGGCTTCCTGCACGGCAGCGTCTACGGCTTCGGAAAGGGTTTGCTTCTTTAGACCGGCGATGGTTACCTGACAGCGGCTCACCGGCAGCAGGATTTTGTGCGCGGGGCTGCTGGCCACGGCGCAGGCCATCCCGGCTGTGACCTCCCCCAGCATGGCATCGCACAGCACCATGCCGATGGGGCCGAGAATCAGGTCGGCCCGGGCGGCGCATACGCGAATGGCGTTCTCCCCTGTGGCCCCCTGGTCGGCTCCGGCGCGCAGCATGGCGGAGGTCGCCAGCGCATTGGTCCCTACGGCAATCACCGGCTGTTCCGGCATGGCACGTTTGAGCGATTCCACCAGCATGCGGCCCATGCCGCCCCCCTGTGCATCCATGACCACCACGTTCATGCCTGCTCCTCCTTCTTCTGTGTGCCGCCTGCCGCAGCCGGGCCGGGCATGCGCATCCTTCTGTTTGCATATAATGCGATTGTATCATTCACCGGGGCGGATTGCAAGCCCGCCTCTTGACAGACAGCACGTTCGGCTTTATCATCATGGAAAGATGTCCGCGCGGCATCTGCGCAATGCTGCACAGGAAGAAGGAGACGCTCCTCATGAAGAAAATCGTTCTCACCGGCGGCGGCACGCTGGGGCATGTGACCCCGCACCTGTCGCTGATTCCCCACCTGCGCAAGGCAGGCTATGAGATTCATTACATAGGCACGGAAAAGGGCATGGAGGCGGACAAGATTCGCACGGTGCCCGGCGTGACCTATCATGCGGTGAAGAGCGGCAAGCTGCGCCGCTACTTCTCCTGGCAGAATTTCACCGACCCCTTCCGGGTCATGGCGGGGGCTGTCCAGTCTGCCCGATTGATGGGCAAGCTCAAGCCTGATGTGGTGTTCAGCAAGGGCGGCTTTGTGGCGGTGCCGGTAGTGTTCGGCGCGTGGCTGCATCATGTGCCGGTGGTCTGCCATGAGAGCGACCTGACCCCCGGACTGGCCAACAAGCTCTGTGCGCCCTTTGCCCGAAGGATTGCCACCACCTTCCCGGAGTGCGCCCAAGCCCTTGGCCCCAAGGCGGAAATGACCGGCACGCCCCTGCGCCCGGAGCTGTTTCAGGGCAGCCGTGCCCGGGGACTGTCCCTGCTGGGCTTCACGGGCAGCAAGCCCATTCTGCTGATGATGGGCGGCTCCTCCGGCGCACAGGCGGTGAACAAGGCTCTGCGGGAGGCTTTGCCCCGGCTGACGGGCACCTTTGATGTGGCGCACATCTGCGGCAAGGGCAATCTGGACGAGAGTCTTCGCGACATGCCCGGCTATACGCAGAAGGAGTTCCTTGACGCGGAACTGCCTGACGCGCTGGCCTGTGCCGATTTGGTGCTGTCCCGGGCGGGCAGCAATGCGCTGTGCGAGTTTCAGGCCCTGTGCAAGCCCATGCTGCTGGTCCCCTATCCCAAGGGAGCCAGCCGGGGCGACCAGATTCTCAATGCGCAGAGTCTGGAAAAGCGTGGCTTGGCGCATGTGCTCTTGCAGGAGAACATGACCGCTGACACGCTGGTGAAGGCGTTGACAGACACCTGGGCTGACCGTGTCCGGCTGACAGAGGCTCTTCGTGCTGCACCCCCGGCGGATGGTACACGACGGGTGCTGGAGCTGATTGAGGAAGTGCAGCGCAAAGCATGAGGGGGGCTGGGCTGCCGCCCAGACCTGCGCAGGGGCCTTGCCCCTGCACCCCACAAGGGGCATCGCCCCTTGACCCCTTTCCGCTGGCGCGGCCCCTTGGAGAAAATGGAAGATGCAAAACTGGTGTGATGCTTCAGGATGCAGAGCATCACACCAGTTTTTTGGGGTTATGGCTGGGCTGCAAGGGCAATGCACAGTGTTGTTTCACAGTTGAGGGGGGCGAACAGGTAGCGGGAGGTGTCCATGATGTTGGGCCAGGGGGCGTTCTGCTCGGTGTCGGTATAGGGCTGGATGAAGGTCGCGCCCATGTCCGCTGCTGCATCCTGCTGCCATGCTGCCAGGCGGAACTGTCCGGGGAACTGCGCCTCGTCATAGCGTTCCATGTCCGTGAGCAGCGCAGCCAGCGATTCCAGCTCCACGGCGGTGGTCAGGCTGGGCAGCAGATGGGTCACGTCAATCTCCTGCCGGTTCACCACCATGTAGACCGCCATATGCCATCCCGCCGTGACGGGCTGCATGCTTTCCAGGCCCTCGGGAAGCTCCGTTTCAGGCAGGATTTCCATGCGGAACCACACGTTTTTCAGGCTCCCGCCGCTGGCATTCACGGTTTCCTGCATGTCCTGTCCCAGCAGGTCGTTCAGATGCAGGGTCAGGGCCGCACCGGCATTGCAGAAGCTGACAGCATTCACGCCCAGCTGATCCAGCCGCCTCACGCCCATCCAGCTCAGGCGCAGGGTACGCCCGCCCCAAACCAGCCTGCCGTCCGCATCGGTGACGTAGCCGCCATCGCTGTTCTGCTCCGCCTCGCAGCGGATGCGCAGCAGCACTTCGTCCGTATCGGCATTGTAGCTCATGGAGGGCAGGAACAGGCACGGCTTGGCGGTGTCCTTGTCGCAGACCACGTTGCCCAGCACGCTGCTGTTCATCACCAGCGAATCCTTGGTGGCCATGGTGACGGTGACCTTGCGGCCATCCTTGCGGACAATCTCCTGCCGCACAGGGGTCAGCTTGCCGAAGCCTGAGCCGCCTGTCCCGCTGGGGGTCATGGCCGGGAGGATGGTAAAGACCGGCGCGCCGCTCTTCAGGCTCAAGGTATAGTAATCCTCCGGGTCGAAGCCGTCCAGAATGAAGTCGTAGTTTCCCGGTTCCTCGCCGCTCTGACGCAGCAGCTCACCTTCCAGCGTGTCGCCCGCCAGCAGGCCATTCACCTCAAAGGTGAATACCGGGTCAGCTTCGCCCTGATACTTCTGCTGATTGGGCGCAGGGATGATGCTCAGCGGCACCTTCGTAATGGCAAAGGCTACCTCCACCGTGTCGGGCAGGTAATCCCTGCTGTCCTCCGGGATGGTGACGAACATGCTGTAGCGTCCCACAGCCACCGGCACGCCGTCCCGGTTGAGATTCGGCCCGGTGTAAACCACGCTTGCACCCTCGGGCAGGGTCAGGGGAGTGCGGTAAGCCTTGCCGGTATAGCGGGCATCGGCAGTCTTCGTTCCGGGTGTCCATGGCCCGCGATGGTGATGGGTCACAAGCTCGCTGAACTGGAAGCCGTCTGCGGACTGCTCCGTCAGCACTGCGCCCTGTGCCTGCGTGACATAGACACGCAGGGCTACATCCGTGCCGGGTTCCAGGCCGGTGACGGTGACTGCTCCGTTCTGGGCGGGCAGCTGCTCGGCCTGCTGCACCCAAGTATCCGGCATGGAGGCCTGCCCGGTGAGCAGCTGCACACCTGCGCTGCCTGCGCCCTCGCACTGCCACGTCACGCGCAGGGTACCGTCCGGCTGATCCTCCACCTGCACGTCGCTGATGGTCAGGCCGGGGTTGGCTTCCGCCTGCTGATCCATCACCACGGCGGTATAGACCGTATCGCCCTGCGAGGCCGCAACGGCTGTGCCTTCGGGCAGCTCCATGCCCCACAGGTGAATGGAACCGTCGTAATGGGTCTTGACCTGCCAGCTTTCGCCGTCAATCATCACGGTCATGTCCGTATTGGGGACGGGATTGCCGCTGCGGTCACGCAGCATCAGGGTGACAGGAGGCTGTTCCGGTTCCGGCTCGACCTTCACATTGCCCCGCAGCGTGATACCCTTCATGTCCTGCTGTCCGCTGAGCAGCAGCCTGCCGGAGGCCACCGTGAGGGTCAGGGTTGCGTTGTCGTTCAGGCGCACGGCCTGTCCGTTGCTGGCGCACAGGGCGTTGTCCCCGTTCAGGGTCACGGACAGCGAACCGCCCGTCACGGTCAGCACGCTGTCATCGCCCCGCAGGGCCACTTGACGGAAGTCTGCTTCCGCCGCCGCACCGCCTGCCGTGATATGACCCTCCACATAGCCCCCATTGCCCTCGACCACGAAGGATGTCGCGCTGCCTGCGTCCGCGTCCGGATGATCCCGGGTAAGGACGAATCGCTTCTCCTCCGCCGCCAGCGTGACGGCTGTCACGGTTTCCGCATCCGCGGTGATGCTGTAGGACATGCTTTCCGCCGGTGCAGGCAGCAGCAGCATGCCCTCATGGATGACCAGCGGCATGCTCTGTCCGTCCAGCGTGACCCGCTGGCTGTCCAGCGGCACATCCACCACACAGGCCATCCAGCCTGTGGGGATATTGTCCAGCACCGTGACGCCGCCGGAAACATCCAGCTGTTCCACCGTGCCGTGCAGGGTCAGGCGGCCCTCGTTGATGATGTTCGCGCTGTCCGGGAGGTCGGTCAGCTCCACCGCACCGCGCACATACAGCGTATAGGGGCAGGATGCCTGCACCAGCGGTTCATGGCAGGCAACGTCCTGTAAAATGAGCGTAACGCCGGGCTGGTCAATCACCAGCACCGTTCCCTGCGTCACATCGCCTTGCAGGGTATAGGTCGCATCGGGCAGCAGGTCGTTGCGCTGACCCTGCACGATGCCTTCCGGCTGTGGTGCCACATCCGCTTCCTGCCAGACACGCAGGGTGGTGTCCTCCACAGCGGAGGCCCAGCGCATGCCCTCATCAGGGGCAGAGAGCCACAGGTACATGTTCCCGTCCGCATCGGGGGTGTCGGCGGGATAGGGTTCATCCGATACGGTCACGGCGGTTACGCCCTGCGCCGGGAAGGCCGTCATCACGCGGCCACGCTTCTCCCGGGCCTGCATGCGGATGCTGCCGCCGCTGACCTCGATTTTGCCCGGCTCGTCATCGTCCAGCACCACCGTGTCAATGGTCATGGCACCGCCCTGCTGCAAGGTCAGCCCGGCCTTTTTGCCCATGGTCAGCCTGTTCAGCTGGCTGTATCCTGCCAGCGTGATGCTGACCTGGCTGCCGTCCTGAATGGTCAGGGCTTCCAGCGTGGTATCCGTCAGGGACAGCGTGACCAGACGGTTGGCTGCGATGGTCAGCGTTGCCGCCCGCTGGCTGCCGCCCACCACCTGATAGGTGCCGCTGCGCCAGATGGTCGCATCCGCTTTGTCCAAATCAATGACCATACGCCGCACCGACCATGTGGTATAGCCCAGCGCGTCCTGCTGATCCAGCAGCCACTGGCCCAGAGCGCACAGAGGCACCGGCAAGCCATGGACATCCTGCGCGATGTGCTGGCATTCCGGCTCGGCACAGACGGGGGCCTGTTCGCAGCTCTCGTTGGCGTGGTCGCACTGGGATTCGTCCCAAGGCTCCGGCGTGGGTTCTGCGGTAGGCTCTGCCGTGGGTTCCTCGGTGGGCTCCTCGGTGGGTTCCGCCGTGGGTTCCGCCGTGGGTTCCGCCGTGGGTTCCTCGGTGGGCTCCGGCGTGGGTTCCTCCGTGGGCTCCGGCGTGGGTTCCTCCGTGGGGGCCGTGGTCGGTTCTGCCGTGGGCGCGTCGGTGGGAGCCGCCGTCGGTTCCGCCGTGGCTTCCTCCGTGGGAGCCTGCGTCGGCGGCAAATCGGATGGGGTCTGCACATCGGCCAGGGCGGAAACGCTCAGCATACAGCCTGTCAGAATCAGCGCAATCCAACGTTTGATGGTCATATTTGCTTCAACCTCCCGCCGCACAGAATGGCTTGCGGCGTTTTTATTGCGTGTGCCTCTGATGAAAAAACGCACGGGATGCGGCTTTGCTTCCCGTGCGCATGAAAATTGATGTTATAATTTCCCGTTCATGATGGCCATGACCAGATTGCCGTTATTGAACAGGGGAGCCAGCACACTTTGCTCAATCAGCTCGGAGATGAAATCCACCGGCACCACCGTCATCACCAGCGGCACCACGGTGAAGGCCGCATAGCAGAGCAGCACGCCCCGCAAGAACCCGAACACCCCGCCCACCAGCCAATCCAGCTGCTTGAGCACCGGAAAGCGGAAGATGGCCTTCAGGGCGTTGACCACGATGGAAATCAGCACAAACAGCACAATGAAGCACACCACAAAGCACAGCACATTGATGCAGGCGTTAATCATGGTCTGGCTCACATAGTCCGCCACCGTATCCACGCCGGAAGCCGCGTAGGCCTGATTCATCAGGTTGGTTTCCAGAATGGCGTCCAGCGGCGCGGGCAGGGATACCTTGCTCACCACCTGCTCGATGGTCTCCCGGGTCATGGTGGCCACGTTGGTGATGGCCAGCTCCAGGTCACCCAGGCGGTTGGAGGCATCCGTGTAATGCACCAGGGTGCGCACCAGCTCCGTATCCCCGCGGATGATGGCCGCCAGCTTCGGATACAGCACAAAGGACAGCCCAAAGGACAGCAAACATCCGCCCGTGTTGAGCACCGAGCTGACAAAGCCCCGGTAAAACCCGAACAGTACGCTCAGCCCCAGCACCCCCAGGGCCACATAGTCCACGATGTTCATCGTTGATGCCTCCTTCAGGGCAGAATTTAATCCGCGTTTGCCTCTTGCGCCATCTGCTTGAGCCGTGCCTCGGTCAGAATGGGGTCATGGTCGCCGCCGGGCGCATAGGTCGCATTGATGGCCTCGATTTCGCTCACCCGCAGCGGCGGCGCGCAGTAGCTGCAACGCTTGAGCTTGCGGAAGGTATCCTCTTCCAGCTGTCCATAGGTGAAAGGCTGGAAGGTAATCTTGGTGGCGGAATAGCAGTGCTCGGCGGTATGGTACATGCTGCCCCCGTTGGGATTGTAGTACAGCACGGTATCATCGTCCGGAATGGGAATTTGACGGCCCTGCCAGTCCTCCCAGATGAGCAGCTTGATTTCGTCCTCGCGGTTGTCCCAAATCCAGCGCATGTTGGTTCCCTTGGGGGTCTTGTTGCGCTGCACACGGATGCAGCCATGGCTGGCCTTGGTGCCCAGAGCCTTCGCCAGGGTGCTGTAATCCTTGTTGCCGCTGCTGCTCACCAGCGCAGGCACCTGATGCATCAGGTCGCCGCCATTGAAGCGGATGCCCAGCTCACAGACCATGTTGCCGTCCTGCCAGCCGCCCACGGCGGGATTTTGCAGCAGGAACTCGCCGGAGCGGGTTTCGTTGTAGGGCTGCTTGGCGTTGGCAAGGCCCGTGGAGCAAAGGAGCGTGTCGTAGAGTGCGCCGTCCTTGAAGATGTAGAGCCGCTGAGTCAGCTTGTCCACCACAAGGCCCATGCTGCTGCTGGGCGTGACCTGCTTGAGGTACTTCGTGGGAACATAGCCCTGCACCAGCATGTTCCACCGCTTCACCTTGCTGTCATAGAAGGAGGAGGAGTAGCACTCCACCAGCGTCCATTCCTCGCCGGTTTCCAGCACATGCACGCTTTGGGTCAGGTTGGTCACAACGCCCACGCCCTCGCTGTCCTCGCTGGGCTCGGCCCGCATGACGATTTGACGCTTGTGCTGTCCGTCCTTCTTGCCGCCGTCATCCAGCACGGTAATGGGCTGCATCAGCACCTCCCACACCGCTGCTTCGTCGGTGATGTCCATGGGCATCGTCCAGTAGTTCAGGGTGGTGTCCGTCTGATAGGGGCTGCCGTAGGAGGGCGTGAATACCTGCTGGCCGTCGACCGAGGTTTCCTCGGTCACAAGCTCCGCAGCCTCGATGACTTCGACAACCTCAACAACCGTAACCGTCTCATCGCTCTCCTGTCCGACCATGGTTTCATCCCCAGCCGTGTCAAGCTCGATGTCGGGCAGCGCGTCCGCGTCAGACTCTGCCGTTTCTTCGTCCGTGTCAGACTCCGCCGTTTCCGCATCGGTGACATCTGCCACAATCACATTGATATGCTCCTCGTTGGAGGGATAGCCCGTGGCATCGGACAGCGTGAGCGTCAGGGCCACCTCCCCCTCCGGCAGTCCCGCGCCGTCAAAGACGATGCTGCCGCTGCCCTCCATCACGGGGATGGTCTCCAGGCTGCGCCATGCGCCGCCCACCCATGCACCGATGGTCAGGGAGCCATCCACGCTGGCATAGAAGCTCACCGCAATAGGCTGCTCCGGGGACACAATGCTGCCCGTGGCCGTGATGTTGGTCAGGTACGGGGCCATGCTGCCAATGGCAATGGGTGCAGTGGCCGTTTCACCGTTGAGGGACAGCTTCAATTCGTAGAGCCCCTCCGGCGCAGGCACGCCCTGATAGGTGCCATTCCACCACAGGGCATTGTAGCCCTGCACAGCGGCGTAATCCTCCAGCACCACCGAGACCTCTGTCCCGGCCGCATCCGTCACCACCAGGCGTGCGGAGCCGGCCGCAGGTGCGTCAAAGGACAGCGTGACCGTCCTGCCTGGGCGAACGGTATCCTCCGGGGCGTGCAGCGTCAGGACTGCCTGCTCCGCCAGGGCCACAGCAAAGGCCAGCAGTGTCAACATGAAAATCAGCGTCAGGTACTTGCGCATGGTTTCCTCCTTCAACCCGGTCATGGACAGGGTGTTCCTTGGTTGAATATTCAATGCCCGTCATCGCAGATGATTGCCGGAATCACCAGCATCCCGGGAATAGCAGCCCGGGCAGCTCCCGTGCCGATGCGGCCCGCAGGGAGCAAGGCGTGTCGGGGAAGCGGTTTTCCCCGTCCAGCAGGCAGGACAGGATGCCCGCCCGCTGCCCCGCCTGCACATCCAGCGGACGGTCGCCAATCATCATGCACTGCTCCGGCGGCAAGTGGAAGCGCGCCATCAGGTGCAGCAGCATGTCCGGCTCCGGCTTGCGGGGAAAGCCCTGCTGCGGACAGACCACGCCCTCGAAGCAGGCCGCCAGCCCGCTGCCTGCCAGCAGGGCCATGGTGTCCGCTTCCGGGCGGTGGGTCGCCAGATAATGCCTGCACCCCGCCCGATGCAGGGCATCCAGCGTCTCCGGGATGCCCGGCATGGGCGATACATCGCCCGGATGCAGGACAGCTTCCTCGTGATAGCGGCGCAGGATGGCTTGCGCAGACAGGCCATGCTCGCGGGCAAGGATGTCGGCGCACTCGGGCAGGCTGCGCTTCATCAGGGCCATGCTCCGCGAATCGTCCAGTGCAATGCCCAGCGATGCCGCTGCCCGCACCATCGCTGCTGCCATGGCCGGATAGGTGTCCATGAGCGTGCCGTCAAAGTCCCAGAACAGCTCCGTCACCCTCGGTTCCGACAGGGCCAGCTGCCGCGCCACATCCCTGTCCGCCGGGCAGAAGGCATAGTTCAGCAGCTCCCGGGGCTGGACAAAGGCGCATGCTTCATGCTCCGTCAATGTGGGACGATGCGCTGTCCGGGCTGTCAGGAAGGTGAACAGGATGCCTTCCGCCTCCCGCTGGCACCGGGCATGGATATCCGTGATGGGCAGGGACAGCTCCTCCCGCAATTCCCGGGCAAGGCACTGGGCTGCGTCCTCCCCTGCTTCCTGCTTGCCGCCGGGGAACTCCCACAGGTGCGCGTTGTGCCGCCCCTCGCCCCGCTGGCAAATCAGGATGCGCCCGTCCTCCCGGCGCACGATGCCCGCTGATACCCGCATCATGCCCAGCCCTCCCGCAGCATGGCGATTTCCGCCGCGTAGCCGTCCAGCTCATTGGGTGTCTCCAGTAGGAAGGGCAGCTCCCGCAGAGCCGGATGGGTCATCACCCGCAAAATGGTCTGCGTGCCCAGGGTGCCCTGGCCGATTTTCTCGTGCCTGTCCTTGTGCGCACCCAGCGGGTTCTTGCTGTCGTTGATGTGAACGGCCTTGAGCCGATGCAGACCTACCACCCGGTCAAAGGACGTCAAGACGCCGTCCAGGTCGTTCACGATGTCATAGCCTGCATCGCTGACATGGCAGGTGTCCAGACAGACCCCCAGATGCTCGGACAGCGTCACCTGGTCGATGATGGCCCGCAGCTCCTCGAAGGTGCTGCCCACCTCGCTGCCCTTGCCGGCCATGGTTTCCAGCAGTACGGTGGTGTGCATGTCCGGCCACAGGATGCTGTTGAGCATGTCCGCAATCTGCCTAACGCCCATGTCGATGCCCTGCCCCACATGGCAGCCGGGATGGAAGTTGTACAAATTGCCCGGCAGATGCTCCATGCGCTGCAAATCATCCTGCATGGTGCGCGTGGCAAAGTCACGAACAGCCGGGTCAGCCGAGCAGCCGTTGAGGGTATAGGGCGCATGGGCCAGAATGGTGCCGATGCCCTTCTCCCCGGCGAAGGTCAGGTAGGCGGCGATGTCCTTTTCATTGATGGGCTTGGCCGAGCCGCCCCGCGGATTGCGCGTGAAGAACTGGAACGTGTTGGCACCGATGGATACAGCCTCCCGCCCCATGTGCAGATAGCCCTTCGCTGCGGAGAGGTGGCAGCCGATGTGCAGCATATCGTTCTTTCCTTTCATTCCTTGATGACCAGCCCCAGCAGCTTGGCCAGCTCCGCCGCCTGCACCGGCGTGACCACCATGCCCCGCATGTCTCCAATGCCGATGCCCAGCCCGTCAAGGCGGCAGGTGCGCAAATCGACACCCTTCATGGCCGTCATGTGGATGGTGGCACGGGTCAGGTCGCAATCCGTGAAGGCCGCCTGCTTGAGCGTCACCTGCTCAAGGGACAGCTCCGGCAGGGCGCAGGCCGTGAAGCGAACATGGTCGGTTTTGGCTTCTGACAGGTTCAGGAAGTCCCCGCGGCAGCCCTTCATCTCTACCTGACGCAGCACCGTATGCACCAGGTCGGCCCCCGTCAGGCGGCAGGTGTCCAGCTGGCAGCGCACCATCACCGCGTCCTCCAGGTGGGCCGAGGACAGATCGCAGTGGTCGAAAATCACATCCACAAAGCCCGCTTTGCGCAGGTCACATTCGACAAGGCTGCACTTGCGCAGGATGCAGCCCCGCCATTCCCGCCCGTGCAGGTTCTCCCCGGTCAGGTCAAGGCCCTCCAGGAGCAGGTTTTCCAGCTCGTCCTCGTCCGGGAGTTCGTCAAGATTGGTCAGCGGCTCCTCCAACCGGGGCGCGTCAAGCTTCATGGGCATGCTCCTTTCGATGATGGGCGGTGCTGTCTGGCATGCTGTCGGCCATCTGCCGAACCAGCTGCTCCACATGGCGGCGGGCCTCCGTGGCGGAGTCCTCGGCCTCGCTGGCGGAAACGGGCCTGTCCCCCATCAGCCCCACAAACTGACTGACCTTCAGGCCCAGAGCTTCCTGCATGGCCGCGTCACTGCCCTGCGGGGAAACCAGATAGTAGCACAGCAGCGAATCCTCCTGCCCGATGCGGTGGGCACGGTCCTCCGCCTGGGAATGAACGGCAGGGCTCCAGTCCAGCTCGCCAAAGACCACGCAGGTGGCCCGCTGCAGATTCAGGCCGCTGGCGGCGCGCAGGCTGATGCACAGCACGTCCGTTTTTTCGGTCATGAACCGTTCCACCGCCCGGTCTTTCATCGCGGAGGTTTCCCGGCCCGTGATGAAGCCCGGTTCGAAGGCACGAAGCTCCTGCCTGTACAAATCCATCACCTCATGATGATGGGCAAAAAGCAGCACCTTCTCCCCGCCCTCCAGCAGGGCCCGGACAAACTGGCACACATAAGGGGCTTTCGCCACGCCGGTGGCCTGTCTGGCCCGCTGGCTGATTTGTTCCTCCAGCATGGCCCGGGCAGAAGCGGTCAGGGTACCGTCGCTTTTCCAGCGCAGCAGCTGGGGCAGGATGGGCTCCATCAGCTGCGCATACACCTTGTCATTCCAGTCCAGCTCCTGCACCAGCCGACGTTTGGGGGGCAGCTCCCGCAGCACCTGCTGCTTGGTGCGCCGGAGCATCAGGCCTTCCCGGCGCAGGTAGTCACCCAGTACATCGGGCTTGATGACCACCGCACTGCCGTAGCCGTAGCACCATTCCCGGGAGAAGCTCTCCCAGTCCCCCAGAAAATGATAGTCCAGAATGTTGATGACGTTCCAGATTTCGCCGCCCTTGTTGTAGATGGGCGTGCCGGACAGGCCAATGACCTGCTCACAGCTCTCCGACAGCAGGCTTGCGGCGGAATATTTCTCCGTGCCGGTGTGGCGCAGCTCCTGAATCTCGTCAAAAATCACAGCGCGCAGGGGCAATGCCGGCAGTGCTTCCTTCCAGCCCCGCAGCAGCAGGTAGTGCATGATGTAGATGTCCGCTTCGGGCAGGTCGTAGGGCTTCAGGCCCCGGATCACGTGGATGCTCGGGGGCTGTCCGTTCAGGCGCAGGAACCGCGCTGCTTCCTCCTGCCAGTTGCGGCACAGATGCGCAGGCGGGATGACCATCACCGGGAAATTCCCCGTTGCGGCCAGCCAGGCCAGAGCCTGCACGGTCTTGCCCAGGCCCATCTCGTCCGCCAGCAGACAGCGTTCATGCTGCATCAGGAAGGCCAGCCCCTCCTGCTGGAACTGCATCAATCGCCCGGTGAAGCTACCCTCGGGCGGCTCCATGCTTTCTGGCATCAGAGCAGCTCGTTCCCGGCGCACGGCGGCATTGCGGGCATCGTTCACAGCCTGCTCCCACAGGGCCCTGTCGGATGCGCGAATCTCCAGCGGAAAGCGCAGCATCAGCCAGCACAGCTCCCCCACCATCCGCCGGTGCGCCGTGAAGCGGGCTTCTCCCCGCTTGCTCCCGGCGGAGCCCGGGAACAGCCGCTTGCACATCTCCGTCACGGACGGGTCGCCCTTCACCACCCAGCACCGGCTGCGGCGATTGTAGCTCAGCGTGCCGTAAACGTGGCTGGGCAGGGTGTAGTTTTCCTGCAGGTAGGCCGGAAGCAGGGCTGCGTCCTTCTGCCATTCATGCTCGGTCATAGCGCAATCCCCCACAGGCGGTTCAGGCACACCAGGCGCAGGGGCTTTCCGGCCATGGTGCGCGGCAGGTCGATGGTTTTTTCGGTCACAAGAATCAGGCCCTCCACCTGCGGACACTGGGCATAGCGCATCAGCTGCGCCCGGACGCGCATGCGCTCCGGCTGGCCCCGCTTGATTTCAATACCCACGCCGCCGCACATCAGGTCAATACGGCAGCGGGGGGCAAGCGAAACCTCATGCTCATAGTGCATGCCTGCTGCGTCCAGCGCATCCATCACCAGATGGTGCAGGTCGTACTCCCCCTGCTGGATGGGTGCGCGAAGGACGCGCAGGGCGTTAAGGATATCGTCCATCATCAGTAAATCCCTGCCATGGCCTGTGTCAGCAGACCCATGGCACCGGCCACATCCGCCTGCGTGGGATTGGACGAATTGATGACCGCGTTCAGGTTGTTCATGGCCCGCTGGATGGCCGCGCCCTGTCCGCTGGAGGTGTCCATGCCGCTGAGCATGCTCTGGGCCTGGGTCATCAGGGCCTTGGCATCCGGGATGAGGGTGTTGTTGACCACGGGGTCGCTGCCGCTGCTGCCCGGGCTGGTGTGCAGGGTACACCTGGCCGTGGTCGTCACGGCGGACGCACCCAGGTACTCCACCAGCACATCATTGTATTCCGTACCGATGAACTGGTACAGCGGATGGCCCTTGGGAATCACCACCACGCCCCGGGACGCGGTATTGGTGCAGTACGTCCCGGCCACCATGCCACTGTCCAGGCAAACGGTTTGCACCTGATGCATCTGGCAGGACACGGTGGGCACACTGCCCTGCGCCCAGTAGTCCGTCACCGTGCCATAGCCCTTGGCATCGTTGCGACAGGCATCGGTGGCCAGCTGGCCGGACACGGCGCAGGTGGTGGCCTTGACCAGCCCGTACTGGCTGGGGTCGCCCTCCAGAATGTCCCGGTTGGCCAGCCCGGTGTGAATCTTGCTCATGTAGCTCTGCCACAGCGGCGCGGCAGCACCGGAGCCGGTGGACTTGGAGGACAGGGCCTTGTAGTTGTCATGGCCCACCCACAGGGCGGACGCATAGTACCCGGTCATGCCGGAGAAGAACACGCCCTTCTGGTCGGAGTTGGTGCCGGTCTTGCCGGCAACCGTCTGACCCTTGATTTTGGCGGTGGTGCCGGTGCCGGAGGACACAGCGTCCTTGAGCATGTCCACAATCAGCCAGGAGGTGGACTCGCTGAACACCCGGCGGCGTTCCTGATTGGCATGGCCGTCCCAGACCACATTGCCCTCGCTGTCGGAAATGCCCAGCACGGAGATGGGCTCCTGATACACGCCGCCATTGGCCAGCACGCCGAAGGCCACGCTCATTTGCAGGGGCGTGATGCCGCTGGAGCCAAGGCTCAGGCCGAAGGGGGTCGCGTCAATATGGTCGTCATCCACGCCCAGCCGATGGAGGAAGTCCACCGAGCGATCCACGCCCACCAGCGTCATCAGGGTCTGGGCAGCAGCGGTGTTCAGGCTCTTTTTCATGGCATAGCGCAGGGTGGTGGGGCCGGTGTAGCCGCCGCCGCCGTAGTTCTTGGGCCAGGTGTCCTTGCCGTTGGAGCCCTTCCAGCCGGAGATGGGCAGGGGCAGGTTGTACACGATGCTGGCCGGGGATGCGCCCAGCTCCAGCGCGGGGGCATAGACGGCAAGGGGCTTGATGGAGGAGCCAACGGGCATCTTCATGTCCGTGGCACGGTTGAGGGTCTTGCGCTGGGTCGGCTCGTCGCGGCTGCCGATGATGGCCTTGATTTCGCCTGTGCGGTAGTCCAGCACCACGGCAGCGCACTGGGGCTGGATAATCTCGTCATAGGTACCGTCCGAGTTGCGGGCGCGGTACACCTTGTCCGAGGGGTCGCGCAGGGAGGGATACTTGGTCCAGTTGGACACAGTGTCCTGCACGGTGGTCTGGATATCCGTGTCAATGGCCAGCTTCACGCGGTAGCCGCCGGTGCGCAGCTTGTTCTCCATGGCGTTGCGGTTGGCGGTGGTGTCCTCCAGATTGTTCAGCTCCAGCAGGATGTCCACCACCTCGGAGATGGCGTATTCCACATAATGCGCATAGGCATACATGCCGCTGCTGGCGGTGGGGTCCTTTTCCAGCACCTGGGCCGTGGCAGGATTGAGAGCCTCCTGATACTGCTCATAGGTGATGAACTGGTTCTCATACATGCACCGCAGCACATAGTCGGTGCGGTTGTTGGTGATGGCAACGTAGTCCACGCCCTCCTTGGCGCGGGTATAGAAGTTGCGCCGGGGATTGTAGTAGTAGGGGCTGTTGCAGGTACCGGCCAGCATGGCGCACTCGCGCAGCGTCAGCTCCGCCAGCGATTTGCCGAAGTAGCCTTCCGCCGCGGTCTGCACGCCGTAGTAGTTTTCTCCCAGCCAGATGGTGTTCAGGTAGCATTCCAGAATTTCATCCTTGGTGTAGCGGGTTTCCAGCTGCATGGCCAGATAGGCTTCCTGAATTTTGCGCTTGTAGCTCTGCTCGGATGAGAGCAGGGTATTCTTGATGAGCTGCTGGGTGATGGTGGAGCCACCCTGCACGCTCGAGGATGTCAGGTTCGACACGAACGCGCCCACAATGCGCTTCACGTCCACGCCGCTGTGGGTGTAGAAGCGGGAATCCTCCACCGCCACAAAGGCCTGCTGCAAATACTTGGGCATGGCGGCAATGGACACCATCACCCGGTTCTCGATGCCCTTGAACTCGGTGATGAGATTGCCCTTGCTGTCATAGATGAAGGAGGTCTGCGCCTGCTCGTCCAGGGCCGCCAGGTCGAGGGTCGGAGCGGTCTCCATGTAGCCCTTGGCGATACCGGCCACCGCGCCCAGGCCTGCCAGCCCTGCCACCAGCACCAGCAGCGCAAGGACGCGCACCACGTTCACCATGACGCTCAGGGCAAAGTTGGGCTTGCGTACCGCAGGCTTGAAGATGCTGTGGGGATGGGGCTTGTCCGGCAGCAGGGGCACATCATCCCCATCATACGCACCGGCATCATAGATGTCCGCAGCTTCATAGCTGCCCTCCGCATAGCCGCCCTCATCGGATGCGTCATAGGCCGGGGCATAATCGTCCTGCGGCTCGGCATACATTGGGGCGGACGGGGTCTCCCCTTCCGGGGCGTAAGCGGCATCCCCGGAGGGATAACCCTCCTCCATGGGATAAAACTCCCCCGGAAAATCCTCCGTTGCCGGGTCATCATAGGCGTTGCGGACAGCATCGTTTCCGCCGTCCTCCTGCCATGCTTCATAGTGCGCTTCGCGGTTGCGCTCGCTGCGTCTGTTGCGCCTCTGCAAGGAATCGCCTCCCTGGTTCTGTCAGCGGATGGCCTGCTCCAAGGGCAGGTTCCGACAAGCATCCATGATGATTATAGCACACAACCCATTTGTGCGCCATACCTAATGAACGAAGGAGGACGCGCCATGACTGCATCTCCCCGGAAAAAATCGGCTCTCCCCCGCATGCTGGCCCTGTGTGCGCTGCTGCTTGTCGCGCTCTTTTTGATGCTGGAACAGAATCTGACGCAGGTGGTGCTGACCCTGGCCAACGCCCGCGCGGAGGTGCTGGCCGTGCAGGCCCTGAACGAGGCTGCCGAAGCCCTCATCGCCCAGGGCATCTCCTACGACAGTCTGGTGCATGTAACGCTGGGCAGTGACGGCAGTGTGCGGCTTTTGCAGGCCAACACCGCCGGCATGAACAGCCTTGCCTCCCGGGCCAGCCTGACCGCGCAGGCCAAATTGGAGGGGCTGGAGGACCAGACGGTATCCGTGCCGCTGGGCAGTGCGCTGGGCATTACGCTGCTGGCAGGCACAGGCCCGCGGATTCAGGTGCACATGCTGCCGGTGGGTGCCGTGGTCACGACCTACGAAACGGAGTTCACCTCCGCAGGCATCAACCAAACGCGGCACCGGGTGCTGCTGACCATGCGGGCGCAGGTACGGCTGGTGCTGCCCACAGGCGCGTCCAGCGTGGACGCTGTCACGCAGGTGGCCGTGGCGGAGAGCATCATTGTGGGCCAGGTGCCGGATTCCTTTGTCAATGTGGGGGATGACACCGACCTGCTCAACCTTGTGCCGTGAATCCGCTGCCCTTGCGGCAGGAAATGGCCCTGTGCACAGCGAATTCATAGGACTGACTGCCATTGTCATGACAAAGGAGTACGCCTATGAGCCGTCCGACACTGCTGTGCTTCAACCTTCCCGCTGACAAGCTGGCGCGGGTACGCTTTGCGTGCATGCGTCTGTCCATCCTGCTGGCCGAGGTCAGGCCAGAGGATTGCCTGCAACCGCTGGGGGCCTTGTGCGGGCTTTGTCCGCGCCTGCCCGGTCTGGCCGCGCCTGAGGAGCCTTTCCGGGGCGAAATGGCCGTGCTGGCCAACATGTCCAGCCAGCAGGCTGACAAGCTGCTCTCCGCACTGCGGCAGGGGCACATTGTCCTGCCCCTCAAGGCTGTCGTAACACCCACCAATGTTCGCTGGGATGCCGTGACCCTCTACCGGGAGTTGTCCCGGGAGCATGAAGCCTTCCAGCGTCACGAAACTGCCGAGCATCCACAGGAGGAATGACCATGCTGACCATCCCTGTTTATCCCGGTGAACATGCCCTGCAAGCCGCCCTTGACAGCCTGCCGCAGGATGACACCCCCGTGACCCTGCACCTGGCTCCCGGCACCTACCGAGAGAAAATCACCCTGCAACGCCCCAACACCACCATCGAGGGTGAGGACGCGGCCTCCACCGTGATTCTCTGGGCCGACGGCGCAACCGAGATGATGCCCGACGGTCTGACCCGTGGCACCTTCCGCAGCTACACCATGCTCATGGATGCGCCCCATGTGACGCTGCGCCGCCTGACCATCCGCAATGCCGCCGCGCCCCGGGAGAAGGTGGGGCAGGCTGTGGCCCTGTATGCGGACGGTGATGATTTCACCTGCGAAGAGTGTGTGCTGTCCTCCTATCAGGACACGCTGTTCACCGCGCCGCTTCCCCCCAAGGAGCTGCAAAAGAACGGCTTCCTCGGCCCGAAGCAGTTCGCGCCCCGCACACCCCAGCGGCACACCTATCGCCGCTGCCGCATTGAAGGGGATATTGATTTCATTTTCGGCGGCGCGGCGGCGTGGTTCGAGGACTGCGACATCATCTGCGTGGATGGCCGGGCAGACCGCACGGCACCGGGCGGGGGATTTGCCACGGCGGCATCCACCCCGGAGGGGCAGAAGTATGGCTATGTGTTCAGCCGCTGCCGTTTTCTGGGCGAGGGTGTGGCGGACGGGAGCTTCTATCTGGGCCGTCCGTGGCGGGACTGGGCCAAGACGGTGCTGCTGCACTGCTATATAGGCCCGCACATCCGTCCCGAGGGATGGGATGACTGGAACAAGCCCCATGCCCGTGAGGTCAGCTTTTACGCGGAGTATGGCTGTGAAGGCCCCGGCAGTCAGGGCGAGCGCGCCTGCTGGACGCACCGTCTGACGGATGCGCAAGCGGCTGCCATCACCTATGAGGATTTCATGCAAAGCCTGTAAGCCATGCCAAAAGCATCAATGCGGCATACCGAACAGCATCGGTATGCCGCATTTGTCTGTCAAAGAAGCGGGGAACGTTGGGGTATTTCACAGTGCAGCGAGAGCGGATGAGGACGTTCCTCGTGCAGTCCCCGGAACCTGCCGTTTCCGACGCGGACGAACTTCGTCGTCTGCTTGGAAACTCTGTTTTTTCCCTTTTCCTTTTTTGATGTTTGAACGTGTTGCGCTGGGCGGCTGCCCAGACCTGCGCAGGGGTTTCACCCCTGCACCCCACAAGGGGCATCGCCC
>JBJEUL010000153.1:0-18687 GCA_051883835.1 Aristaeellaceae bacterium
AGGACGTGAAGGCGAAGTTCCCGGCCATGTACAACGCCTTCTGCTACGGTGCGCCGCCCCATGCAGGCATCGCCCCCGGCGTTGACCGCATGGTGATGCTGCTGGCCGGTGAGGACTCCATCCGCGAGGTGATTCCCTTCCCCATGAACAAGAACGCCCAGGACGTGATGATGGGCGCGCCGGGCTTCGTGGAGCAGAAGCAGCTGGACGAGCTGCACATCGCGCTGGTGCCGGTGGACAAGGAGCAGTAATTTATCCCAAGGCCCCGTCAGCTTCTTCCGACTGAAAACTTGTCAACCGGGTCAAAGTATGCTATACTGAGAAAAACCGGGCGGTACGGGTGTATTTCCCTGTACCTGTCCGCCCGGAAGGGTCAGGCAGGGCCTGACCATGGACAGACTTATCAGGAGGTGCGGCCCCTATGGCAACCAAGAAGGATAATCTCCCCCTGACTGTGGAGAATGATACCGAGCAGACCAGCTCCATCACCTATGCCAATGAGGTGGTGGCCATCATTGCGGGCGTTGCGGCGGGCGAGGTGGAGGGCGTTGCCGGCATGTGCAATGTCTCCGGCAGCATCCTGAGCAAGAACCGCAATATCACCAAGGGCGTGAAGGTGGAGACCGGCACGGAGGAGGCCAGCGTCGATCTGTACATGATCGTGGAATACGGCACCCCCATCCAGAAGGCTGCCCAGGACGCTCAGGAGAACGTGCGCAAGGCCATCGAAACCATGACCGGGCTGCATGTGGTGCGCGTGGACGTGCATGTCCAGGGCGTCAGCTTCGAGAAGGAAAACAGCTCCAGCAGCAACCTGACAGCCGGCAGCGAAAATGCCGCGCTGGCAGCGGGCAGCTGCCCTGCGGATACGGCCAGCCGCCAGGAGCCGGAAGCGGCACAGGAGCCTGCTGACGCACCTGCTGGCGAGGATCAGAGCGAAGCGTAACGTATCCACCGGCAGGGTGTTTTCTGGCCTTGCCGGTGTACTTTATTCATGCACATGATGATGATGATGATGAAGGAGGCGGAAATGGATGAAAATTCGCATTGTTGACAGGCTGCTGATTGCATTGGCGGGTCTGATTCTTCTTGCGCTGGCGGTTTGCCTGCTGGATCAGACACTGCTGCCCATGGGTGTCGTGGCATGGCTGGCGCAGACGCTTTCGCCCCTGACGGCACAGCCGGAGCACGCGCTCTACATCACGGCGGTTGTTGCGGCTGTGACGGCACTGGCTCTGCTGGGGCTGTACTGCGTCTGCGTGCTTTTCCGCCATCAGAAGAAGAACAAGCGCGGCTTTGTCGTGCAGCAGACCGAGGGCGGCGAGTTGAGCATCTCCATGCGGGCCATCGAGGCCCTGGTGCAGCGGTGCGTGGATCGGCATGAGGAAATTCATGTCATGGGCACGTCGCTGGAGAACAACCGGGAGGGTCTCATCATCCGTCTGCGCATCGGGCTTGCCCGGGGCGTGAACATTCCCCTGGCGGTGTCCGCGCTGCAAAAGCAGATCAAGCAGTATGTGACCTCCTGCTCCGGCGTGGATGTGAAGGAAGTCAAGGTGCAGGTGGAGCCGACCTCCAAGGGCCCGGATTCCCCCTACACGGTGCCGGAGGTACCTGAGAAGATTGAGCCTCTGCCCGTGGTGGAGGAGCCCAAGCCTGTCGTGCTCACACCGTCTGCACCCGCGCAGGAAGAGGATAATGCGCCGCGCTGGTCGCTGCATCAGCGGCTGTTCCGCCATGCGGAGGAGCCTGCCAATATGCCCCCGCCGCCCGCGCCCGTCACGGAAGCGGAGCCTGCCGTTGCGGAAGAACCTGCCGTCGCGGAAGAGCCTGCTGTGGTGGAAGAGCCTGCCGTGGCGGAGGAGCCTGCCATGGAGCCGGTGCCGACCCTCTCGCTGGAACCCGAGGTAACGGAACAGGAGCCTGACGTCACGGAGCCTGAGCAGCTTCCCGAGGAAAGCATGGCGGAGTCCGAGGAGCATCCGTCAGCCGTGAAGGAGGAAGCTCATGAAATCGCTGAATGATTTCCTGCGAGGCCTGACGCAAATCGGCACGCCTGCCTGCGGCCTGCTGGGATTGGTCATGGGTGTGGCCTTGGCTGCGCTGCTGATGACCATCGGGCTGTGGCGGACGCTGTTCGTGGTGCTGCTGGGCGCGGCGGGGATGTTCATGGGCGGCGTGAAGGATAAGCAGGAAGCCGTCAGGAGTCTGGTCAACCGGCTGTTCCCACCCAAGGAATAAGGATTCAAAACTGAACAGAGAACGGAGTACATCGTATATGTCGCGAATTACTGCACGCTCTGCCGTGATGCAGATGATTTATGAACACATGGCCGGCGGCGAGGGCGGCGAGGAGACCCTGCAAATGGTCTACGACGAGCTGCGGGAGGAAGGCGTACCCGGGGTGGAGGCCATCAGCCCCAACGAGCCCGGAAAGTCTGACCGCGCCTACATTACCCGGGTGCTGGATGGCGTGCTGACCCACCTGGATGAGCTGGACGCGGAAATCTCCGCTGCCAGCCGGGGCTGGAGCATCCAGCGCATGCCCCGGGTTGACCTGACCATCCTGCGCCTGGCCACCTGGGAAATCCTCCATGAGGACGATGTGCCCGGCAGTGTGGCCATCAACGAAGCCGTCGAATTGGCGGGGCGGTATTCCGAGCCGTCCAGCGGGCGGTTCATCAATGGCGTGCTGGGCACCATCCTGCGCAAGAAGAAGGCTGAGAAGGCATGACGCGGGTCGTAATCGGCCTGGATACCAGCTGCTACACCACCTCCGCTGCTGCTGTGACGGTGGAGGGCGAGGTGGTTGCCAGCTGCCGCAAGCTGCTGCCCGTCAGGGAGGGTGAACGCGGTCTCCGTCAAAGTGAGGCCGTGTTTATCCATGTCCGGCAGCTGCCCGGCATCCTGGAGGAGCTGGCGCAGGCCATCCGGGGCATGGAGATTGCCGCTGTGTGCGTCTCCAGCCGCCCCCGGGATGATGAAGCATCGTACATGCCTGTGTTTCACGCAGGGGACGCGCAGGGCCGCGGTATGGCGGCCATGCTTGGCGTCCCTTGCTTTGCTTCCACCCACCAACGGGGGCATATCGCGGCTGCGCGGGTGGACAGCGGCGTGGAGATGGGTGATTTGCTGGCCGTGCACCTCTCCGGCGGCACCACCGAGCTGCTGTGCCTGCAAGGGGAAGAACTGTCGCTGCTGGGCGGCACGCTCGACCTGCACGCGGGTCAGGTGGTGGATCGGGCAGGCGTGGCCCTGGGGCTGCCATTCCCGGCGGGGCCGCATCTGGAGCAGCTGGCCCTTGCGGGGCAGAGTCAAGCCCGACTGCCGGTGAGCATGACGGACGGCGACCTGCACTGCCATCTTTCCGGCGCGGAAACGCAGCTCCAGCGGTGGATTGCCGTTGCTGCGCTCCCCCGGGAGGACATTGCCCGGGAGGTCTACGACCTGCTGGCCCGGACGGTGGCCCGCATGGTCTGTGCGGGGGCGAAGCAAACGGGCGTGCAGCAGGTGCTGATGGCGGGGGGCGTGGCGTCCTCGCCGCTGTTCCGGGAGCTGGTCACCCAGCGGGTGTCCAAGCGTGACCGTCACTTGAAGGTTTATTTCGGCAAGCCGGAGTATTCCGGCGACAATGCCGTCGGCGCGGCCCTGATTGGCGCGCAGAAGCTGCGGGCGCAGGACATGCACGCCCGGCAGAAGGATTGAAGGAGGCATGACCATGGCAGCTACATTGCTGGACGGCAAGGCTATGTCGGGGACCCTGAGGGAGGAAATCGCCCTGCGGGTGGCCGCGCTCAAGGAGAAGGGGATTCATCCGGGCCTTGCGGTGATTCTGGTGGGCGAGGATCCTGCCAGCCAAATTTATGTGCGCAACAAGGGCATCGGCTGCGAGCAGGTGGGGATTCATTCCGTGACCATCCGCATGAGCGCGGATACGACCCAGGAGCAGCTGGAGGAACAGATTCGCGCCCTGAATGCGGATGCGAGCATCCACGGCATTCTGGTGCAGCTGCCCCTGCCTGCCCATCTGGACGAAGCGGCGGCCCTGGGCGTGATTGCCCCGGAGAAGGATGTGGACGGCTTCCACATCCAGAACGCGGGCAAGCTGCTCAACGGCCTGCCCGGCGTGGTGGCCTGCACGCCCAAGGGTGCGCTGGAGATGATTCGCCGCACGGGCGTTGACCTGTCCGGCAAGGAGGCCGTGGTGGTGGGCCGCAGCAACATTGTGGGCAAGCCCATGGCCATGCTGCTGCTCCAGCAGAACTGCACCGTGACCGTCTGCCACAGCCGCACAGCGGATTTGGCGGCGCATACCCGCCGGGCGGATATTCTGGTGGCCGCCGTGGGCCGTCCGAAGATGATTACTGCCGATATGGTGAAGCCCGGGGCCATCGTCATCGACGTGGGCATCAACCGCGTGGATGGCAAGGTGGTGGGCGATGTGGATTTCGATGCCGTGAAGGAAGTCGCCGGGTGGATTACCCCGGTGCCGGGCGGCGTGGGCCGTATGACCATTACCATGCTGCTGGAAAACACCGTGGAGGCCGCCGAAAGGGCCGGAAAGTAACGTGCCGGACTGGATTTTGCAGGTCAGCGACCTGAACGAGTATGTCCGCCGTTCCCTGGCGGCAGACCCCATGCTGCGCAGCCTGCGTATCCGGGGGGAAATCAGCAACTTCAAGGCCCATACCTCCGGGCACTGGTACTTCACCCTCAAGGATGAGCAGGCACGTATCGCCTGCGTGATGTTCCGGCAAAACGCCATGCGCATGAGCATTCGTCCCAGAGACGGCATGGCGGTGGTGCTTTCGGGCAGTGTCAGTCTCTATGCCCAGTCGGGGACGTATCAGTTCTATGCCGAGAGCATGCGCCCGGATGGGATTGGCGGGTTGTATCAGCAGTTCGAGGCCCTGAAGGCGCAGCTGGCGGCGGAGGGCCTGTTTGACCCGGCGAGGAAGAAGCAGCTGCCCCTGCGGCCCAGGCGGATTGCCATTGTCACCTCCCGCACGGGTGCGGTTTTGCAGGATATCCGCCGGGTATCCGCAGCCCGTGACCCCGGCGTGCCGCTGGTGCTGCTCCCCGTGCAGGTGCAGGGGGAGGGCGCGGCGCAGGAGATTGCCGCAGCCATCCGCCGGGCCGGAACGCTCCCGCAGGTGGAGGTCATCATTGCCGGGCGGGGCGGCGGCTCCATGGAGGATTTGTGGGCATTCAATGAGGAAGTGGTGGCCCGGGCCATCGCGGACAGCCCCGTGCCGGTGATTTCCGCCGTGGGGCATGAAACGGACTTCACCATTGCGGATTTTGTGGCGGATGTGCGGGCGGCAACGCCCTCCAACGCGGCGGAGCTGGCGGTGCCGGATCGGGCCGAGCTGCTGGCAGGGCTGCGCATGATGCGCCGTCAAATGACACAGGCCATGGACACGATGATGACCCAGCGGTCACGGCAGCTTGCGCAGCTGGCACGGCGGCTGACAGCGGTCAGCCCGGACATGCGGCTGCGGGATACGGCCTATCGGCTGGCGCGGTGCCGGGAGCGGCTGAACAGGGCCGTAGAGCATCCCATGACGGAAGCTGCACCGCGCCTGGCCATGCTGCGCGTCCGGCTGAACCATGGCATGGACGGCCTGCTGGAAGCCCGGCGGCAGCAGCTTGCCCGGGACAGGGCGCGGCTGGATATGCTGAATCCCTTGCAGGTACTGGAGCGTGGCTATGCGCTGGTGACGGACGGGGAGCAGGTCATCACCACACGGGAGGCGGCAAGGGCGCATCCGCACATGACGCTGCACTTCCGCGACGGTACGATGCAGGTGCAGCAGGAGGAGGATTGAGCATGGCAGCGAAGAAGAAACCGACCCTCGAGGACCAGCTGACGGCGGTGGAGGAGCTGATTGCCCGGCTGGAGCAGGGCGGCATGAGCATCGAGCAGAGCCTGAAACGCTATGAGGAAGGCATGCGGATGATTGCCGACATGGAGAAGGAGCTGGCCGAAGCCACCCAGCGGCTGACGGTGCTGCGGCAGGGCTCGGAGGAGGAGCTTCCCCTGGAGGAGGACGTATGAGAAGCTACGAATGCTATCAGGCCATGGTGGAGGACGCGCTGGTCAGCCAGCTGGCAGGGCTGGGCGACATCCCCGGGCGATTGATGGAAGCCATGGCGTATTCGCTGGAAGCGGGGGGCAAGCGTCTGCGTCCCGTGCTGCTGCTGGCGGCCTGCGACATGGCCGGGGGCAAGGTGCAGGAGGCATTGCCCTTTGCCTGTGCGCTGGAGATGATTCACACCTACAGTCTGATTCACGATGACTTGCCTGCCATGGACAACGATGACCTGCGCCGGGGCAAGCCCACCAACCACAAGGTATTCGGGGAGGGCATGGCCATTCTGGCGGGGGATGGGCTGCTGAGCGCGGCCATGGAGCTGATGCTGCGCGCCGCCTGCGCCATGAATGACCTGCGCGGACTCCGGGCAGCCGAGGTCATTGCCCGCCGGGCCGGCGTAACCGGCATGGTCGCGGGTCAAACCGTAGACGTGACGGAGGAAGGCACGGAGCCGACCCTTGCCCGGGTGGGCTACATCCACGCCCACAAGACCGCCGATTTGCTGACCGCGCCGCTGGAGGCCGGGCTGATGCTGGCCGGTGCCTCGCCCGAGCAGGTGCAGGCCGGTGCGGCCTACGGCTATCATCTGGGCATGGCGTTCCAGATGGTGGACGATTTGCTGGATGTGGAGGGCGATGCATCCCTGATGGGCAAGAATACCGGCATGGACGCAGCCCTTGGCAAGCTGACCTGGGTCGCCGCCGTGGGCGTGGAACAGACCCGGCGCGATGCCCGGGCGCATGTCCTTGAGGCGGTGGAAGCCCTTGCCATCTTTGGCGAATCCATGAATTTTTTGAAAGACCTTGCGCAAAGTACACTCGTCAGAGTACAATAAGACAAACAGAGCGAGGTACAGGAGGGTGATGGCTTGCATAACATTGTGGAAATCATTTCCAACCGTGCGCTGCTGTGTGCGGTCACGGCATGGTTTGTGGCGCAGGCGATGAAGATTCCTACCTACTGGCTGGTGGAGAGGAAGCTCGACCTGATGCGCTTTTTCGGCAGTGGCGGCATGCCTTCTTCCCATACGGCTTTCGTGGTATCGCTGGCGATGATGATTGGTGCGCTGGAGGGCTTTGATTCATCGGTGTTCGCGCTGAGCTTCATTCTGGCCGCCATCGTGATGTA
Organism: Aristaeellaceae bacterium; assembly: GCA_051883835.1. Classification (GTDB taxonomy): domain Bacteria; phylum Bacillota; class Clostridia; order Christensenellales; family Aristaeellaceae; genus UBA11524. The sequence continues at coordinate 7,224 of JBJEUL010000153.1, forward strand.
TGATGCCACCGGCGTGCGCAAGGAAACCGGCAATCAGGGGCAGGTGCTCAACGAGATTCTGCGCAAGGTGCTCATCAATGGCGAGCAAATCGCCGATGACGACCTCAAGGAGCTGGTGGGTCATACCAAGGTCGAGGTGCTGGGCGGTGCCGTGCTGGGTCTGCTGTGCGCGCTGGCGTATATCTTTCTGTAATACCAAGGTGAACCCACAACATCAATACGGAGGAATGTCGTCATGGATCGTTTTCTGGAAGAAATCGTGGTCAAGAAGAACAAGATGCTCAGTGAAATTCTCTTTGTGCTGTCGATGGTTGTGATGATTCTCTCCGCCCTGCTGGGCATGATGAACCTGCAAATCCTGCTTTACGCCTTCTCGGTGCCCCAGCTGATTGTCACGCTCATCAATGTGGGCATTGCGGTGCTGCTGTTCCTGTTCCGCGACCGTCTGCGCACGGACTATGAGTACACCTTCACCAACGGCGACATGGACTTCGCCATGGTGTTCAACAACAGGAAGCGCAAGAGCCTGGGCAGCCTGAAGGTCAACCGCGTGGACGCCTTCGGCAAGGTCAGCAGCCCCGCCTTCCAGCGCTACATCACCATGCCCGGCGTGCGCAAGGACAACTGGTTCCTCAACCGCGGCGCGGAGCTGTACTACTTCTATTTCCAGAAGGAAAACAGCAAGCGCATCATCATCATTGAGCCCAGCGAGGACATGGTGGCCTACATCAAGCACTATCTGCCCCGTGGTGCGTGGCAGGAGTAAGGCATGGAAGTCTATCTGGACAACAGCGCAACCACCCGTCCCTCCGACGCGGTGGTTCGCGCCATGCAGGACGCCCTGACCGTGCACTGGCACAATCCGTCCTCCCTCTACCGGCCTGCCATGGCGGCTGAAAAACTCCTGACAGCAGCCCGGGAGGACTGCCTGAAGGCAGCCGGTGCGGCAGGTCAGCGGCTCATCTTCACCTCCGGGGGGACAGAGGCCGACAACATCGCCATCCTGGGGCATCTGCGCACGGTGCGCAAGCCGGGGAAGGTGCTGCTTTTGTCGGTGGAGCATCCGGCGGTGCTGCAATGCGCGCAGGAGATTGAGCGTCTGGGCCACCGGGTGGAGATGATTCCGGTGGACAATCGCGGCGTGGCGGATTTGTCCGCGCTGACGGCCATGCTGGATGATTCGGTGCGCATGCTGTGCGTCATGCAGGTCAACAACGAGAGCGGTGCCATCCAGCCCCTGGAGGAAATTGTCGCCCTGCGCAGGCAGTACTGTCCTGACGCGGCTATCCATGTGGACGGCGTGCAGGGCTTTTTGCGCGTACCGATGGCCTTCAACCGGCTGGGCATCCAGTCCTATGCCTTCAGCGGGCACAAGATTCATGCCTGCAAGGGTGTGGGCGGACTGATTGTGCAGAAGAACCACAAGGTTAGCCCCATCGTCTTTGGCGGGGGTCAGGAGGAGGGCTATCGCTCCGGCACGGAGAATACCGTGGGCATCATCGGGCTGGGGGAGGCTGTGCGCAGCTATCCCGCCGAGGGCGCGGCGCACATGCGGGATTGCAAGGCACACCTGTGGCAGCGTCTGCACGAGGCCATCCCGGAGGCTGTCCTCAATGGCCCCGCGCTGGATGACCCCGCCAGTGCGCCCCACATCCTGAATGTGAGCCTGCCGCCCGTCCGCTCCCAGACGATGCTGTTCGCGCTGGAAGGGGAAGGCGTGTATGTCAGTGCGGGGTCGGCATGCGCCAGCCGGAAGCAGAAGTTTTCCGGGGTGCTGACGGCCATGGGACTTCCGGCAGCGGTCAAGGACAGCGCATTGCGCTTCAGCCTTTGTCCGCAGCTGACCATGGAGGAAATCGACTATGCCGCCGATGCGGCAATCAAGCATTATGGACTGCTCCGGCGTTTCACGCGCCGGTAAGGTAGCCCAAGCATGAAGGAGAGACGCTCTGTGCGAGAGCTGCTGCTGGTTCGCTACGGCGAAATATTTCTCAAGGGGCTGAATCGCCCGGTGTTCATGCGCGCACTGGTCAAGCGCGTGAAGCATGCGGTGGCCCCGCTGCACGGCGAGGTGTGGCTGCATGACGGCCGGATTTTCGTCAGCGGCTTTGATGACATGGACGAGTGTGTGCGCCGGGTGACGAAGGTCTTTGGCGTACACAGCGTATGCCCTGCGGTGGAGATGGACAAGGCCGACTTTGAGGCCATCTGTGCGCAGGCAATTCGCATGACCGAGGGCCTTGCGGGTTCCTTCAAGGTGGTGGCCCGCCGCTCGGACAAGCAGTATCCCCTTGATTCTCCCGCCATCGGCATGGAGATGGGCTACCGCATTTTGCAGGCGCATCCGGAGCTGTCGGTGGATGTCCACAATCCCCAGCATGTGGTGAATGTGGAGATTCGCGACAAGTGCTATCTGTATGTGAAGGTCATCATGGCCGTGGGCGGCATGCCCGTGGGCACGGGCGGCAGGGCAACGCTGCTGCTCTCCGGCGGCATTGACAGTCCCGTGGCCGGATGGATGATTGCCAAACGCGGTGTGCGCATCAATGCCGTGCATTTCCACAGCTACCCCTATACCTCCGACCGGGCCAAGGAAAAGGTGCTTGACCTGGCGCGCATCCTGTCGGAGAGCTGCTGCGGCATCCGGGTGCATGTGGTGCCCTTCACCCACATTCAGATGGAGATTCACGAGAAATGCCCCGAGGAATACACCACGCTCATCATGCGCCGCTTCATGATGCGCATTGCCGAGCGGGTGGCGCGGCAGGAGCAGTGCGAGGCCCTCATCACCGGCGAGAGCATCGGTCAGGTGGCCAGCCAGACCATGCAGGCCCTGAACACCACCAACATGGTGGTCAGCATGCCCGTGTTCCGTCCGCTCATCGGCTTTGACAAGAGTGAAATCATTGATGTGGCCAAGCGCATCGGCACGCTGGAAACGTCCTCGCTGCCCTATGAGGACTGCTGCACGGTCTTTACGCCCCGTCACCCTGCCACCAATCCCAAGATGGACAAGATTCTGGAGGGCGAGGGCAGGCTGGATATGGAAGCCCTGATTGAGGAAGCCATGGCGGGCATCGAGGTTGTGTCGGTCTAAGCCAGCATTTTCAGCACAAGCAGCAGGCCCACGCCCGGCAGCCCCAGACATCCCGCTGTGAGGGCGGCGAGGGGATTCACCCCCAGGTGCAGGGGCGAGAGCAGGTTCCACACAAGGAGCAGCAGAAGCCCCAGGACGCAGTGTGTCACAGCCTTGCCGGAGAGCCGCTGCGGGTCGAAGCAGCGGCAGAGCAGATACACCGCCGCTGCACAGCCCACGAGGGCCGCCAGGGCGCGAACGGGACACACAACCATGCCTGTCACCTCCATGCAAGGCTATGCCGGAGAGGGAGAAAAATTGACAGCATTGTGTCAAAGCCCGTGGAAAATGCTTGCCATCAGCGGCATTGCGTGGTATCATTGGAAATGAAGGATTCTGGCGATTGCACGCCTGAACAAGGCTTTTGCAATATTGAAAGGTATTTTTGAAGGAGTGTTGCAACATGGCGAAGAAAACAATCGACGATATCCAGGTTGCCGGCAAGCGGGTGCTGGTGCGCTGTGACTTCAACGTCCCCATGAAGGACGGCAAAATCACCAACGACAAGCGTATCGTGGCTGCCCTGCCCACCATCAAGAAGCTGATTGCCGACGGCGGCCGTGTGATTCTGTGCAGCCATCTGGGCAAGCCGAAGAACGGCCCCGAGGCCAAGTTCTCCCTGGCCCCCGTGGCGGAGCGCCTGAGCCAGTACCTGGGCCAGACCGTGGTCTTTGCCGATGACGATACCGTTGTGGGCGAGAACGCCAAGGCTGCCGTGGCCGCCATGAAGGACGGCGACGTGGTGCTGCTGCAGAACACCCGCTTCCGCAAGGAAGAGACCAAGAACATCGAGACCTTCTCCAAGGAGCTGGCTTCCCTGGCTGACTGCTATGTGGACGACGCCTTCGGCTCCTGCCACCGCGCGCACTGCTCCACCGAGGGCGTGACCAAGTTCCTGTCCCCCAATGTGGCGGGCTACCTGATTGGCAAGGAGCTGGCCGTGATGGGCAAGGCTCTGGAGAATGCTGACCGTCCCTTCGTGGCTGTGCTGGGCGGCGCGAAGATTGAGGACAAGCTCAACGTCATCAACAACCTGCTGGAGAAGGTCGATACCCTGATTATCGGCGGCGGCATGGCCTTCACCTTCCTCAAGGCCAAGGGCTATGAAATCGGCAACTCCCTGCTGGACGAGAGCAAGATTGACTACTGCAAGGACATGATGAAGAAGGCCGAGGAGAAGGGCGTGCAGCTGCTCCTGCCCATCGACACCGTGTGCGTGCCTGAGTTCACCTTCGACCCCAACGTGCCCACCACCGTGTGCGATTCCGACAAGATTCCCGCGGACCTGGAAGGCTGCGACATCGGCCCCAAGTCCCAGGAGCTGTTCGCTGCGGCTGTGAAGGCTGCCAAGACCGTGGTCTGGAACGGCCCCATGGGCGTGTTCGAGAATCCCACGCTGGCCAAGGGCACCCTGGCTGTGGCGCAGGCCATGGCCGAGAGCGACGCTGTGACCATCATCGGCGGCGGCGACTCTGCTGCGGCTGTGGAGCAGATGGGTCTGGGCGAGAAGATGACCCACATCTCCACCGGCGGCGGTGCCTCTCTGGAGTATCTGGAGGGCAAGGTGCTGCCCGGCGTTGCGGCTCTGGACGAGCAGTAATGTCCCGCGCGTATGCGCATTCAACCCCGTCCCTGTGGCACAGTCGCAGGGACGGCTTTGGTATGTTCCCCACAAATTGAGTACATGAGGTGATTCCCATGCGTAAGGCGATTATTGCCGGCAACTGGAAGATGAACAAGACCCCCGCTGAGGCGGTCACGCTGGTCAATGAACTCAAGCCCCTGGTCAAGGACGCCATCTGCGACGTGGTGGTGTGCGTGCCTGCGGTGAACTTCTGCGCGGTGAAGGACGCCATTGCGGGTTCCAACATCCATCTGGGCGCGGAGAACGTGCACTGGGCTTCCTCCGGCGCGTTCACGGGCGAACTGAGTGCCGAGATGCTGGTGGCTGCCGGTGTGGAATATGTCATCATCGGCCACAGCGAGCGTCGTCAGTACTTCGGTGAGACCGACCAGACGGTCAACCAGCGCGTGCTGGCGGCTGTGAAGGCTGGCCTGAAGGTCATCCTGTGCGTGGGCGAGATGAAGGACGTGCGCGAGGCTGGCGCAACGGACGGTCTGGTGGACTACCAGACCATCATGGCCCTCAACGGCCTGACCCCCGAGCAGGTGGCTGATGTGGTCATCGCCTATGAGCCCGTGTGGGCCATTGGCACCGGTCTGACCGCCACGGACGAGCAGGCCAACGAGACCATCGGTGTCATCCGCAAGGCGGTGGCCCGCAAGTATGGTCAGGAAGTCGCGGACAAGATGCGCATCCAGTATGGCGGCTCCATGAATCCCAAGAATGTCAAGGGCCTGATGGCGCAGCCTGAAATTGACGGCGGCCTGATTGGCGGTGCGTCCCTGAAGGCACCCGACTTCTCCCTGGTTGTGAACTACGACAAGTAATCCCAACACAAAAAAGTGGCGCAAGCCACTTTTTTGTATTGCCCCGTTCATCCTACTCCAAGGGAACGCGCAGCGGAAAAGGGTCAAGGGGCGATGCCCCTTGTGGGGTGCATGGGCAAAGCCCCTGCGCAGGTCTGGGCGGCAGCCCAGCGTAACAGCTTGGAACAGCAAAAAGGGAAAGGAAAAAGCGTGAGTTTCCAAGCAGACGATGCAGTTCGTCCGCGTCGGAAACGGCAGGTTCCGGGGCCTGCATGAGAACCGCCCTCATCACAGCACCATATCCATGGTTGCCCAGAGAAACTCCATCCCCATGGCCTGATAGAACCGCAGCTGCCTTTGCCAGTCCTTGCCCACAGCAGTCAAACGCAGGGTCGCAAGGCCCAGCGAACGGGCATACTCCACCTGTGCCTGAAAAAGCATCCGCCCCACACCCTTGCTGCGGACATCAGGCTTCACATAAAGCATCTCCAGACTGTAAAAGCGTTCGCCCTTGCGGCAGGAGCCAACGCTGCCGCTGGAAACCGCGGCTTCCCCATAGGCATAGCCCACAATGGCACCATCCTGTTCCGCCAGCAGGATGCGATAGGGGCGCAGAGAATCCAACGTATCAGCCACCAAACCGTTGCAGATGTCCTCCGCCAGCAGATCGTTGCTCAGGGCCAGCACGGCAGGCAGGTCGGCTTCCACGGCGATGCGCAGGGTGATGTTCATGGCAGCTCCCTCCTTGTGGCGGGTATCATAGCACGGGACAATGTTTTTGGCAAGGAGAAAAATGGCATGCTGATTCGCAACGCCACAGCCTTCATGGGCGGACGATTCTGCCCGGGCACGGAGCTTCGGCTGATGCACGGAGCCGTGCAGGAAATCGGCTGCGGGCTGACCAAGGGCCTGTATGAGTCGGAGCTGGATTTGGCCGGGGATTACCTGCTGCCCGGGCTTGTGCTGGTGCGCCGGAAATGCCCCGCGGCAGAGCTGCCCGCACTGGCCCGGCGGCTGTACAGAGCGGGCGCAGCAGCCATCGTGACCGACCAACCGCTTCCCTCCATCAAGCCCATGCGGCGAACAGCCCTGCTCCTGACGGCGGATGCTGCCGCGCTGGATGCCCTCCCCGCACAACTTCCGCTGGATGCCGCCCACCGCCTTCGCATCGCCCCGGAGGATGCTGTGCTGGCCCTGACCATGCTCCCCGCGCAGGCGGCCAACCAACGGCTTATCGGCTGCCTGAGAGCCGGAACCCCCGCGCCGCTGACCCGCTGGAGCCGGGACTGGCAGCTGGTCGCCGTGCTTGACCAGCACGCTGCCGATTGACAGCACGGCCAAAAACGCATGGCACCTTTTTCGCTTTCCCGCACATGAACCGGCGGCTTCCCGTCCATGCTAAAGCAGGAAATGGAGGGAAGCATGTGGTCAATTTCTTGCTGATTGCAATCCAGCTCATCGTGAGTCTGGTGGTGGGCATCTACTTCTACAAGCAGCTGAAGCAGCAGAAGAACGCACAGCCGGCGGTGCGCCGGGAGAGCAACCGCGAGCTGGAACGGGTGCAGCGGATGCGCGCCATTCACCTGTCCGAGCCGCTGGCGGAGAAGGTGCGCCCTGCACAGTTCAAGGACATCATCGGTCAGGAGGACGGCATCAAGTCCCTCAAGGCCATTCTGTGCGGCGCGAATCCGCAGCATGTGCTGATTTATGGCCCGCCGGGCATCGGCAAGACCTGTGCAGCCCGATTGGTGCTGGAAGCCGCCAAGCATTCCCCCGGCACACCCTTCCGGGAGAACGCCCCATTTGTGGAAATGGATGCCACCTGCGTCCGTTTCGACGAACGTGCTATTGCCGACCCCTTAATCGGTAGCGTCCATGACCCCATTTACCAGGGTGCAGGGCCGCTGGGCGTGCAGGGCGTGCCCCAGCCCAAGCCGGGCGCGGTCAGCAAGGCCCATGGCGGCGTGCTGTTCCTGGATGAAATTGGTGAGCTGCATCCCATCCAAATGAACAAGCTCCTCAAGGTGCTGGAGGATCGCCGGGTCATGTTCGAGAGCGCGTACTACAACCCGGAGGATACCTCCGTGCCCCGGCATATCCGCGATATCTTCGACAACGGCATGCCCGCCGACTTCCGCCTGGTGGGCGCGACCACCCGCAGTCCCGAGGAAATCAGCCCTGCCCTGCGCTCACGGTGCATGGAAATCTTCTTCCGCGCCCTGACACCGGGGGAGGTGGCCTCCATTGCGGCAGGCGCAGCAGAGCGGGCAGGCTACACCATGGCGCAGAGCGAGGCGGACACCATCGGCCGCTATGCCTCCTGTGGCCGGGATGCGGTGAACATCGTGCAGATGTGCGCGGGTCTGGCCCAGCTGGAGGAGCGAACCACCATCACCGCTGCCGATGTGAGCTGGGTGGTGCAGTCCGGGCATTACGCGGTGCGGCCCTCTCAAAAGGCTGATTTGTCCCCGAAGGTCGGCTCCATTCACGGGCTGGCGGTGTTCGGGACGCATCAGGGCGCGGTGCTGGAGATTGAAGCGGTTTCCACGCCGGGCACGGGCATCGTCACCGTCACCGGCATTGTGGAGGAGGAGGAAATGGGGCAGGAGAGCCACCGTCTGCGGCGCAAATCCACGGCCCACGGCGCGGCGGAGAACGTCAAAACCCTGCTGGCTAAGCTGGGCTTCCCGCTGGGGGCCAGGAACCTGCATATCAACTTCCCCGGCGGTGCGCCGGTGGATGGGCCCTCCGCCGGTGTGGCGATGGCGGTGGTGGCCATCAGTGCCCTGACGGGGCAGAAGGTGGACGGTGCAGCGGCTGTCACCGGGGAAATCGACCTGCAGGGCCAGGTGAAGCCCGTGGGCGGCGTGCCGGAGAAGGTGGAAGCCGCCCGGCAGGCGGGGATACGCCGGGTGTTCATCCCTGTGGATAACGACATGGAGAGCATCCACACCGAGGGCATGGACATCCGCCCCGCTGCCACCTTGCAGCAGGTGCTGGAAGAAATGCTCCTGCCTGTGACCGCCGGGGAAGTGGCCGGTACTGCCTGCGCCCTGTCCGGGGAGCAACCCGTGGCCGCCGCACCCGCCGAGAACCGGGGAACCGCCTCCACCGCCGGGGCCAGGGGTTGAACAGCGGGGAATCCGCCGGTTTCATGGCAGCATGCTCTTGCAAATTCTGGCGTATGCCTGTATACTATGTGCTTGTCGGAATGTGTTCATGACCCGGCAAGCACTGTCTTGCTTTGGCCCGGTGTCCGGACGTCCGATACAGGAGGAAAAGTATGCCCGCAAAGAAAAAGACCCTGAACCTGCCGGTGCTGCCCCTGCGGGAATTGATGGTATTCCCGCATATGGTGCTGCACTTTGATGTAGGACGCGAACAGTCCGTGGCCGCGCTGGAGCATGCCATGCTGGATGCCCAGCAGGTGTTCCTGGTGGCGCAGAAGGATGCGGAAATCGAGGTGCCCGGCGTGGAGGACTTGTGCCGGGTCGGCACGGTGGTGTCCATCAAGCAGGTGATGAAGATGCCCGGCGATGCCATCCGCGTGCTGGTGGAGGGCGAATGCCGTGCAACGGTGCAGAGCATCACCCAGGAGGAGCCCTTCATGATGGGCGTGATTGCACCGGTGAAGGAGACCTTCGAGGACAGCGTGGAAATGCAGGCCCTGGTGCGCGTGGCCCAGGAGTATTTCGAGAACTTCGTCAAGGTCAGCCAGCGCGTCAGCCAGGATACGGTGGAATCCGTCCATGATGTGACGGATCCGAGCCAGATGGCGGATATCATCGCTGCGAATATCCTCACCGATGTGGAGGACCGGCAGGCCATCCTGGAGGAAGTGGATGTGCAGCACCGCCTGGAAACCCTGTGCGGCATCCTGAGCCGGGAGACCGAGCTGGCCGGGGTGGAAAAGCAGGTGCAGGCCCGCATCAAGCAGCAGATTGAGAAGAACCAGAAGGACTATTACCTGCGCGAGCAGATTCGGGCCATCCAGACCGAGCTGGGCGACACGGAAGCCAGCGATTTGGAGGAGCTGCGCCAGCGCATGGAGAAAACACCCCTCAATGAGGAAGCGCGGCAGAAATGCGCCAAGGAGCTGGACCGTCTGGGCAGCATGGCACCCGGCACGCCGGAGGTCAGCATTGCCCGGACGTATGTGGAGTGGATTCTCGACCTGCCCTGGGGCGTGACCACCCCGGACAACCTGGACCTCAAGCGCGCCCGCAAGGTGCTGGCGCAGGATCATTACGGGCTGGAAAAGGTGAAGGAGCGCATCATCGAGTACCTGGCGGTGCTGCGCATGAAGCAGGACATGAAGGGCCCGATTCTCTGCTTTGTGGGCCCGCCCGGCGTGGGCAAGACCTCCATTGTGCGGGCCATTGCCAAGGCCGTGGGGCGCAAGTTTGTGCAGATGTCCCTGGGCGGCGTGCGGGATGAGGCGGAGATTCGCGGTCACCGGCGCACCTACATCGGCGCGATTCCGGGACGGATTATCTCCGGCCTCAAGCAGGCCGGCAGCATGAATCCCGTGTTCCTCTTTGACGAAATCGACAAGATGTCCAGCGACATGCGGGGCGACCCCGCCAGTGCCATGCTGGAGGTGCTGGACGGCGAGCAGAACTTCGCCTTCCGCGACCATTACCTGGAGCTGCCCTTCGACCTGAGCAAGGTGATGTTCATCACCACAGCCAATTCCGTGGACACCATCCCCGGGCCGCTGCTGGACCGTATGGAAATCATCGAGGTGCCCTCCTATACCGAGGAGGAAAAGCTGCAAATTGCCAAGAAGCATCTGGTGCCCAAGCAGCTGGAAGCCCATGGCCTTGCGCCCAAGTCCGTGCATATCACCGACAAGGTGCTGCGCCAGCTGATTGAGGGTTACACCCGGGAGGCCGGTGTGCGCACGCTGGAGCGCACCATTGCCAAGGTCATGCGCAAGTCCGCGGTCGTCATGCTGGAGGAGGAGCAGACCAGGGTCGATGTGACCCCGGCCGTGCTGCACGAGTATCTGGGTGCGCCCCGCTACATCCGGGAAATGCCGGAGAAGGAGCCGCGCATCGGCGTGGTCAATGGCTTGGCCTATACCACTGTGGGCGGCGAGCTGCTGGAGGTGGAATGCGCCATCATGCCCGGCAAGGGCACGCTCCAACTGACCGGCAAGCTGGGCGATGTGATGAAGGAATCCGCCGAAGCCGCGTTCAGCTGGGTGCGGGCGCATTCCGACAGCCTGGGCCTGAAGGATGACTTCTACAAGGACAAGGACATCCACATCCATGTGCCAGAGGGCGCAGTGCCCAAGGACGGCCCCTCCGCCGGTGTCACCATGACCACGGCCCTGGTGTCCGTGCTGACGGGTACGCCGGTGTGTCAGGATGTGGCCATGACCGGTGAAATGACCCTGCGGGGCCGTGTGCTGCCCATTGGCGGCCTGAAGGAAAAGACGCTGGCGGCCTATCGCGCAGGCATTCGGGTGCTGCTGATTCCCAAGGAGAACGTGAAGGATTTGGAGGATATCCCGCCCCATGTCCTCAGCCAGTTCCGCGTGGTGACGGCAGAAACCATTGACGACGTACTGTCAACAGCCCTGGTGACCATGCCGGGCAAGGAGAAGGCATAAGTGGAAATCAAGACAGCTGATTTTATCACCTCCATGGCCAGCTACGGCCCTTTCCCCGGCAAGGGGCTGCCGCAGGTGGCCGTGGCAGGCAAGAGCAACGTGGGCAAGAGCAGCCTCATCAACAAGCTGTGCCGCCGCAACAAGCTGGCCCGCACCTCCGCCACCCCCGGCAAGACCCGGCTCATCAACATATTCCTGCTCAATCAGGCCTTCCATCTGATTGATTTGCCCGGCTACGGCTTTGCCAAGGTGGACAAGCAGGAGAAGGCCCGCTGGGGCAA
>JBJEUL010000154.1:0-4259 GCA_051883835.1 Aristaeellaceae bacterium
CCATGATAGAGAGGAGTATTTGTCCAGATGAAGCTTGGCGTTGTGGGTTTGCCCAATGTAGGCAAGAGTACCCTGTTCAATGCAATCACCAAGGCCGGCGCACAGGCCGCCAACTATCCCTTCTGCACCATCGAGCCGAACACCGGCGTGGTGATGGTGCCGGATCACCGCCTGGATGTGCTGGGTGAGATGTATCACCCCAAGAAGATTACCCCGACCACCATTGAATTTGTGGATATTGCCGGTCTGGTCAAGGGTGCGTCCCATGGCGAGGGCCTGGGCAACAAGTTTCTCAGCCATATCCGTGAAGTGGATGCAATTGTGCATGTGGTGCGCTGCTTCGAGGATGAGAACATCATCCATGTGGATGGCTCCATCGACCCTGCCCGCGACATTGAGACCATCAATCTGGAGCTGATTTTCGCGGACATGGAAACGGTGCAGCGTCGCAAGGACAGAGCCATGAAGAACTTCCGCGGCGGTGACAAGAAGGCGCAGGTTGAGGTTGAGCTGGCGGAAAAGCTCTATGCCCATCTGGAATCCGGCAAGCCCGCCCGCACCTGCCCCGTGGATGAGGAGGAGCAGGCCGTGCTGGACGGCTGGTTCCTGCTGACCACCAAGCCGGTGATTTACGCTGCCAACATTGCCGAGGATGATTTGGGCAAGGAACCCGGCGAAATTCCCGGGCTGGATCGGGTGGAGGCCATTGCGGCGGGCGAGCAGGCCGAAATGCTGGTGATTTCCGCAGCGATTGAGGAAGAAATCGCCCAGATGGATCCCGAGGAAAAGGCCGAATTCCTGGAGGAACTGGGCATCGGTCAGAGCGGTCTGGATCGGCTGATTACGGCCTGCTATCGTCTGCTGGGCCTGATTTCCTTCCTGACAGCCGGTGAAGATGAGTGCCGCGCCTGGACCATCGTCAACGGTACCAAGGCTCCTCAGGCTGCCGGCAAGATTCATACGGACTTTGAGAAGGGCTTCATTCGTGCGGAAATTGTGCCTTTCGATACGCTGGTGGAGCTGGGCTCCATGGCTGCCTGCAAGGAAAAGGGGCTGGTGCGCTCCGAAGGCAAGGAGTACGTCATGAAGGATGGCGATATCACGCTGTTCCGTTTCAATGTCTGATGCAGAAAGCTGCATTGGCGCAGGCCATGCGCACGGCCCGGAACAATGAAAGGGTGAATGGGACATGAGTCGTGTTTCCTATCTGCTCAAGCGCGCGGTCAAAATGGACTGGAAGGCCATGTGGCAGACGACAGGGCTGCTGAAGGAGCGTTCCGGCAAGAGCCGCCTGTGGCTGCTGGCTGACATGGTGCAGTGCGGCTTCAAGTACAATGCGGGCTATATTGACTACAAGATAGCCCACATGTATGAGCTCAACGATGCCCAGCGCAGGACGGTCATCACCCGGGGCATCTCCAACACCATCGTCCGCCGGATGAACGATAAGGCCTACTGGCATTTCTTCGATGATAAGACGCAGTTCAACGAGCTGTTCAAGGAATGGATTCCCCGCCAATGGCTGCTCATCAACGACAGCACCCGCACCACTGACCTTGCGGCGATGATGAACCTGCCCCAGCTCATCGGCAAGCCCCTGGAAGGCTCCAGCGGACAGGGTATCCTGAAATTTACCCCGGCAGACTGGCAGCAGGGCCCCGAGACTTTCCTGCGGCTGCTGCGGGAGAAGGGCATCGGCATTCTGGAGGAAGTTGTGGTGCAGCACCCGGTCATGGCCAGCCTGTGTCCCACATCGGTCAACACCTGCCGCATTGCCACCCTGCTGGGTGACAAGCAGCAGGGCATCGTCTATGCCTTTCTGCGCATTGGCAATGGACGGGTGATGGACAATGTGGACTGCGGCGGCATGGCGGCGCGAATCGACCTGGACAGCGGCATGCTCAAGACGGTCGGCGCGGACAAGGCGGGCAACACCTTCACCCATCATCCCATGACCGGTACGCCCATCATTGGCTTCACCATTCCCTACTGGGAGGAAGCGAAGCAGATGTGTCTGGAAGCCGCGCAGAAGGTGCCACAGATGCGCTTTGTGGCCTGGGACGTGGCTATTACGCCGGATGGGCCGACCTTCATTGAGGGCAACAGCTTCCCCAGCCACGCTGTGCCGCAGTTTGCCGCCCACTATCCTGACGGCATCGGCATTCTGCCGGAGTTTCGTAAATTCATCGACATCTGAACTGATTTCAGCGGGCGAAGCGTGCAGCATGAAAGGGCATGCTTCGCCCGCGTGCAACTTTCCGGGAGGGAAACCAATGTTGAAGAAGCTGCTCTGTCTGCTCTGTGCTGTGCTGACGATGGCACTGCCTGTTATGGCCGAGGAGGCCGTGATTGAAATTGAAGAAACCATCATGCTGACTGAGGACGGGGATGCCATCATCGTGTCGGAGGAAACGAGCGATCCCGGTGAACAGATTGCCCGGGAGGACTTCATTGACCGTATCATCAGCATGGGCTATGAGCTGTATGTCAAGGCCAACGGCAAAGCACAGCGTGCACACTACTCCGGGGATATCTATGTCTGCAAGAACTTCACCACCTATCTGTTCCGCGAAAACAGAGCTGATTTCCGCATGGCTGAATATCCCAACACAACGCTGATTATCCCCAATAACCTGCCCTCTGCCAAGTGCAAGCCCTACTATTACGGCATGTTCTGGGAGGAAAAGACGGCCGAACAGGGCAACCCCTTTGTCGTGGGTGCCCAGTTCCTCTATGACAGCAAGCTGTCCAAGGAGGAAAATCAGGCCCTGGCCTGCGCGTTCATGCGGGAAGCGAAGAAGGGTGACTTCCTTCAAATGAGCGGCGATTATGAATATGGCACCGGAGCACACAGCGCAATCATCATTGAGGACTATGACCCCGAAAATGATGCCATCCACTGGATGGATTCCAACATGCGCGGCAAGAAGGTCAATGGCATTCGCTACGGCATTGTCCAGTATGACGAGGTCAAGGATGTCAGCTGGTGGGCCAGCACTTTCTGTCACCCCAAGCGCGGGGCCACGCTGTACCGGCTGCGGGAGGATATCATTTACGCGGAGGACGCGCCATGATACTGGGCATGCCTTTCCTGCTGGAAACCCCGTCTCTGGTGGATGCCTGCCGTCTGTGCCGGGAACTGGGTCTGTCCTTTGTGGAGCTGAACGCCAACTTTCCTGCCTGTCAGGTCAGCTCGCTGCATGCTGACGACTTGTTCACACTGAAGAAACGCTATGGCATCGACATGACCTTCCACGTGGAAGAAGCATGCGATCCCTTCGCCTTTCAGGATGATGTGCGGGAGGCGTGGCTGTACGTTCTCCGGCAGACTATGGATTTGGCGATCGCCGTGCAGATGCCGATCATCAACATGCATCTTCCAAAGGGCGTGTATATTACTCTGCACGGTGAGCGGGTTTTTCTCTATGCGCGGTATCGTGACTGCTACCTTCGTTCGGTGGAAGTCCTGCGGCAGATGTGTGAAGCCTTCCTGAAGGGCACCGGCATACGCATGGCCATTGAGAACACGGACGGTTTCCAGCCCCATGAACAGGAAGCTGTCGAGCTTTTGCTGCAATCATCCATCTTTGGTTTGACGCTGGATATCGGTCATTGCCACGGTGCAGGCAATGTGGACCTTCCCTTTTATCAGTCCCATGCAGGGCAACTGATTCACATGCACGGTCATGACGCACTTGGCAGGAAAAACCATCTGGCCCTTGGCGATGGGGAGATTGACCTGCCCTCCCGCTTTGCTTGGGCAGCGCGGAACAACGCCCGCATCGTGCTGGAAACCAAGACCATTGCTGCGCTGCGCACCAGCACAGCATGGCTGGCGACCCACTCGTTCCAGGCACTATGACGTGATTCTTCCTCGCTTCTTCAGAAAAAATTGAAAAAGCCCTTGCACTGCCCCGGGTATCTGTGTTATAATCATCGCTGTGACAAACGGGCGGTCCGCTGTCCGACCATCCACGGCTCATGTGGAGCGGATACGAACGTCTATGAGGGAAGGAGGCACATTCCATGAGCGAAATCATCCGTTCTATCGAAGCGAAGCAGCTCCGTACCGATCTGCCCGCTTTCGGCATCGGCGACACCATCCGTGTGTGGGTGAAGGTCGTTGAAGGCAACCGCGAGCGTCTGCAGGCCTTTGAGGGCACTGTGATTGCCAAGCGCAACGGCGGCATTCGTGAGACCTTCACGGTTCGTCGCGTCTCCTATGGCATCGGCGTTGAGCGTACGTTCCCCCTGCATTC
>JBJEUL010000155.1:0-18661 GCA_051883835.1 Aristaeellaceae bacterium
TCGCTCATCTCGCCTTGACATCAGCCGGCTAAGACGGACGGATGGCGAACCGTATAGCTATTATATCGCCTTTCGAAGTCTGAGTCAATGGGAAAATTCATTTTTCTCAACAAATTTGAAAGAAAAACTTTCCCCATGCTGCACACAGGCTGTCAGGCCATGCCCTCGGTCATCTTCCTGCCGCCCAGCACATGGAAGTGCAGATGCCCGACGCTCTGGCAGGCATCCTCGCCGCAGTTGCTCACCACGCGGAAGCCGCGCCCGGTCAGTCCCTCCAGGGCAGCGACCTTCTTGCAGGCACGGATGCAGGCCGCAATGGCGGCATCATCCAGCGCATCGGTGTCGGCAATACCCGCCACATGGGCCTTGGGTACAACCAGCACATGGGTGGGAGCCTGCGGGTTGATGTCCCGGAAGGCATACACCTGCTCATCCTCGTACACCTTCGCGGAGGGAATGTCACCGGCAATAATCTTGCAGAACAGACAGTTTTCCATGGTTCAACATCCTTTCTTATCCAATAACGTTGGTCAATCGTTGTTTCATCCCGCGTCAGGAGAAAAGCTCCCCGGCCATGCCATCCCCCTGCAGGGCAGTGAGCCGCACGTCCAGCAGCGCGCCCTGACGGCAGGCAGGACAGTCGGGCAGCGTCACCTGAATGTACTCGGGCGTATAGCCGACCCAGCTGTCCCCGACGCGCTCCTCCAGCAGCACCGGTGCACGCTGACCCAGCCAGCTCTCCCGATAGGCCCGGGCAGTTTCCTCGCCCAGCGCAATCAGCTCCCGGGTGCGCTGCTCCTTGAGCGCGGTGGTCAGCTGACCGGGCATCACGGCCGCTTTTGTCCCTTCCCGGGGGGAGTAGGGGAACACATGAATTTTCGCATAGCCCACGGTGCGAATCATGTGACGGGTCTGCTCATATTCCTCCTGCGTCTCGCCGGGGAAGCCCGTCAGCACATCGGTGGTGAACGCCGCATGCGGGAAGGCGGCACGCAGGTTGTCCACCGCCGCAAGGTACATGCGGGTGTTGTAGCGGCGGGCCATCCGGGCCAGCACGGTGTCACTGCCCGACTGCAACGCCAGGTGGAACTGCGGACATACCTTGTCCATCCGGGCCAGTGCCTGCGCAAACTCAGGCGTGGCAATGGTCGGCTCCAGACTGCCCAGACGGATGCGCTTCACCCCCGGCACAGCCTGCACACAGGCAATGGCGTCCAGCAGCGTGGAGCCGTCCTTCACGTCCTTGCCGTAGCTGGACAGGTGAATGCCCGTCAGTACCAGCTCGGTAAAGCCGCTTTCGGCCAGCCGCCGGGCTTCGTGGGCAATGTCTGCCATGGGACGGCTGCGAATCGGCCCCCGCACGCTGGGAATGATGCAGTAGGTGCAGCGGTTGTTGCAGCCCTCCTGAATTTTCATGATAGCCCGGGTATGCTCCTCCTGCTCGGTGATGGTCAGGTTCTCAAAGGGAGCTTCGGTGGTCAGCGCGTCCACGGCGCAAAGCTGTACCTGCTCCCGCACAGCCTTTTCCAGCAGCGTGACCACCTCGCCGCGCCGCTGAGTGCCAAGAATCAGCCGCGCACCGGTGCTCAGCAGCTCCTCGCCCTTGCGCTGAGCCAGACAGCCGCACAGAATCACCTCGCTCAGGGGATGCTCACGCCGCAGCCGCCGGGCAATTTGCAGGGACTTCTTGTCCCCCGTGCCGGTCACGGTGCAGGTGTTCACCACATACACATCCGCCTCCCCCTGAAAAGGCACGATGGCATACCCCGCCGCCCGGAACAGCTCCAGCATGGCCTGCGTGTCATACTGGTTTACCTTGCAGCCAAGGGTGTGGAAAGCAACAGTATTCATGGTCTTGTTCTCACTCCATCTCGCCGTACAGGCACAGCAGCGCACTCAGGGCGCACAGGCCTGCCGTTTCCGTGCGCAGGATGCGGGGGCCAAGGGTCACACTGCGGCAGCCTGCCCCCTGCATGGCGGCAACCTCCTCCGGGGACATGCCGCCCTCCGGCCCAATCACCACGGCCAGCGTGGCAATATCCGGGTGCTCCCGCTGGAAGGCCGTCAGGCTGTAACCCCGGGCATCCTCCCAGGGCACGATGGCGGCATCGTGGGCCATCAACCGCGCCGGAAGCTGGCGGAAGGGGATGGGCGCGTCCACGGCGGGCATCAGACACCGGCCCGACTGCTTGCAGGCCTCCCGGGCAATCTTCTGCCAACGCTCCTGCTTCTTGGCACCATCTTTCGCGCTGAGCTGAACAACGCAGCGGCTCATGGCCACCGGCACGATGCGCTCTGCCCCAAGCTCCACAGCCTTCTGGATAATCAGCTCCATCTTGTCGGCCTTGGGCAGACCCTGATACAGCGTGATGCGCAGCCTTGCCTCGGTGGAGGGCAATTCCTCCAGCACACGGCAGGATACGTCCTCGCCATCCATCGCCATGATTTCAGCGGCATAGCGGCGGCCATCGGCAAACAGCTCCGCCCTGTCCCCGGGCTGCATGCGCAGCACACGGACGGCGTGGCGGGCATCCTCCGCGCTCAGATGGGCCATGCCATCAGGTGATACAGCAGCTTCAGCATAAAAACGGTGCATTATTCGTGCCTCCGGGACAGCATGGCCACCCACTCGCCCTTGCGGCAGGTTTTGAGGATGGTGTAGTCGGCGGCAGTCAGCGCGTCCACCACATCCTGCTCCCGCTCCTTGATAATGCCCGAGCAGATGAACAGCCCACCGGGGATGATGTGATCATTGAGCGGCGCGGCAAACATGCAGATGACATCCGCGATGATATTGGCCACGCACAGCTCGCAGGTCACGTCCAGATGCTCCAGCAGGTTGCCCTCCAGCGCGGTGATTTGCCCCTGCAAACCGTTGTGCTCGATGTTCTCCTTCGCGACCTTCACCGCGATGGGGTCGATGTCGATGGCCGTGACCTCCTTCGCTCCAAGCAGGGCCGCGCCGATGGCCAGAATGCCGCTGCCCGTACCTACGTCAATGACCCGCTCGCCGCCGTGAAGGGCTTCCTCCAGCAGCTCCATGCACATGCCGGTGGTCTCGTGGGTGCCGCTGCCAAAGGCCATGCCGGGGTCAATCTCAATCACCTTGTCGCCGGGCTGCGCATCGTACAGCTCCCAGGTGGGCTTCACCACCAGATGATGTCCGGCACGGAAGGGCTTGTAGAACTTCTTCCACACCTCCGACCAGTCCTCGTCATGGACGTTGGCGGTGCCGATGTCAAGACTGCCCATGTCCATTTCAGCGGCGGCCTTCAGCTCCGTCATGCGCAGGCGCAGGGCCTGCAGCTTGTCGGCAAAGGATGCGTCCGGCTCAAACCAGGCATGCACCAGCACATCCTCGGGCATGGCTTCGATGAGCTTGGGGTCGATGATTTCCCAGATGCCGTTGGGCTTGCTGGGGTCGGGGATATCGGCGCGATCCTCCACCATGGTGCCGGTGGCACCCTCCTGCATCAGGGCCTCGGAGACAATCTCCGCGCCGGGGGTGGTGGTGTGGATGGTCAGTTCAATCCATTCCATAATGCTGTCATTCTCCTTCTGTGGTGTGTGTCTTACGGGTGGAAGGTATCAATGCCCCGCAGCAGCTCCAGCTCCCGCACATCGCGCACGGTGGTGTACATCCGCCGCGTCAGCACCGAGCCGGCCCGGTAGTACAGGCAGATGAAGGGGCAGTCCTCGGCAAACTTGGCCTGAATCTTGTACAGCGTATCCGTATAGCTGCTCTGGTCGGTCTTGGTGCGCAGCTCCTTGCACAAATCGGTCATCTCGCTGGAGCGGTAGCGGGTATAGTTGCCGGTGTTGCCGCTCATGAGCATGAAGCCCCAGTCCGGGCAGGGATCCATGGCGTAGGCAGCCAGGGCCAGCTGATAGGAGCCGGCCTCCAGACGGGACTGCATGTTGGTGAAGGTCACGGTGGAGGTGGTGCACTGAATGCCAATGGCCGCCAGGCTGGTGGCAATGCTCTCGGCTGCCTCCACGCGGACGTTGTTGTCCGGCTCCTCGTAGACGCGCAGGGTCAGCGACAGCGTTTCCAGCTCGCCCTTGGCATTCACCCGATCCAGATAGCCGTCCTCGTTGCTGTCCGACCAGCCGTCCGCCTCCAGCAGGGCACGGGCTGCGTCCAGATCGGTGACAAAGTAGGATTCCAGGGCGTTGTTGTACATCCATGTGCCGGGAATGGCCGGGGTGTCGGTGCGTTCCACCATGCCGGAATAAACGGTGGAAGCAATCTTGTCCACGTCAATGGCGTAGCGAATGGCCTTGCGCACATTGGCGGAGCTGAGCAGGGAGGAGCTGTGGTTCATCAGCAGCACCTCCAGCTGATTGGTGCGGTAGTCCAGGGCCAGGGAGGTGGTGCCGCTCTTGTGCTGCGCGGCGGAGATGGAGCGGGTGAAGCAGGCATCCACCCGGGCATACTCGTAGCTTTCAATGACATCGCCGGGGGTGTTGTGGCAGACCACCATGATTTCCTTGACCTGCGGCTGATTCTGCCACCAGTTGGTGTTGGCCTGCAGCCAAAGATAGTTGGCAGGCTCAAAGGTGGATACCACATACGCGCCGGTGCCGGGGGGATTGTCGCTTTCCACATAGCCGGCGGGCAGCACGGGGAAGGTCATGGCATAGAGCAGCCCCCAGTACTTGCGGGCCGCCTTGACCACCACGGTGTAGTCATCCTTGGCGGAGATGCTGGAAATGAAGTAGTTCAGATTGGCGTAATAGCCCTTGTTGGCGGAGGTTGTGTCCTGGGCGCGCTGGAGGATGTACTGGGCCGTAGCCACCACATCCCTGGCGGTCATGGGCGTGCCGTCGGAGAAGGTCACGTTCTGACGCAGGTGGAAGGTCCAGGTCTTGCCGCTGCCGCTTTCCTCCCAGCTCTCCGCAAGGCCGGGCTGGGGGAGGTAGTTGTCATCAATCACCACAAGGCTGTCATAGAGCAGGTCGTAAATGCTCATCATGTCCCGCTCCACCGGGTCCAGCGGACGGATGGCCGTGGTCTTGGTGGACTGAATGCCCACCACCAGACTGTCCTCCACGTTGCTGGCTTCAGCGGCGGGCAGACAGAGCAGCTGACACAGACACAGCAGCAGTGCTGCCGTCCGTTTCAGCGTCCTGATTGAACACATGGAAGTAAAGCGCGTCATAAATCGCATAGTCTTGCGTCACTCTCCGTGCATAGGTTTTCGTAGGGCCGTCAGGGAGCTTGTCCAGCGGCAGGGTGATGCCATCGGGGGAGATGCTGCGGTCACTGAGCCAGGAGGCCACGGTGCTCTGCCCTGCGTGATAGGCACAGGCCACCGCCACCGGGTCGCCCCGGAAGAGCCGGGACAGGTAGTTCAGGTACCAGGTGCCGAAGCGGATGTTGCTCTGCGCATCATACATCCGCTCAAAGCTGTAGCCGCTCACGTCCAGCTTGCCTGCAATCCACTCGGCTGTGTCGGGCATCAACTGCATCAGCCCCCGGGCCCCCACGTTGGATTCAGCATCCGTGCGGAAGGAGCTTTCGTTGAGGATGATGGCAGCCACAAAGGCGGGGCGCAGGTTGTATTCCCCGGCGTAGAGGTCAATCAGGTCGGTGTAATAGATGGGGTGCGCGTCCACCACCGCCTGATAGGCAGCATCCCGCTCCTGCTGACGCTGGGTCAGATAGGCCAGCATGAGGTTTTGCGCAGCCAGCAGGGCCATGGACAGGAACACCAGGGCTACGATGCACGCTGTCACGCGCCACGGCATGCGATAACCGGGCTTGCGCGGCTTCTCCTGCACAGCGGCGGGTCGCCGGGGACGAGCCATGGCAGGGGGCGCATCCTGCTGGGCGGACAGGGGCGGCGGTGCCATGCGGGCAACGGGCGTTTCCACCTGCCCGGATGCGGTGCTGCGGGTGGAACGGGGCGTTCGCTGATAGGCCGTGACCGGCGGGGCAGGTGTGACGGACGGCTGCTGCGGCATGGCAGAGTGCACGGCGGCAGGGATGGCGGCCGACTCCTGCTGCTGCCGCTCAGTGCGGCGATGCCGCTGGATGGGCGTTTGAGGCTGCTGCATGGGTTCCTCCTTCGTCAGGGCTGTCACCGAGCCTGAGCTCATGCTGGTACAAGGCCGGGATCATGGCTTTAGTGTAGCTGATTGAGCCGCTGGTGTCAATGACCACCTGCGCACGGGATGCTTTTTCCAGCGCGGGGAGCTGACTGCGCAGCCGTGCCTCGGCTTCCTCCCGGGTAAAGCCGTCCCGTTCCATCAGCCGGGCCAGCTGCGTTTCCCGGGGAATGAACACGCACCACACCCGCTGGCACAGCGTATCCAGCCCTGCCTCATAGAGCAGGGGCATGTCCAGCACACAAAGGGCCGCGCCGCCTGCGCGGGCTTCCTCCATGCGGCGCAGAATCAGCTGGCGCAGCAGCGGCTGCATGATGCCGTCCAGCTCTGCGCGCCTGCTGTCATCCCCAAAGACTACCGCACCCAGCGCACGGCGGTTCACCGTGCCGTCCGGGTGGAAAACCTCCTCGCCAAAGGCGGCACGAATGGCAGGCAGGGCTTCGCCGCCCGGCTGCGTCAGCTCCCGGGACAGCACATCCCCGTCAATGATGACCGCACCCAGCTGGCGCAGCGTGTCGCTGACATTGCTCTTGCCGCAGGCAATGCCGCCTGTCAGACCAATGACCCGCATCATGACAGCCACCTTTCTTCCATATATATGATGAAACGTTCACGTGGGGGAAAAGGCTCCCGCAAACACAAAGTCAGCCCGGCAGGATGATTTGCATGCCTGCCGGGCAGGGAAAATCAGTCGCGCTCCCACAGCTTCCACAGACCCAGCGCGGCCAGTATGGAGCTGAAGGGCATGCAGCCGCATCCGCAGCCGGAACGGTTGTGCCGACCGTGGCGGCGGTCACGGTTGCCGAAGATGACCATGAGCAGGAACACCGTCAGGATGACCTTGCCCAGACTCAGGCCGGAATCCTCGTCCTCCTCCGTGACCCGCTGGACAGGGGAGGGTGTCGCTGTGGGTTCCTCGCCCCGGCGCATCAGCCAGTCCGTTGCGCTCAAGGGTGCAGTGGTGGCTTCCGGCGTACCCAGCAGGCCGGACAGGTTGATGTCCTTGCGCCATGCCTTGGCGCATTCGCTGACCAGCGCAGGGATAAAGGCGCGCATGGCCCCGTCATAGTCCTGCTGGAGGAAGGGCATTTCCAGATAGGCGGAGAGCAGCTTCTGCTGGGTGGAGAAAGGCAGCCGTGCTGTCACATCCTCGCCGGGGAACAGGCCGAACTTGTCCTCGCCCACGCACAGCAGCAGAAGAAGGTCATCATCACCAAGGCTCCATGCGTCGCGCAGCCCGGCACCGTAGCTTTGCAGCGTTGCACCGTCCAGAAAGTCCACCGTGGCGATGGTCAGGCTGACACCGGTGGCCTTGTCCAGCTTCTCTGCGGCCTTGGTCAGGTCGGACACAACGGACACGCTCAGCACAGCGGCGGCATCGGTGACGCTGCCCTGACTGGCGGGGTAGCGGGGCGCGGCCCACGCACTGGACAGGAGCAGCATGCCTATCAGCAGGCAACAGACGAAGGCGCGAAACAGATGCTTCATCGTCGATGCCTCCTTTACTGTACGGACAGGGGCTCAACGCCCAGCAGCATGGCCAGACGGCCTGTGAGGGTGGAGGAGAGCCTGTCGTTGAAATGCTGTGCGGCAGCGGCATAGGCAGCGGCGGAATCCGCGCCCTGTGCCAGCGTGCGGGTCAGGGTGGCAATGTACACCTGATCCCGCGCACTGGCCGCCACGCTGTCCAGCTGGGGCAGCGAAGCCGCCAGCTTCTCGGCCAGCAGGGTGAGCTGACCGTCGGCGCGGGTCTTTTCATCGGAGGGAGCGGAAGCGTCCGTCAGGATGGCGCGGATGTCCCGCAGGGCGGTCAGGTCGGCATCCCCGGCAGGCAGGTGACGCGCAGCGACGACAGCCAGATTGGCTGCGTCCATGGCCCGTTCCTCCAGCGAGGCGGACAGGTCAGCATCGGCGGAGACAACGTGCAGGGCATCGGTGCGCTCCTGGCTCCAGCCGCGATACGCGCCCAGACATACCGCGCCTGCCGCCAGCACGATGGCCAGCAGGATGCTTAGGATGGTCAGCAAGGTGTTCTTCATGTTCACAAAGCCCTCCAGGGCCTGTCGGTTGGTATCAGTTCAGCGTGCTGTCACGCACGGTTCCCGCGTCAAAGGTCAGGGACATGTCCAGCGTGGTGTCCTTCGCCAGCACCAGCTTGACCCGGTTGTTCCCGGAAAGTGCCGTGAAGTGCAGGGTGGAGGTGCTCACGGGGGCATCGGGGGATACCTCCAGCAGCGTGTTCACCGTGCCGTCCGGGGCAATATGCACCAGCTTGGCCCGGCCTGCCTGGACGGTCAGGGTGCAGTCAACGTTTACGGGGGTGTCGGCATCAGCCTGCATGCTCCACAGCGTCAGCATGCCGGTGGAAGCCTTGATGGTGCATTGCAGGGCATTGCTCTGCGCCTGATGCTGATAGCTGGTCATGGTGTAGGAATCGCCCTGACGGGCAATGGCGGCATTGTCCTGATAAATGCCCGCATGCTGGGGGGCGGAACAGCTGCACAGCGTCAGGCAGAGCACCAGCAGCAGGGATACAAGGATGCGTTTCATGGTACTTTTGATATCTCCTGGCTGTTTACAGGTTGGTTTGCAGCAGCTTCTGCTTCAGTTCGCTCTCCATGCGGTAGAGGGTCTTTTCGGCCTCGATGCGCTTGGTGTGGCCGTCACGCTGAATGGTCATGACCTCGTTGATGGTGTCAATCAGGCTCTGGTTGGTCTGGATGAGCGTCTCAATGTCGATGATGCCCCGCTCGGCTTCCCGGGCCGTCTCCACGGTGCCCATTCGAAGGGCCTCGGCATTCTTGCGCAGCAGCTCATTGGTCATGTTGGTGACGGCGGTCTGCGCCCGCAGGGCCTGCTGGCTGTGGTGCAGCCCCAGAGCCAGCACCATCTGGCTCTTCCACAGGGGCAGCGTGTTGCTCAGCGTGGACTGGATGCGCTCCACCAGCAGGCTGTCGTTGTTTTGCAGCAGGCGGATTTGCGGGGCCATCTGCATGGAAACCTGCCGGGTCAGCTTCAGGTCGTGGAGCTTCTTCTCGAAGCGGTCACACTGGGCGGCCAGGTCATTGGCCTTCTGCGCGTCCATGGCATCGCCGGAAAGCTCCGCCTTGCGGCGCAGCTCCATCAATTCACCCTCCCGGACACGGGCCAGCTTCTCGTCGCCGGCGATGATGTAGAGCGTCAGCTGACGGAAATACTCGCTGTTCTGGTCGTAGAGCCGGTCAAACATGGCCACGTCCTTGAGCAGCTGGGTCTGATACTGCTCCAGCGAATTGGCAATGGTCTCCACGTTGCCGCTGACCTTGGTGTAGCGGGCCTTCATCTTCGTGATGCGGGATTCGGAATTGGAAAAGAGCTTGCGCAGCCCCTTGGGTTCCTCCGCGTCCGCCTCAAAGCCCCGCAGTTCACCCACCAGATTCACCAGCATATCACCGACTGCGCCGGTATCCTGCGTCTGCACGGCTTCCAGGGCAGTGTCGGAGAAATCAGCGATTTTCTTCTGGGCATCCGCGCCAAAGAGCAGCACATGGTCAGGATTGGTCACGTCCAGCTTGTCCAGGAACACCTCAATGGCCTGACGCTCGGCGGGGGTCAGCTGGCTGTCGTCCAGGCGGGGGCCACGGGATGGTTCCTGCACGGGCTGCTCCTGAATGGATTGCGCCGCGGCAGCAGGCGCGGCAGGTTCGGGAGCTTCCGGGGTCAGGGAAAGCATGGGGGTGCGGTTCAGCTCACTCATGGGGTGATCCTCCTTCTATCGTCCATACACAGGGTGTCACTTCTTGCGTTCCTGGCTGTAAAAGGACACGAAGTCCTCATCCGCAGCGGCAGCGGGAGTATGCAGCACAGGCGCGCCGGTATCGTGCATCTGCTGGGCAGCGGCCGTAGCAGAGGACTTGCCCAAACCACCATCGGCATAGCCGTCCCGCTTGAGCATCTGCTCCAGCACATCAATGTCGGTGGACACATCCAGCAGCGTGTCCTTGTAAAGATTATCCAGCTGCTTCTGGCAGGCAGTCAGCACCATGCCCATGCCGCGGATGGTGGTGGCGCGGGCCTCGGTCATGTCGCTGACGGACACGCCCCGGTCATTCATGGTGCGGTAGGAGGCCAGCATTTTGAGGGTAGTGGGCAGATAGTAGTTCATGAACTTGCGGATTTGCGGAGCTTTTTGGGGCTTCTCGGCCACGGTGGTGAAAATCTGCACACATAGCCGCTCCAGCTCGTCCATCTGCCCGGAAAGCACCTCGTCGGTGATGGCATCGTTCTCGGCGCGGATGGTGTGGAGCATCTCCTGCCCCTTGGCAATCACCGCGTCCGCCTCGCCGTTGCCCGACAGGGGCAGCTCCTCCACAGGCTGGGGCTGAGCCTTCTGATCCTGCCTGTTGTGGGTGGTCAGGTCAAGCCCTTCGCCCATGGTGCCGATGAGCTTGCTTGCCAGAAAGGCCAGCAGGCCGCAGACGACGAAATCGGAAATGCGGTAGAGGGGGAACAGCAGGGCATAGAGGGCGACGGTCACGCCGGCGGCGATGATGCCGGCCTTGCGGCCCTTGCGCTTGCGCTGGTCGGCGGGCTTGTTCCGGGAGGCTTTGACAGGCTTCTTCATGGGATGACTCCTTCGCATACGCAGGATGATGCGTTGATGATACCGAAACGGGAAGGGAAGAGCAATGGATAGCTGCGGAAAGATACGTTTCCTCACCTGAATACCGATGATTGCACGACTATTATAGCACACCGCCCAGCGCATGGAAAGTAAGAATTTGATGAGGAAGCGGCAAGAAATCCCCCAGATTCCTACTTCTCCAAGAAATCGCGCCAGCGGAAAGGGGTCAAGGGGCGATGCCCCTTGTGGGGTGCAGGGGTGAAGCCCCTGCGCAGGTCTGGGCGGCAGCCCAGCGCAACAGGTTTAAACAGCAAAAAGGGAAAGGAAAAAACCGAGTTTCCAAGCAGACGACGCAGTTCGTCCGCGTCGGAAACGGCAGGTTCCGGGGACTGCATGAGGAACGACCTCATCCATCCTCACTTGCATAAGGAAGGGGAAGGCTTTCCGCGGGATATGCAAACCGCCGCATCCCTCATCGGGTATGCGGCGGCCATGGTCATGGCAACATCAGTGGGGATGGTTGCGGCGGCTGTTGGTGTCCTTCTCCACCTGCTCCTTCCAGTCGGCACTGCGGCTGTTGCACTGCCGGAAGCTGGTGGTGGCACGGGCGACAGCCTCGTACTGCAGGGAAACGCCCTGCCTATCCGCCATGGCGGTCACGGCACGGTCAGCGGCAATGCCCATCTCAGCCGCGGTGCCGATGGCATCCATGTTCGCGCCCAGGAACAGGAAGTCCCAGCCCTGCTGCTCCTGCCTGTCATGAATCATCTGCTTCACCCGGGCCGCGCTGTATTCCCGGCTGGCGTTCTCCAGACCGTCGGTGATGATGACAAACTGCACCTTCCCCGCCCTGTACGCCTCGGCGGTGTGAGCCTGTACGTTGTCAATCTTGCGGATGGCCATGCCCACCGCGTCCAGCAGTGCCGTGCTGCCATGCGGATGATAATCCCTGTCCGTCATGGGCGCAACGGAGCGAATGGGCTGGCGATCATGAAGCAGGGTGCAGCGGTGACTAAAAAGAACAGTGGTCACGTTTGCATCCCCCGGCAGGGCCTTGTTGCGCTCCAGCACGCTGTTGAAGCCCCCAATGGTGTCCTTTTCCAGCCTGTACATGGAGCCGGAGCGATCCAGAATGAATACCAGTTCCGTCAAGTCATTGCGCATGCTGCTGACCTCCTTGCTTTTGATGGCATCAGTATACCAGCAAAGCACAGCCAAAAGGTCGCTTCCCATGCGACAATTCACGCACCCAGCGGCGGCAAATCCAGCTCAAAGAGGGCCACGTTGACCTGATACACATCGTAAATGCCGTGGTTCAGGCAATACTCCACCGCCAGGTCAAGGCGGCTGGAACGAGTGAGGGCATAGCCAGCCTTGCGCAGGAGCATGTCGGCAGCCTCCCGGGAGAGCTGCAGAGCAAGACAGAAGGCCAGCACCGTGGCCTTGCCCGGCTGATAGTGCGGGTTGGTGCGAATCTTGGAGAACAGACGGCGGTCCACATTGGCCCGCTTGTAGATGGTCGAATCCTTCTCCCCGGACAGGTCGATGAGCCGCAGCAGGCATTGCGAAAAAGTCTCCTCCCGGCGGAAACGGTCGCCAGCCCAGCTTTTCAGCCTTTCGGACAGGGAGCAACCAGCGGCGGATTCCTCCGTCCCCATGGGCGCGGAGCCTTTCGCCCGACTCACCCCCATGGGTGCGGCAGACGGGGCAGACGGTGCGGCACTGGACAGTGCGTCCGGGAAGGACGCACCCTCCTCCTCCATCCTGCGCTGCCGGCGGTGGGATACCTCGTCCAGGTAATGCTGATAGACGGGACTGTTCTCATCCAGATAGGAAGCAATGCGCCCGCACAGCACACTGCCCTCCTGGTAGCTGCACTGGTCAAACAGTGTCAGAATGACCTCGATGTCTGGCGTGCTGTTCAGGGTGAGAAAGTCGCGGATGGCTTCTACCGCCACGCGGATGGCCTCCTGCCGGGGATAGCCGTAGATGCCCGCGGAAATCAGCGGAAAGGCAATGGAACGCACGCCGTGGTTGAGCGCAAGCTTCAGGCTGCTGTGGTAGCAGGAGCGCAGCAAATCCTCCTCCCCGGCATGACCGCCCTGCCACACAGGGCCAACGGTGTGGATGACGTACCGGGCAGGCAGGGCAAAGCCCAGGGTGATGACAGCCTGCCCCGTGCCGCAATCGCCGATGCGCTCACAGGCAGCCTGCAGCTGCTCAGGCCCGGCGGCACGGAAAATTGCGCCGCATACACCGCCGCCTTGTTTCAGTCGGTTGTTGGCAGCGTTGACAATGGCATCCACACGAAGCTGGGTCAGGTCAGCACGAATCACTCGAAAGGGCATCACAACAGCCTCCTTTGGCATGAACATAACGGACAGCATCCCCCGGCAGGAAAACGCTGTGCAGGCAGGATTCTATCCGCCGCGTGAAGTGCATAGCCTTTGGTCAGATGGAAGGGGGAGACATCATGGAGATGCGGCTCATCCGGGAAAGCATACAGATGGAGCAGCTGACGGCACAGGCCGAAAGCCAGGCCGTGGTGGAGGGTGATATGACCCTGCCCGGCGGCCTGCGGGAGGAAACCCATGTGCTGCATGCAGGCGGCATGGCGGTGGTGGAGGGCGCGGAAGCCATGCAGGACAGAGCATCCATCAGCGGCAAGGTGCATTTCTACGCCCTCTATACCCAGGGCGACCCGGACAAGGTCAACGCGCTGGAAGCCACCGCGGATTTCACCCATATGATGGACATGCCGGGGGTGCAGCCCCGAAGCCGCTGCCGGGCCTGGGCGCAGGTGGAGCATGTGGAAGCCCGCGTTTCCGGCGGCAGGCTGACCATGAAGGCCGTCATCCGCCTGCAGGGCCGGGCTGTGACCCCGTACAGCGCAGAAACCGTCACCGGGCTGGAGGGCGTGACCGGGCTGGAAGCCGCCACCCGACCCATGACCATCCGGCGAACGGTAGCGCAGGGTGCAGGGGAAACGCTCCTGCGGGAGGAAGTCGCCCTGCCCGAGGGGCTGAACATCCGCGATACCCTCTGCGCAACGGCCACCGCCAGCATCACGGATGTGACCGGCGGTCTGGGACGCATCGGGCTGGCAGGACAGGTGAACCTGGAGGTCGTCCACGCCTCCGCTATGCCGGGCAAGCCGATTGTGATTACCCGGCACACCCTGTCCTTTGATGATGCTGTGGCCCTGACCGGCGAGGACGGCGAGGAGCTGTCGGGCCGTGTAACCGTGCGGGACGTGGCCGTGGTCAGTCAGGAGGGCGAGCAGCACGAGCGTACCCTGCGCACGGAGATTTTGCTGGGCATTGAAGGTTGGGCAGACCGGCAGGAGCAGCTCACCATCCTGGATGATGCCTATACCACCACCGGGGATGCCCTGAACCTGACGGCGCAGACAGTCGCCTGCCGGACACAGGACAGCTTTGTCCAGACGGCGGAGAGCGGCAAGGCCATGCTCATCCTGCCCGAAGGCTCCCCGGCGGTGCGGGGGCTGCTGTGCGGCTTTGCGCTGCCCACGCTGACCGGGAAGGAGCGCGTGGGCGGACGGCTGAATGTGGAGGGCGTGATGGAGGTCACGCTCCTGTACATGACGGACGATTCCACCGCGCCGGTCTCCGTGCGCATGGAGCAGCCTTTCCGCGCCACCTTTGCTGCCCAGACAGGGCCTGATGACCTCATCGCCCTGACGCTGACGGACGTGGATGTCAGTGCCCTGACCTCCGACCGGGTGGAGATGAAGTATATCCTGCACATGCAGTCCTCCGGCGCAGGTACCGAGGAGGCGCGGCTGGTCACGGACGTGACCGGCACCCCGGCGGAGGAGGTTCCCGGCGGCATTGTGCTGTACTTCACCCAGCCGGGGGAAACGCTGTGGGATATCGCCCGCCGCTATCGCGTTCCCGTCAAGGACGTGCAGGCCCTGAACCCGGGCCTGAAGGGCGACCCTGCCGTGGGACAGGGCGTTGTCATCTGGCACAAAGCGTCCGCCATTTGAGGGAGTATCTGTCAAAGCCCGGCCGTCAGTTTGCCGGGCTTTCTGCTGTGCAGCAAACCCGTCCCCCTCCAAGGGAACGCGCCAGCGGAAAGGGGTCAAGGGGCGATGCCCCTTGTGGGGTGCAGGGGCAAGGCCCCTGCGCAGGTCTGGGCGGCAGCCCAGCGCAACACATATGAATTGTAAAAAGGAAAAGGAAAAACCAGAGTTTCCAAGCAGACGACGCAGTACGTCCGCGCCGGAAACGGCATGTTCCACAGCCTGCAAGAGAACGCTCATATAACACGCTGCCGCAGCTTACAGGGTGAACACCGCCTTGTACACCTGACACATGATGCCATGATACAGGGCCTCCCCCTCAAACACCTTGCGGAAGCCGCACTTGTCCAGTACCTTCCGGGAAGCCACATTCTCCCCATGGCACACGCCCTGCACCTCATGCAGACCAAGCGCAGCCATCATCACCGGCAAAAAGGCCGTGACCGCTTCCGTGGCATAGCCCTGCCCCGTGTAGACCCGCGCAATGTGATAGCCGATTTCCCGTCCATGCCCCAGCGGCGGCAGCTCCACATACCCGATGAAGGTGCCATCCTTGCGCAGAATCGGGTGCACGTTGGGGCCCTCTGTCCCGCTGGCGAGCAGCTCTGCTATCACGGTCCTTGCGCTTTCCTCCGTGGGGAACACCTCATCCGGCATAAAACGGCGCATGTCCTCCTCCAGCGAGGACAGATGCAGGGCGCGGGCCATGTCCGGCGAAAAGTCGGTGATGATGAGCCGGGGCGTTTCAATCCATGTGGGGAAGGTATAGCTCTCCCGGCAGGTGTCGCAGAGCCAGACCCGTTCCCAACGGGTGCGCAGGGCATCATAGGCGGACTGCGCGTCCTGCGCCCGGGCGAATACGCCAAATACCGCCGAACCACTGCCGGTCATCAGCGCGACAGCTGCTCCCTGCTCTTGCAGCGCGTTGATGGCCTGCGCAATCTCAGGCCGCATCTGCTGGCTGACAGGCTGAAGCACATTGCCAAGGCTCCGGGCCAGCAGGGGTAAATCACCCTCCGCCAGCGCACGGGCAGCATCAGCCGTGGCAGGACGGACGACCTCCGTCTGCGCATGCCATGCCCGGAACACCGCGCCGGTGGACAGGCCCTCGCAGGGCTGCATCACCACAAGGGGCCAGCTCCCGGCACAGGGAAGCGGTTCCATCCGTTCGCCAATGCCCGTGGTGCGCGTCAGGCCGCCCCGCAGGCAGAAGGGGACATCCGCACCCAGGGTCAGGCCGATTTGCTCCAGCTCCTCCTGACTCAATCCCAGCTGCCACAGCTGATTCAGCCCCGCCAGCACTGCTGCGGCATCCGCACTGCCCCCGCCCATGCCCGCACCCACGGGAATGTGCTTTTCCACATGAATGGCTGCACCCAGCGGACAGCCGGTGTGCCGCTGCAGCGCACGGGCGGCGCGCAGGGCCAGATGATGCTCGTCCGGGGGCAGGAGCGGAGAGCCGGAGGTGGTCAGGGTGATGGCTTCCGCAGGCTCCAGGGTGACAATGTCGTGCAGCGTGACGGGCTGCATCAGCATGTCCATCAGGTGATAGCCGTCCTCCCGCTGGCCGGTAATGTCCAGCGTCCAGTTGATTTTGGCACGGGCCTGTATGCGCATGGGGGATACGCTCCTTTGCTTGTTTGCTGTGTCTATCATACGCCATGGGGCGGAAATCCGCAAGCCCATGTGGCGTTTTCAGCAAGGCTGTGCTATAATGGATGGCATACAAAGGAGTTGAAGCCATGATGAAGGAAGCAATCACGGATGTGGTGGTGACGCTGCGCGGAACCTCCGGGCAAGGCGATGAGGCAGACACCATCAGTGTGATGACCATGGGCCAGCTGCGCCGGACAACCTCGGGGTACATGCTGCGCTATCAGGAAACGCAGACGGACGAGCAGGAAGGCATCGCCATGACGCAGGATATCATCCTGAATATGCAGCCGGGCCGGGTGAGCATGACCCGGCTGGGTGACTTCGGCGCAACGATGGTCTTTGTGAAGGACTGCCGCTTTGAGAGCAAGTACCGCACACCCTACGGGGATATGGCCATGGCCATTTATGCCACGCAGGTACAGTGCGATCTGTCCCCGGAGCGGGGGTCGGTGCGGCTGAAGTACCAGTTGGATTTGCAGGGCAGCTTTGCGTCCATGAACACCATTGAGCTGGATTATGTGCGCGGCGGCAAGGCCAAGCCGTGCTGACGGCTTTGCGCCGGGAGGTACAGGCCATGCTGGCAGCGTTGCCTGTTGCCCGCAAGCCAGCCCTGCGCCGCCCGGATGCGCCCGATGCTTTGCTGGCCACCGACCTGCCGCTGGCGGCGGAGGAGAGCACAGTGCAGGCGTTCATCGCCATGGCACAGGCCCAGGGCTGGACGGTCAGCCGCTGGGAGAGCTGGCTGTACCTTGACCATCCCGTGGACGCGCCCTGCTGCCCTGTGCCTGCCGTGCTGGAGGGCGAGGCAGGCTGCTGCCTGTCGCTGCTCATGCGCCATGCGGATGGGGCGGCTCCTGCGGAGGATATCCGCGCACTGGTGAAGGCCCGGGACGCTGGCGACCAAGCTATAGCGCGGCTGTGTGCCGCCTGGCACCGGGATTACGCGGCCCGCCTGCGTCGCCACGAGCCCCTGCCCGGGGGCATGATACCCTATCTGTGCGGGGCCATGACCCGCCCGACAAAGGAGGATGCATCATGATTATCACCTGCATCGGCCATGCCAAGTTCCTGCTGGAGCTGGACAACGGCATGCGCCTTGTCACTGACCCCTATGACGCAACCTGCGGCTATCCCGTGACGCGGACGGACGCGGATGTGGTGCTGATTTCCCATGGCCATCATGACCACAGCGCGCTGGATACCATCAGCGGCTACACGCAGGTCGTTGACGCGCCGGGCGTTCACACGCTGGCCCCGGATGTGCGGGT
Organism: Aristaeellaceae bacterium; assembly: GCA_051883835.1. Lineage (GTDB taxonomy): Bacteria > Bacillota > Clostridia > Christensenellales > Aristaeellaceae > UBA11524. The sequence continues at coordinate 17,684 of JBJEUL010000155.1, forward strand.
GACGGCGGTGGAAGCCTACCATGATGACGTGCAGGGGGCCAAGCGCGGCAAGACGCTGATGTTCCTCATCGAAGCGGAAGGGCTGCGGGTGGCGCATCTGGGCGACCTGGGCTGTCCGCTCACACCGGCGTGGCAGGCGGCGTTGGCCCCGGTGGATGTGCTGATGATTCCGGTGGGCGGGTTCTACACCATTGACGCGGTCACGGCGAAGGAAGTAGCGACCCGGCTGCAGGCGCGGGTGATTTTGCCCATGCACTACCGTACTGCCGCCAATGCCGGCTGGCCCATTGCACCGGCAGAGGATTTCACCGGGCTGTATGCCGAGCCGGTGGAGGAGCTGGTGCTGCTGCGGGTGACGGCGGGGGACCTGTCCTGCCAGCCCCATGTGGCCGTGCTGAAACCACAAAGCCTGCGCTGACAGGATAACCTTGATACGCAGTTGAAGGCTATGGGCGCGAAGAAACCGCGTTGACGGCTTATACGGAATAGAAAAACTGGTGTGGAGCCTCCTGCATACAGGAGCGGCTGCATACCAGTTTTGTTTGCACGTCAGGGAACCGCTTCATGCCTTGTTCTGGGACAGCCCGAGAACGTAATCTGCGCTGATATGATAGTACCGGCACAGGGTAATCAGGTGGCGGATTCGGCGGGGCAGGCGTGACGCATGGCAGGTGTGGGGGGAGGTTGACAGCGTGAGCAGCGGCATAAGGCTGAAAACACACTTCTGTGCTTTGGTGTGCCTGACCACGGCAGGCTGGCGAGTGGAGCGGGTGGACATGTTGACCTGCATGCAAGATGCAGAATAGAATAAGAGGCCGTCTGTTCCCGCATTAGGATGCAGGAGCGGACGGCCTTCGATTGATTCAAAGGGTGTAGTGCTTTGTGCTGCAGCGAGGGGGTGAAATTGTTACCCTTGCAGACATCGGAACCTGCCGTTTCCAACGCGGACGAACTGCGTCGTCTGCTTGGAAACTCACG
>JBJEUL010000156.1:0-946 GCA_051883835.1 Aristaeellaceae bacterium
GGTGCTGGGCACCGAGCAGGTGGGCGACACCACCTGGTACCACGTCAAGTATGACAATCAGGAGGGCTACATCGCGGGTGACTACTTCAAGCACATGACCATCAGCGAGGTCAACAGCTTCCTGAGCAGCGATGAATACCGCCAGGGTGTGCTGAACAATGCTACGGCCAACAACAATCAGGACAACACCGGCAGCCTTGTGAACGGCGGCGTGGTGTCCGAGGAGGACAAGAAGGTCGATGAATGGACGAATCCCAACAGCGGCCTGAATGTCAGCTATGAGCCGTTCGATCCTTTCGCGACGGTGGCCCCCATTGCTACGGAAACGCCTAATCCCTTCGCTACGGAGGAGCCCAGCGAGCTGCCGACTGCCACGGCGACCCTTGAGCTGCTGCCCACCATCGACATCAATGACCCCGCGGAGAATCAGGGCGGCAATGCTGCGGTAGGCTGGATCATAACCATCATCATTCTGGCCCTGGGCGGCGGCGGCGTGTACGCCTATGTCCTCTATACCCAGAACAAGCGCAGGGCAGCCCAGCGTGCAGCCCAGCGGCGCGCACAGGCGGCCCAGCAGCAGCGTGCCAACGCTCAGCAGCAGCGGCCTGCCCAGCCGAATCAGCCCCGTACCGGCACCTACACCAATCAGGCAGGTGCGGCGAGGCCGACAGGCTATCCGCAGTCCCAGGCAGGCCAGCCCTACAGTCCCGGTCAGCTGTCCGGCCAGCGGCCCAGCGGCCAGCCCCAGGCAGGCCAGCCCTACACCGCAGGTCAGCCGTCCGGCCAGCGGCCCAATGGCCAGCCCCAGGCAGGCCAGCAGCCCCAGCAGGGCGCATCCGCCTACCAGCGGACACCCGGACAGGCGACCATGACCTCTCCGACCCATGCCACGATGGCAAGACCGACGCAGGGCATGGAAGGCAGTCAGTCCTACACAGCACAGCGT
>JBJEUL010000156.1:1046-4141 GCA_051883835.1 Aristaeellaceae bacterium
CCGGGCCAGACGGCGGAGCAGGCGAGTCCCTACAGCCGCCCCACTGAGCAGGCGAACACCGGCAGTCAGCCCTATGCGGCACAGCGTCCGGGCCAGACGGCGGAGCAGGCGAGTCCCTACAGCCGCCCCACTGAGCAGGCGAGCACCGACAGCCAGTCCTCTGCGGCGCAGCGTCCGGGCCGCAGGCAGTATCGCAGCCAACGCAACGGCGGCACCTACAGTGAGCATCCGTCCACGGACAGCGAGCATGGCAAGCCGGACGCGGGCAGGGATGATATGACCTGATGCCCGCATCCCCAGGTTTCCCACAGGCGGCAGCTTCCCTCCATGGGGCTGCCGCCTCTTTTCGTGCGCGGAAACAGCACTGCCTGCCCGCCAATACGCAGAAAGAACAGATAAACGTTCATTTGTGAACAATCTGGATGTTGACCAGCCGCCTGGGATATGCTATGATGAAAGAACTACGCTGCTCACAAGGAGGTTCCCGCATGAAAACGAACTTTTCGGAAATCACGGATTATATCGCGCGCATGGCCAATCTGTCCTGCCATAATAACCATATTACCTCGGATATGTATGCAGAGCATCAGGTCTATCGCGGGCTGCGCGACAACGACGGCAAGGGTGTGGTCACGGGTCTGACGGAAATTTCCAGTGTCATTTCCCGCAAGACGAACCCGGACGGCACCGTGACGCAGTGTGATGGCGAGCTGTACTACCGGGGCGTGAATGTCCGGGATCTGGTGAACGGCTTCATGAGCGATGGCCGCTATGGCTTTGAGGAAACGGCGTATCTGCTGCTGTTCTCCCAGCTGCCCAATCAGGCCCAGCTGGCCCGCTTCAAGGAGGAGCTGGCAGATTTCCGCAGCCTGCCCACATCCTTTGTCCGGGATATGATTTTGAAGGCCCCCGGCAAGGACATGATGAACATCCTCTCCCGGTGCGTGCTGGCCCTCTACGCCTATGACGAGAACCCGGACGATATCTCCATTGCCAATGTGCTGCGCCAGAGTCTGCTGCTCATCGCCGTGTTCCCGCTGTTGGCCGTGTACAGCTATCAGAGCTTCCAGCACTATCATCTGGGCAAGAGCCTGTTCATCCACCTGCCCAAGGAGCAGTATTCCACGGCGGAAAACATTCTCCACCTGCTGCGCGAGGACGGGCAGTTCTCCCCGCTGGAGGCGAAAATCCTCGACCTTGCGCTGGTGCTGCACGCCGAGCATGGCGGCGGCAACAACTCGTCCTTTACCACCCATGTGGTGTCCTCCTCCGGCACGGATACCTATTCCACGGTGGCAGCGGCCCTGGGTTCCCTCAAGGGCCCCCGCCACGGCGGCGCGAATGTGAAGGTGGTGCGCATGTTCGATGACCTGCGCGCCCATGTGGACACCAAGGACGAGGGTGCCATCCGCGACTATCTGGCCAAGCTGCTGGATCGGCAGGCCTTCGACCAGTCCGGGCTGATTTACGGCATGGGCCACGCGGTGTATTCCCTGTCCGACCCCCGTGCGGACATCCTGATGAAGTGCGCCCGCGACCTGTCCGTGGAGAAGGGCCGGGAGGAAGAATACGCCCTGTACGAGACGGTGGCGCGGCTGGCCCCGGAGATTATTGCGGAGAAGCGGAAAATCTACAAGGGTGTCAGTGCGAATGTGGACTTTTACTCCGGGCTGATTTACCGGATGCTGGATTTGCCCTGCGAGCTGTTCACGCCGATTTTCGCGGTGAGCCGGATTGCCGGCTGGAGTGCGCACCGCATAGAGGAAATCCAAAACGCCGGCAAGATCATCCGTCCCGCCTACATTGGCGTCAAGGAATACGTCCCCTATGTACCGATGAACCAGCGGTAAAGCCGACTCCAAGGGATCGCGCCAGCGTCGAAGGGGTCAAGGGGCGATGCCCCTTGTGGGGTGCAGGGGTGAAACCCCTGCGCAGGTCTGGGCGGCAGCCCAGCGCAACACCTTCATCATATCAAAAAGGAAAGAGAAAAGCGTGAGTTTCCAAGCAGACGACGAAGTTCGTCCGCGTAGGAAACGGCAGGTTCCATAGCCTGCACCAGAAACGCCCTCATCCGACCTCGCTGTACCCAGCCACTGTCCCCCAAAGGGAAGGCTATAAGCCGCGAAGCATCATCATCGTTTCACCACTTTATGAATACGTGCAGATAAATTTTGCGTGACAAGCATGCGAATATGGTGTATTATCCTATATATGAAGAATCGGAATGATTATTTTCCGACACGAAAGGAGCATACCCATGAAGCATCACAATTCCATCTTCATCACGCTGCTGGTTCTTGTGCTGCTGGTGGCATTCCCCTTCGCCACCTGTGCGGAGGATGCCAACATGACGGTGGAGGAGATGAATCAACGCGGATTGCAATACATCAACGGTGATGGTGTGGAGCAGAACGATGAGCTGGCCTTTCAGTGGTTTCAAAAGGCTGCCGACCTTGGCTATGCGAAGGCCATGTACAATCTTGGTATCATGTACAGCAGAGGCCGCGGCGTACCGCAGAACGATGAACTGGCCGTTGCGTGGTATCAGAAGGCTGCCGACCTTGGTTACGCGAATGCCATGAGCAATCTTGGCCTCATGTATAAATCTGGTCGCGGCGTAGAGCAGAACGATGAGCTGGCCGTTGCGTGGTATCAGAAGGGTATCGACCTTGGCAGCGCGAGTGCCATGAGCAACCTTGGTGTCATGTATGAATCTGGTCGCGGCGTAGAGCAGAACGATGAGCTGGCTGTGCAGTGGTATCAGCAGGCTGCCGACCTGGGCAACGTAACGGCCATGAGCAATCTTGGCAACATGTACAGAGATGGTCGCGGTGTCCCGCAGAACGATGAGCTGGCCGCTGCGTGGTATCAGAAGGCTGCCGACCTGGGCAGCGCGAATGCCATGGACAACCTTGGCTACATGTACAGCGTAGGCCGCGGCGTACCGCAGAACGATGAGCTGGCCGCTGCGTGGTATCAGAAGGCTGCCGACCTGGGCAGCGCGAATGCCATGGACAACCTTGGCTACATGTACAGAGAAGGTCGCGGTGTCCCGCAGAACGATGAGCTGGCCGCTGCGTGGTATCAGAAAGCTG
>JBJEUL010000157.1:0-18092 GCA_051883835.1 Aristaeellaceae bacterium
AGCCGTTGCTGACCACCTCACGCAGGAAAATGTCCTTATCCGAATACAGCCAGCGTTTAATCACCGGCATAATGTTTTGCGCGTCAATGGATACGCTGCCCTGTTCCATATCAAATGCCATGATGGTTTGCCTCCTTGCTCGCTTCAGCCCGGTGCGTATAGCGTCTCCCGGGCTCTGGCAAGTATTGTAGCACCACAGAACTGGAATTGCAAGAGGAAATTAGCACTCAACTGCGTCGAGTGCTGACAATTCACGGTTTGTTCATTTTTGTCCTGTGGCTGACCTGGGTAGCAAATTTCCTTGCGCTGTGCTATGATGGATGGGAACAAAGCCGAGTTGTTCCGCGTCTGAACAATAGGAAGCTGTGAAAGCGAGGTGCCATTATGGATGAAGTCACCCTACGCCGGGCGCAAAAGGGCGATGCAGCTGCCTTTGAGCAGCTTATCACCCCTTATGAGGGTCTGGTCTGGCGGGTGTGCTGGCGATACACCCACAACCGGGAGGATGCCAATGACTGCGCCCAGGAGGCCATGGTGAAGGCATGGCGTTCCCTGCCGCAATACCGGCAGGAATGTGCCTTGGAGACCTGGCTGTACCGGGTCAGCGTGTCCTGCTGTCTGGATTTTCTTCGTCGCCGCCGGGGGCAGGAGAATGTTTCGCTGGCTGCGATGACCGAAGCAGGCTTCGACCCGCCTGCCGATACCCCATCACCCGAGGAAAGCCTGCTCCATCAGGAGGAGACCGGCGAGGTGGCGCAGGCCATCCGTCAATTGCCGGAGGACATGCGCACCGTGCTGATTCTCTCCGCGCTGGAGGATTGCCGGTATGAGGAAATTGCGCAGATTACCGGCACACCGGTTGGCACGGTCAAGAGCCGCCTGAACCGCGCCCGGGTAAAGCTGGCCGATATTCTTGTCCGCATGCGGGAACCTTCCGGAAAAAACCGCGTCCAACAGCATGAAAGGAGGACAAAACCATGACCTGTCATGACTACGCGCTCCTCCTGGAGAAGTACCTGGAGGGTGTGCTGACCCCTGCGGAGGAAGCACAGCTGCGCCAGCATGAGGACATCTGCCCGGCCTGCGCGGCCCAGCGATGTACCCTCGATGGTCTCCAGGATGACCTGGCCAGCCTGAAGGAGGATGTTCCCCCCATACCGGAGGGCTTCCATCAGGCATGGACGACCCGTGTGGAGGAAGCTGCCATGGAAAACAAGCCCGTATCCCTCCGTCCCCGCAGGCCATGGACGCGCCTGCTCTCCGCCGCTGCGGCCGTGGTATTCGTGCTGGGCGGAACGCTGCTGACCCGGGATGCCCTGTCGCCCCGTTCGGCTGCCCCGAAGGCCAGCAGCACCCTGTACACCGCCTACGACGATGACAGCGGCTACATCGACAACGCGACGGTGATGATGACGCGCAGCGCGGCCTACGGCGTGGAGGAAAGTGCCGACTACGCCGCCAACGGTGCTGTCGGTGCCGCCTACGGTGCGGCAGAAGCCGTTCAGGAGCAGAAAATCATCCGCACCGTGAGCATGACCATCGGCACCCAAGGCTATGAGCAGAGCATGGCCAGCCTGCGCCAGCAGTGCGAGGACATGGGCGGCTGGGTGTCCTACTCCTCCGAGAGTGTGGGCAGCTCCGGCATGCGCCGCGCCTACCTGACGCTGCGCATTCCATCCCAGCAGCTGGACAGCTATTTGACGGACACCGCCTCCCTTGGGCGAATCATCAGCCGGGAGGAATCCGCCAACGATGTGACCGAGAGCTACTACGACACGCAGGCCCGGCTTCAGACGCAGCAGGCCCTCATGACCCGCTTGCAGGCTCTTGTAACGGATGCGGCTGACCTGAGCGACCTGTTGGCTCTGGAAAGCCAGATTGCGGACACGCAATACCAGATTGACGCTCTGCAATCCAGCCTGAACAGCACCGACCGTCAGGTGACATACGCCACCGTGAATGTGACGCTGCGGGAGGAAACGGCCTCCTCCGACCTGACGGACGATGAGAAGTCGCTGGGGCAGCGTTTGGTGAGTGCATTGACCACCGGCGCGGAAGCCTTCCTGAGTTTCCTCAGCGACATGGCGGTTTTCCTGGCAGCGGCCCTGCCTTTCATCCTGATGGTGGCCGTGGTGGGCTTTACGGTGAAGCTCATTCGCCGGGGCATCAGGCGCAGGAAGTGAAGACAACAAGGGAGCGCATCCATGCATGACGGATGCGCTCCCTGTTTGTTATACGGACGTGCTGCGCTGGGCTGCTGCCCAGACCTGCGCAGGGGCTCTGCCCCTGCACCCCGCAAGGGGCAGAGCCCCTTGACCCCTTCGACGCTGGCGCGGTTCCTTGGGGTTAACGGAGGCTGGCGAAGTAGGTGCGGCAGGCTTGGGTGTCTTGCGCAATCTGCGTTCTCAGGTCGTCAATAGTCGCGAAACGGCGTTCGGGACGCTGAAAATTCAGCAGGCTCAGGCGTACCTTCTTGCCATACAGTTGGAGACAGGCGTCCAGCACATAGGCTTCCACGGTGACGCTGCCCTCGGGCAGGGTCGGGTGACGGCCGACGTTCATCACGGCGGGATAGGTGGCATCCGCCGTTTGCAGCCAGCTGGCGTACACGCCGAAGGCTGGCAGGGCCTTGCCTCGGGGCATGGTCACATTGGCCGTGGGGAAGCCCATGGTGCGCCCGATGTGCTTGCCGTCCGCTACGCGCCCGGACAGCGTATAGGCATGGCCCAGCAGCCGGTTGGCGGTGCGGATATCCCCCTGCGCCAGCAGGCCGCGAATCCGGGTCGAACTGACCGTCGCGCCATCCAGCACGACCTCCGGGACGATGTGGGTTTCATATCCGTACACCATCCCATAGGCAGCCAGCATCTCGCCATCGCCCTGACCGCCCTTGCCGAAGGTGAAGTTGAACCCGCACACGATGTGCCGGGGCTGATAGGTTCGCACCAGCTCCGCCAGATAATCCTCCGGATCCTGCGCGGCCATATCCCGGTTGAAGGTATGCACGCACAGGTTGTCCACGCCGAAGGTGGTCATGATGGCTGCCCGCTCCGTCAGGGTAGTCAGCAGGGGCGGTGCCTGCTCCGGGCGAAGCACCCGCAGGGGATGCGGCTCAAAGGTGCATACGTTCAGCGGGAGGTGTTCCTGCTCGGACAGCTCCACGCCCTGCATCAGCAGCCGTTGGTGGCCGCGATGCACGCCGTCAAACATGCCCAGCACCAGCACACAGGGCCGGGTGGAGGTGGGGTTGCGCAAAATCCGCATCAGGCTGTCACCTCCGGCGCAATCAATGCCCGCCAGTGGAGGGCATCCTGTTCCCGGCTGGCCATGCCCCAGAATGCACCATTCAGGTACACCCGGGTCGCCTGCCCCTCCGTCAGGTTTTCCGCACCCTTGACGCCGCGCAGGGGCAGCTGCACGCCGTTGATGACCTTTTTGGCCATGCGGGGCGCGACATCCACCCGCGGCAGATGCTGCAAGGGCATGTCCAGCGGCAGCAGGTGCCTGTGCAGCTCGCCCCGTTGGGCAAGCTCGGCGGCTTCCTCCAGGGTCATGGCGGTTTCCAGCGTAAAGGCACCGCTGCGGCTGCGCAGCAGGAACCGCATGTGTGCCGGACAGCCCACCAAATCGCCCATATCGCTGCAAATGGAGCGGATATACGTCCCCTTGCCGCAGCGCACGGTCATCAAAAGACCATGATTGGGCCGCATGCCGTGCAGCTCAATGGACGCCACATGCACCTGCCGCAGGGGTACCTCCACCGTTTCTCCGGCGCGTGCCCGCTCATACATGGGCTTGCCGTCCTGCTTGATGGCACTGTACATGCTGGGCCGCTGCCAGATATCCCCCGTCAGCTTCCGGGCTGCTTCGGTCAATTGCGCTTCATCGGGGTAGCGGTCCCCCCGGACAATCACCTGCCCCGTGGCATCCTGCGTATCCGTTGCCGCGCCGAAGGCGGCTTCCGCCACATATTCCTTTTCCTTGTCCACCAGATAGTCGAACAGCCGCGCAGCCTTGCCCACCATGATGGGCAGCACGCCCGCCGCTTCCGGGTCCAGCGTACCGGCATGGCCCACGCGCTTCTCCCCCGTCATGCGGCGCACCACCGCCACCACGGCAGCGGAGGTCATGCCCGGGGGCTTGAGGATATTCAAGAATCCATTCATGCCTTGTCACCGTGCAGGGCGTTTTGCAACGCCGTCAGCACCCTTTCTGCCGCCATGTCGATAGGCCCCTCCAGGGTACAGCCGGAAGCCTGCGCATGTCCGCCGCCGCCGAACACCGCTGCTGCACCATCCACCCGCGCCGGTTCCACGGCACGCAGGGAAGCCTTTACCTTCCCCTCGGGGGTTTCCCGCAGCAGGGCGGCCATCCGTACACCCTCCATGTCCAGACCAAAGTTCACGATGGTGTCCGCATGCTCCGGCAGTGCGCCGCATGCCTCGAAATCCTGCCGGGTCAGGGTCATCAGGGTGATTTGGCCTTCCTCATGGAAACTCAGGCTGTTCAGCGCACGGTTCAGCAGCAGCACCTGCGCCCTGGCCCGCTGGCGGAATAGCCGCCGGTTCATTTCGCTCAGGGGCAGACCCGCTTCCACCAGCTCCGCCATGACACGGAACGCTTCCGCACTGGTGGAGGCAAAGGCGAAGTTCCCCGTATCCGTGCTGATGGACGCATACAGGCACATGGCCGTGTCCCGGTCGATGCTCACGCCCAGCGCGGCCAGCAGTTCCCTGACCAGCAGCCCGGTTGCGGGGGCATCGGCATCCACGCTGTTCACCTGAGCGTAGCTGGGATTCGTGCCATGGTGATCCACCTGCGCGGTATGCGCCGCCTGACCCATGAGCGCAGTGCCGCTGCCCAGCCGCTTTTCCTCCGACACATCCACGGCGATAAACAGGTCATACCGCTCCCCTGCCGCGCTTTCCGGCCGGCAGACAGCTTCTGCACCGGGCAGCATCATCAAATTGTCCGGCACCTTGTCCTGGCAGAAGGTTTCCGCCTCCTTGCCCAGGCGTGTCAGACCCCATGCCAGGGCCAGCATGCTGCCGATGGTATCGCCGTCCGGGTTCACATGGCCGCACAGGGCAATGCGCTGGCTGGCGCGAATCAGGGCTGCCAGCTCCTCAGTCCTTCTGCTCAGCGTCGTCATGCTGCTCGCCCTCATTCTTCTGTGCCTGCGCCAGCACCTGCGCGATGTGGACGCCATAGGCAATGTTCTGGTCACTGACGAAGGTCATCTCCGGCGCGCTGCGGATAATCATGCTCTTGCTCAGCGCATGGCGGATATAGCCAGCCGCACTCTTGAGGGCCTTGAGCAGCCCCTCGCGCTTCTCGTCCTCCAGGACGCTGACGTAGATTTTCGCATAGCGCAAATCGCGGGTGACATCCGCCCGGGTAACGGAGAAGGTACCGCTGATGCGCGGGTCGTTCAGCTCCTCACGGATGATGCGGTCCACCTCGCGGCGAACCTCCTCGGAGATTCGGTCGATTCTCTGATAGCTCATAGCTGTTCCTTTCCTGAATCAATAGCACGCTGAATGAAAGAAGGGAGGCGTGGGCATATGCAGGCCCAGCCTCCCCTTGTCATGGGGAGCCGCGGCTTTTAGCGCGGAATCTCCTCCATCACATAGCACTCGACAATGTCGCCTTCCTTGATATCGTTGTGGCCCTCCAGGGACATACCGCACTCAAAGCCGGCCGCCATTTCCTTGACGTCCTCCTTGTAGTGCTTCAGGCTGGACAGCTTGCCCTCGAAGCAGACCACGTTGTCACGCAGCAGGCGCACCTGCGCGTTGCGCTGCACCTTGCCGTCCTGCACATAGCAGCCGGCAATCACGCCCGCGCCGGTGATCTTGAACACGCTGCGCACCTCGGCATGGCCCAGCAGCACCTCGCGGTACTCCGGCTCCAGCATGCCCTTCATGGCCAGCTCCATGTCCTCGATGGCCTTGTAGATGACCGTGTACAGGCGGACATCCACCTTCTCCTTCTCGGCGGCCTCCCTGGCGGAAGCGTCGGGGCGGATGTTGAAGCCGATGATGATGGCGTTGAAGGCGCTGGCCAGGTTCACGTCGTCCTTGGTGATGGCGCCGGCGGCGGAATGCAGCACGCGCACCTTCACCTCGTCGCTGGAGAGCTTCTCCATGGCCTGCTTGACGGCCTCCACGGAGCCCTGCACGTCGGCCTTGATGATCAGGTTCAGGGTCATCTGCTTGCCGGCCTCCAGGGTGGAGAACAGGTTCTCCATGCTCACCTTGGCCATGGTGGCCTCGCGGCTGGCCTTCAGCTTGGCCTTGCGCTCCTCAGCCACCTGACGGGACAGATGGTCATCGCCCACGGCAATCATCTCGTCACCGGCGGAGGGCACTTCATCAAAGCCCATGATTTCCACAGGCATGGAGGGCCCGGCCTCCTTGACCTTCTCGCCCCGGTCGTTAATCAACGCACGGACGCGGCCGGAGGCCATACCGGCGATGATGTTGTCGCCCACATGGAGGGTACCGTTTTGCAGCAGCACCGTAGCCAGCGGGCCGCGGGCCTTGTCCAGCTTGGCCTCGACGATGACGCCGCGGCCCAGACGGTTGGGATTGGCGCGCAGCTGGAGCATGTCGGCCTGGAGCAGAATCATCTCCAGCAGCTCGTCCACGCCCTCGCCGGTCATGGCGGACACGGGCACCATGATGGTCTCGCCGCCCCACTCCTCGCACACGATACCATAGTTGGTCAAATCCTGCTTGACGCGCTCGGGGTTGGCCTCGGGCTTATCCATCTTGTTGATGGCCACAATAATCGGCACCTCGGCGGCCTTGGCATGGTTGATGGATTCCACAGTCTGCGGCATGACGGAGTCGTCCGCAGCCACCACCAGCACGGCAATGTCCGTCGCCTGCGTACCACGGGCACGCATGGCAGTGAAGGCCTCATGGCCGGGGGTATCCAGGAAGGTGATGCGGCGGTCATCCACATCCACGGTATACGCACCGATGTGCTGGGTGATGCCGCCAGCCTCGCCCTTGGTCACATGGCTGTTGCGGATGTAGTCCAGCAGGCTGGTCTTGCCGTGGTCGACGTGACCCATGATGGTCACCACCGGCGGACGGAACTCCAGATTCTCCTCGGTATCCTCGAAGTTTTCCGCCACCAGCGCATCCTCGGCGGTCTGCTCCTGCTTGCGCTCCAGCGTAATTTCGAAGTCGGAGCAGACCAGCTGGGCAGTATCGAAGTCGATTTCGCTGTTGATGGTGGCCATGTTGCCCAGCATGAACAGCTTCTTGATGATTTCGCCCGAGGGCTTGCCGATCTTCTCGCACAGGTCGCGCACGACAATGGTATCGCCTGCCATGTAGGCGGTTTCAATCTTGATGGGGGCCATCATCTGCTGCGCAGAGGGCTTCTTCACGCGGCTGCGCTTGCCGCCGCGAATCACATCGTCATCATAGCCGTTGAAGTTGCTGCGGGCCATCTGCTTGCGGTTGCGGGTGACGCGCTCCGGGTCATGCTGACGGACGTAGTTCTTCTTGTTGGGGTCGTAATTGGAGACGCGCTCCTTCTCCACCGTAGGCACCAGTTCCGGCCCCTTGCTGCGGGACATGGGACGGCTGCCGCCAGCAGGACGGGGTGCACCGCCAGCTGGACGCTGGCCAAAGCCTGCACCGCCCTGAGGACGGGGCGCGAAGCCACCCTGCGAGCGCGCTGCCTGACCTGCTCCCTGACCCTGTGCATTGGCAGGACGGGCAAAGCCCTGACCCTGCGCATTGGCAGGACGGCCATAGGGGCCCTGCGGATTGGCGGGGCGGCCATAGGGGCCCTGCGGGTTCGCGGGACGGCCATAGGGGCCCTGCGGATTGGCGGGGCGGCCATAGGGGCCCTGCGGGTTCGCGGGACGGCCATAAGGGCCCTGCGGATTGGCAGGACGGCCATAGGGGCCAGCGGGCCGGGCACCGGGCTGACCGGCCTGGCCCTGCTGGACAGGCTGCGCAGGCCGCGGCGGACGAATCACGTTGGGCGCAAGACCCACGGGCTTGGGCGGCGGCATCTGCTGGCCGGGACGGCTGATAATCTGACCGATGGCGGGCTTCTTCTCGGCAGGCTTCGCGCTCTGTTCAGCCTTAGCATCGGCAGGCTTGGACTCGGCCTTGGCGGCAGGCGCAGGCTCGGCCTTGGACTGCTCGGGCTTGGGCTGCTCGGCCTTGGCGGCGGGCGCAGGCTCGGCCTTGGGCTGCACGGGCTTGGGCTGCTCCGCCTTGGCGGCGGGCGCAGGCTCGGCCTTGGGCTGCACGGGCTTGGGCTGCTCGGCCTTGACAGCAGGCACGGGCTCGGCCTTGGGAGCCGGCTTCTCGGCAGGCTTCGCTTCAGCCTTCACGGCAGGCGCGGCTTCAGCCTTGGGTGCCTGCTTTTCGGCAGGCTTCTGCACGGCGGCAGACTCCTCTGCACGGGCCTTGCGCTGGGCATCAGCAGCCTGTGCCGCAGCAATTTGCGCCTTTTCCTCCTCATCCAGCATGGTGAATGCCTTCGAGTGGGAGCTGATGACCTTCTGCTGCTCCTCGCGGCGGAGCTTGGCAGCCTGCTCCTCCTGCTTGCGGACAAAGCCGTCACGCACCTCGCGCAGGCTCCTGACCAGCGCGTCGGCGCTCTTGCGCACCCGGGTGGCGTCGCCCAGCACCTTCGCGGCGTCCTGGGCCAGTTCCTTGGTGGCATCCTTCAGTTTCACTTTCGTCATTCGACGCTTGCACCCCCGCATTTATTTGCCGATTTCATTGGTTGACCCGGCTCATTGGCCGGAAGGATACGCTTGATTTGCTCCGCCAGACCGCCCGGACTGACGGCCATGGCGACACCCGGACGGCCTGTGGCCTCCCACAGCAGCCCTTCGGGCAGCTCGCCCAGCGCAACGCCCGCATGGGCGCAGGCACTGTGATACTTGTCCCGGGTGGCGCGGGATGCGCCGCTGTCCAGCAGCAGCACGCCGCAGCTCCCCTGCCGCACGGCCTTGAGGCAGCCGTCCTCCCCGAACACCGCCTGTCTGGCCCGCACGCACAGGCCCATCAGGCCCCGGAGCCTGTTCTCATCCACCGCTTACGTCGCCTCCGTCTGGGGCGGCAGCTCTGCCAGAGCCTGCGCCAGCGCGTCAGCCACCTCCGGGGTCAGGGCCGTTTCCAGCACCCGCTCCAGCTGCTTCTGCTTGATGGCCCGCTTCAGGCACGCTTCGCTGCGGCACACATACGCGCCCCGGCCCGGCTTCTTGCCTACAGGGTCCATGGAGACCACACCCTCCGGGGAGCGCACCACACGGATCAGCTCCTTCTTGGGCTTCATCTCCCGGCAGCCTACGCACATGCGCATGGGGATTTTCTTCGGTTTCATTCCGCTCTGCTTCCTCCCGAATCTCCGCTGCCCTGTTTACAGGGTATCGTCCTCGTCGGCGGGCATGTCTGCCGGGAACAGCCCCAGGTCACGCCCGGCGGGCGCGGCAGCCTCGTCCACCATGTCGGTCATCTCTGCCGCCTGGGACTGGGACTTGATGTCAATCTTCCAGCCGGTGAGCTTGGCAGCCAGGCGGGCGTTTTGCCCCTCCTTGCCGATGGCCAGGGACAGCTGGTTGTCCGGCACCACCACGCGGCAGGCCTTCTCGTTCTCCGCCACAAAGACGCTGAGCACATGAGCGGGATTCAGCGCGTTGGCCACGAATTCCGCCGGGTCGCTGCTCCACTTGATGATGTCAATCTTCTCGCCCTTGAGCTCCTTCACCACGCGGTCAACGCGGCTACCATGCTGGCCCACGCACGCGCCCACAGGGTCAATCATCATATCGGAGGAATGCACAGCCATCTTGGTGCGGCTGCCGGCCTCGCGGGCAATGGACTTGATGGTCACGGTACCGGCGGCAATCTCCGGCACCTCCATCTCAAAGAGACGCTTGACCAGATTGGGATGGATGCGGCTGACGCGCACCTGCGGCCCACGGGGACTGACAGGCCCGGAGCGATGCACCTCCAGGACGTAGACCTTGACGTGGTCATCGTCATGGAGCACCTCGCCGGGAATCATCTCACTGGTATCCAGCACGCCCTCGGTGCGGCCCAGCTCCACATACACCGCCTTGGGCTCCACCCTCTGCACGATGGCCGTGAGGATTTCGCTCTCCTTCTCGATGTACTCATCATAAATCTTGCCCCGTTCTGCCTCGCGGATACGCTGCATGATCACCTGCTTGGCCGTCTGCGCTGCCACGCGCAGGAAGCCCCGGGGCGTCACATCCACCTCCGCGATATCCCCCATCTGATACGTGGCGCGGATGGCCTGCGCATCCTGCAGGGTAATCTGGTTGCCCGGCTCCTCCACCTCGGGGACAATCAGCTTGCGGGCATACACATGCGCCACGCCATCGGTGCGGCTGAGAACCACGGACAGGTTGTTGGGTACCGGCACGCCCTTGGGCAGGTTCTTGCGATAAGCTGCCTTGATGGCCTCCTCGATGGTGGAGATGAGCATTTCCTCGCTGATGTCCTTCTCCTTGGCCAGGAGCTTGATGGCTTCCATAACTTCCGATTTTGCCATGTTCTTTCTTTCTTCCTTCCCAGAGATAGTCTATGCTCGCCCTGCGCGTCCCCATACCCTGGGGAAGCGGGGCTTAGTCTTCCGACAGATCGACGCTTTCCACGCCCTCCATGTCCACCACAGGCTTGATGAGTGCGCAGGCACGGCGCAGCACGCGCTTTTCCACGCCCGCGCAGTCCAGCACGATTTCATCCTTGCTGTAATCGGCCAGAATGCCCTGCATGGTCTTGGAGCCATCCACCTGCCGGAACAGGTGAACCTCCACCTCGCTGCCGATGGCACGGTCAAAGTCGCGATCCTTCTTCAGGGGCCTGTCCACGCCCGGCGAGGACACCTCCAGGAAGTCGTAATCATACTGCTCCAGCTGCGGCTGGATGGCCCGGTGGTATGCCTCGCAGTCGTCCAGCGAGATGCCCTCGGGCTTGTCAATATAGATGCGCAGGTACTTGCCTGCACCCTCCTTGTCCAGGCTTACGTCCACCAGCTCCAGATTCATCCTGTCGGCCAGTGCCTGACACCTGGGCGTGACCACAGCCGTCAATTCCGCTTTGGGCATGGACAGCTCACCCCTTTCCTCTTACAATTTGGTGATTTTTCCCATCAAGGCAACAGAAAAGAGTGGCCAACATCAACCCCTTTGCAGCGCGGAACACGGGAACAACGGCCAAGCACTGCCGACCCGCATTCAGCCTCCGCATCGAGGCCATGTCCACTCTCCTAACGTTAAACCCTTCTTTCATTCATGTCAATGCGCATTTGCGCTGTGCAGCGGCGCGTGCAGCATGCGCATCAACCATCCACACGAGATGAGTATACCACATCCTGCCCGGAAATACAAGGGTTTTCCTGCATTTGCGGAACATTTCTGCCTTGCTGTAGCCATCGGGGTATGCTACAATAGCCCTGCGATACATCCCTTTTTGGCAAGGAGCGATGTTTCATGATGACCTGCACCCTTTGTCCCCGTCAGTGCCATGCCCTGCGCGATGGTGAAAGTGGCCGTGGCTTCTGCGGCTTGCCCGAGGGCATGCTGATTGCCCGGGTCGCGCCCCACCTGTGGGAGGAGCCGCCCATCAGCGGTCAGCGGGGCACAGGTGCGGTGTTCTTCAGCGGCTGCACGCTGCGCTGCGCGTATTGCCAGAACGCCGACATCAGCCACCGCAACCTGGGCCGCCCCATGACGGTGCCGCAATTGGCAGACAGCCTGCGCCGCCTGACGGACATGGGCATGCAGAGCATCAGCTTCATCACCGCTACGCCCTATGTGCCTGCCATTCTGGACGCGCTGTCCCTCTACCGCCCGCCCCTGCCGCTGGTGTGGAATTCCTCCGGCTATGAAACGGTGGAGACGCTTCGCCTGCTGGAGGGGGTCATGGATGTCTATCTGCCTGACCTCAAGCACCGCAGCGAGGCCATGGGCCGCCTGTGCGCCAAGGCTGGCGATTACTTCGAGGTTGCCAGCGCGGCCATCACCGAGATGGTGCGCCAGACCGGTCTGCCCCAGTACAGCGCGGACGGCATCATGACCCGCGGCACGCTCATCCGCCATCTGATTCTCCCCGGGCTGACCAGTGAATCCATTGCCCTGCTGGACTGGATTCACGACCAGCTCCCCGCCGGGGTGCCCGTGAGCCTGATGCGTCAGTACATCCCCTGCAACAATGTGAGCATCAAGGGCCTGGACAGGCCCATCACGCCCCGGGAGTACCGCCGCGTCCGGGAGCACATGCTGGCCCTTGGCCTGCCCGGCTTTGTGCAGGAAAAGGCGGCAGCCTCCTCGGCCTTTGTGCCGCTGTTCGGTCAGGATGAAAGCTACATCTGACAAGATGTTCCCCTTGATGGCGAACAAAGCTTCAACCGAACATCAACGCTCTGAGCCTTGCATTGCGCCCACCGAAATGCTAAAATAACAAGGAATCATCGTGTGAGAGCGTATCATCGAGGTAGAAGCATGAAACAGCCCATTGGCATTCTGACCGACAGCCACAGCAGCATTTCCCCGGGCACCGCCGAACTTTTGGGGGTACGGGTTCTGCCCATGCCCTTTACCGTGGAAGGGCAGACGCTTCTGGAAAACGTGACCCTCAGCCGGGATACTTTCTTTGCCCGATTGCGGGAGGGCGTGGAGGTTGCCACCTCCCAGCCTGCGCCTGCGGATGTCACGGCCTTTTGGGATGCTGCCTTGCAGGATTATGAGCAGGTCATCTACATTCCCATCAGCAGCGGCCTGAGCGGCTCCTGTCAGACTGCGAAGATGCTTGCCCAGGAAGAGCCTTATGCCGGGAAGGTCTTTGTGGTGGACAACGGCCGTGTCGCCACACCCCAGCACCGCTCCGTGCTGGATGCCATCGAGCTGATGCAGCAGGGCTATACCGCCAAACAGATTCACGCCGCGCTGGAAGCCGGGCGGAACGAGTTTGTGGTTTATGTCGCGCTGGAGACCCTTGAATATCTCAAGCGCGGCGGGCGTGTGACCCCGACGGCCGCTGCCGTTGGCACGCTGCTGCACATCAAGCCCGTGCTGAAAATGACCACCGGCAAGCTGGACAGCTTCAAGAAATGCCGTGGTGCTGCCAAGGCCAAGGCCGCGATGTTGGAGGCCATCCGCAGCGATTTGGCCATCCGCTTCAAGGAAGCCCATGCCCGGGGCGAGGTGCATCTGCTGATTGCCACCTCCGCCAGTGAGGAGGAAACTGCCCGCTGGGTATCCGAGGTGGAAGCGGCCTTCCCGGGCATGCCGGTGCAGTGCGACCCGCTGTCGCTGGCGGTAAGCTGCCACATCGGCCCTGGCGGTCTGGGTGTGGGGCTGAGCGCAACGCCTCATGTGCCCCGGGAGGTACTGGCATGAAGGCAGTTCTTTTTGACCTGGATGGAACACTCCTGCCCATGGATACCGAGGCATTTACGAAAGCCTATTTCCGCGCCCTGTGCGGTGCCGTTGCGCCGCTGGGGGTGAAGCCGGACGCGATGGTGGCTGCCATCTGGGCCGGAACGAAGGCCATGGTTGTCAACGATGGCACGCGGCTGAATCAGGATGTGTTCTGGGACGTGTTCACCGCGCAGACGGGCATGGCGCGGGCGATGATTGAGCCGGTGTGTGACCGCTTCTACAGTGAGGGCTTCCATGCAGCGCGTGCTGCCACGGGTGCGAATCCGCTGGCGGTGGAAGCCGTGCATCAGGCGCGGCTGCATGCGGACAAGGTGGCATTGGCGACCAATCCGCTCTTTCCCATGGCCGGACAGATGACGCGGCTGAGCTGGGTCGGCCTGAAGCCGGAGGATTTCGACCTGGTGACGCACTACGGCTCCGATGTGTACTGCAAGCCCAATCCTGCTTATTACACCGATGTGTGCCGCCGCCTGAACGTATCCCCTGCCGACTGCCTGATGATTGGCAATGACGAAACCGAGGACATGTACGCCGCGTCCTCGCTGGGCATGCGCTGCTATCTGGTGACAGACTGTCTGCTGCCCAGCAAGGAGCACCCCTGGCAGGGGGAGCGTGGCACCTTCGCTGAGATGGTGGCCATGCTGAAAGCCTTATAAGCCAAAACCGTCCGCTGCTCCCCGTCATGGAGTGAAGCGGACGGTTTTTTTGTGCATCTGGTTTGGAAGAAACGTATGCCCCATCCATAACGCGGCGAGGTCGGATGAGGCCGTTCCTCATGCAGTCCAAGGAACATGCCGTTTCCAACGCGGACAAACTTCGTCGTCTGCTTGGAAACTCGCGTTTTCTCTTTTCCTTTTGTGTGATTTGATGGTGTTGCGCTGGGCTGCCGCCCAGACCTGCGCAGGGGCTTCACCCCTGCACCCCACAAGGGGCATCGCCCCTTGACCCCTTTCCGCTGGCGCGTTCCCTTGGAGAATGTGGGTTACTGGCGGGTGCGCAGGCTTTGCAGGGTCATGTAGCCTACCATGGTGCTTTCCACCAGTACCACCTGACCATCAGCGGTGGCAAGGATATTCAGCGCAGGCACGGATACCGCACCCATGCTGTAGAGGTATTGATAGACCACTGCCCCCGCCATCAGCAGCGCAGGCACCCACAGCAGTCCCGCGAAACGCTCCTTTTTCCGCCCTGCACCGCTCAGGGGCAGCAGCATGGCCAGCACCGCCCCCAGCAGCACGCCTTTGAGCACATTGCTCCAGAAGCCCAGTCCGCTCACCAGCGGGAACAGCACACACAGCAGCCATCCCAGCAGCAGCGGCACCACCATCACCGTCAGCTTGCGCAGAAACATGTCACATGTCCTCCAGCAGCCGCCGTTCCTTGTCGGTCAGGTCGGCCTTGTCCAGCAGGTCGGGGCGGAATCGCTTCGTGGCCCGGAGGGATTCCTGCCGCCGCCAGGCACGAATTTTCGCATGGTCGCCCGAAAGCAGCACCTCCGGCACCTCCATGCCGTGCAGCGCACGGGGGCGGGTGTACTGCGGATATTCCAGCAGGCCGTCGGAGAAGGACTCCTCCTCCGGGCTTTCCGCACTGCCCAGCACCCCGGGTATGAACCGTGCCACGCAGTCCGTCAGCACCATGGCAGCCAGCTCGCCCCCGGTGAGGATATAGTCCCCGATGCTGATTTCCTCATCAATGCAGGCATCCAGCGCACGCTGGTCCACACCCTCATAGTGGCCGCAGAGCAGCACCAGCTCGTCCTCCCGGGCAAGCTCCCGGGCCTTGGCGGTGGTCAGGGTTGTGCCCCGGGGGCCCATGTAGATGCGTCGTCCGTGGAAGCCTTCCCCAGTCACATGGGCCATGGCATCCATGATGGGCTGAGCCAGCATCACCATGCCCGCACCGCCGCCGAAGGGATAATCATCGGTGTTCTTGTGCTTGCGCTCGGAAAAGGGGCGGATGTCCACGCACCGCACGTCCAGCAGCCCCTGCTCCCGGGCGCGGCC
The DNA here is from genome assembly GCA_051883835.1 of Aristaeellaceae bacterium. Lineage (GTDB taxonomy): Bacteria > Bacillota > Clostridia > Christensenellales > Aristaeellaceae > UBA11524. The sequence goes on from JBJEUL010000157.1 coordinate 15,457, forward strand.
CAGAATGCTGCTGTTCAGCACGCTGTCGAACATCTCCGGGAAAATGGTCAGGATGGTGATTTTCATGCCTGCTCACCCGTTGTCCCTGTCATCATAGACGGCAACCTCCGCCAGGTGGTCGGCATCCACCGTGATGCGCCGAGCTGTCACATCCACCGCCGGGAAGGCTGCCTTGAGTGCAGGAGCCATCATGCCTCCCCGGGGCGTGCGGAACACATACACATCCACCGGGCCATGCTGGAGCACGTCCGTCAGTGTGCCGATGACCGCGCCGTTCTCGTCCACGGCCTCGCAGCCAATCAGGTCGCTGATATACACCTCGTCCGCCTCCAGCGGATTGGCATGGGCGCGGTCAATGTACAGTTGCCTGCCCCGCAGCTTCTCCACGTCCTCGGGGGTGGCGCAGTCCCCCAGCAGCAGATACGCGAATCCGTCATGGACGCGCACGCACCGGCTTTTCAACGGGACGTACTGCTCCCCCTCCTTCAGGTAGAGGGTTTTCCAGTGGCGGAAATCATCATGGTTGGCGGCATAGGGGCGAACCTTGGCTTCGCCCTTCACGCCCTGCGGACGAAGCACCTCGCCGATCATCAGATATTGGGTCATCATTGTCTCCTTGATAAAAAAAGCGGGAACATAGGCTGTTCCCGCGGGGTTGCGCTTACTGGATCTCCACGAACACAGGCTTGCTGTTCTTGGCCGTGGCGGCCTTGACCACCGTGCGGATGGCCTTGGCGATGCGGCCCTGCTTGCCGATGACCTTGCCCATGTCCTCCTCGGCCACATTCAGCTCCAGAATGATGGCTTCAGGGCCTTCGGTTTGGGTCACCGTCACCTGATCGGGGTGATCGACCAGAGACTGCGCCACAAAGGTGAGTAATTCTTGCATGGAGACTTCCTTTCTGCGCACCGGCGCAGGGCCGATACGCCGTTGACCTCCCCGTCTCCCGGGATTACTTCTCCTCGATGACGCCAGTCTTCTTCAGCAGGGTACGCACGGTATCGGTGGGCTGGGCACCGGCACCGAGCCAGTACTTGGCGCGCTCGCCGTTCACATTGATTTCCGCAGGAGCGGTCATGGGGTTGTAGTAGCCGATCTCCTCGATGAAGCGGCCATCACGGGGGCTGCGGACATCAGCGACCACAACGCGATAGAAAGGCTTCTTCTTCATACCCATTCTCTTCAGACGAATCTTGACAGACATTGGAATTTCCTCCTCAAAATGTAGTAATCTATATGGAAATCATATAATCATGTTATATGATACCACGCAGGGAAAGGGGTTACTTCATGCCGCCGAGCATCTTGCGCATGCGGGCTCCCTTGCCGCCCTTCATCTGGGACGTCATCTGCTTCATGAGCTGCTTGCTCTGCTCAAACTGGCGGATGAGCTGGTTGACATCCTGCACCGTGGTGCCGGAGCCTGCGGCAATGCGCTTGCGGCGGCTGGCGTTGAGGATGCCGGGATTGCGGCGTTCCTTGGGGGTCATGGAGCGGATGATGGCCTCGGGCTTCTTCATGGCGTTCTCATCCACGTCAATGTCCTTGCCGGACATGCCGGGGAGCATCTGAATCATGGACTTCAGGCCGATTTTCTTCATGGACTGCATCTGCTCCAGGAAGTCCTCCAGGGTCAAATCGGCGGTGCGGGCCTTGCGGGCCAGCTTATCCACATCATGCTCGTCGAAGGCTTCACTGGCCTTGTCAATCAAGGTCAGCACGTCGCCCATGCCCAGAATGCGGCTGGTCATGCGGTCAGGATGGAAGGGCTCGATGTCGCTGAGCTTCTCACCGATGCCGCTGAACTTGATGGGCTTGCCTGTCACCGCGCGCACGGACAGGGCCGCGCCGCCGCGGGTATCGCCGTCCAGCTTGGTGAGAATCACGCCGTCCACATTGAGTTTCTCGTTGAAGGTCTTGGCCACATTCACGGCATCCTGACCGGTCATGGCATCCACCACCAGGAGAATTTCCTGGGGCTTCACAGCGGCCTTGATGCGATCCAGCTCGTCCATGAGGGCGGTGTCAATGTGCAATCGGCCAGCGGTGTCGATAATCAGCACGTCCCGGCCATAGTACCGGGCGTACTCCACCGCTTCCCGGGCGGTCTTGACGGGATCCTGCGTGCCCTTCTCGAACACGGGAACCTTCACCTGCTCGCCCACCACCTGCAGCTGCTTGATGGCAGCGGGGCGGTAGATGTCGCAGGCTGCCAGCATGGGCTTCTTGCCCTGCTTGGTCAGATACCCGGCCAGCTTGGCAGCCATGGTGGTTTTGCCCGCGCCCTGCAGGCCGCAGAGCATGTAGATGGTGGGCAGGCTGGACGACCAGGTCAGCCGGGCGTTGGAGCCGCCCATGAGCTGGGTCATTTCCTCGCTGACGATTTTGATGACCTGCTGTCCGGGGGTCAGGGAGGAGAGCACCTCCTGCCCCACGCACTTCTCCGTCACCTTCTTGATGAAGTCCTTGGCCACAGCGTAGTTGACGTCAGCCTCCAGCAGGGCCATGCGCACCTCGCGCATGCCTTCCTTGACGGTCTGCTCGGTCAGCTTGCCCTTGCCGGTCATTTTCCGCAGGGCACCCTGCAGCTTTTCACTCAAGCCCTCAAAGGCCATTGCTTTCCTCCTGATCCAGC
>JBJEUL010000158.1:0-4058 GCA_051883835.1 Aristaeellaceae bacterium
GGGAGTCCAGAGGGGCAATGCCCCTCTGGCGGGGTGCAGGGGCAGAGCCCCTGCCTCACGCCCCCATCAGCATCAGGCCCAGGGTCAGGAGGAAAGAGGCGGTGCCGTGCATCAGCTGCCATAGGCACTGCTCGGGGAAGGAGAGGAGGGGAGTGGGGGAGACGGAACGGTTTTGGAGCAGGATGGCAAGGCCGCCAAAGCCGGTGGCACCGGCAATGAGGGCGGCGCGATAGGACAAGGGTAGGGGCAGGGCGGCGATTTGCGCGGTGCCGGTGGTGACTTCCAGCAGGGTGGTCAGGGGAAGCGTGAGCCAGGGGGCGCGGGATGCGGTGAACGCACAGGCTAAGGCGGCAAGGACGCGCATCAGGGCCATCGTGCCGCAAATCATCAGCATGGTGCGGGCGGTTTGCTCCACGGCCTGGCCAAGGGTCAGCGGCTTCGGCGGCACGGCGGATGGTGACTCCGTGGACGGACGGGGCAGCCATCCGGCCATGGCTCCGGCGATGACGCCGCCGCCCAGCACGCCCGCCAGGACACACACACCGGCTATTGGCGAATCCAGCCAGCCGCCCACCGTCCCCAGCAGGAACATGGGACTCATGGTGGCACAGCGCACCGCCAGACGCACCTGCTCCCGCGCTGTCAGCCCCGGACACAGGGCCAGCAGCCGTCCCCCCGTGGGCGATCCGCCGCCCCAGCCCAGCACCGTCAGCCGCCACGGGCTCATCTTCCCCGCACGGCTGACCAGCATCAGCGATACGGCCATGTAGGGCATCAGCCCCGGCAGCACACTGCGCACAAACAGCGCGCAGGCATCCCCGGCAGCTGCCATGACCACCTGCGGATACAGAAGCATCAGCACCAGCAGCGCGGCCAGCATCAGGCGCATACGCTTCACCTCCCCCGGAAAGCATATGCGCTCCTTATCCCCTTTCCGCTCCCTGGCGCAGGAAAAATCCCGCGATACCTTTCTTCCTGCGCCGCAAATGTGCTATACTACCATCATCCCCCCGTAAAGGAGACCCCGCCATGAATGATATCTTCCTCATTGTGGACGGCAACAGCCTGATGCACCGCGCCTTCCACGCTCTGCCCGTGATGGACAACGGCGACGGTGTCTATACCAACGCCCTGCACGGCTTCCTGAACATGCTGCTCAAGGTCATCCGCGAGGAAAATGTGCGCTATCTGGCCGTGTGCTTTGACGAGCATGGCCCCACCTTCCGCCATACCGTCTATGCCGATTACAAGGCCGGCCGCATGGCCACGCCCCCCGAGCTGCGCCAGCAGCTGCAAACCATCCGGGAGCTGCTGACCGCCCTGGGCATCCGCTGGTACGCCCTGCAAGGCTGGGAGGCCGATGACCTTCTGGGTACGCTGTCCCTCAAAGGCGCGGCGGCTGGCGTGACCCCCCTGCTGCTCACCGGTGACCGGGACGCGCTGCAACTGGTGGGGCATGGCGTGGAAATGATGTTCACCCGCAAGGGCATCAGCGAAACCATCCGCTTCACCCCCGCATCGGTGCATGAGGAATACGGCTTCTCCCCCGAGCAGGTCACGGACTGGAAGGGCCTTGCCGGAGACAGCAGCGACAATATCCCCGGCATCCCCGGCGTGGGCGACAAAACCGCCGTCAAGCTGCTCCAGCAGTACGGCACGCTGGACAATATCCTGGCCCATGCCAGCGAGGTCAAGGGCAAGCTGGGCGAAAAGCTGGTCACCTACGCCGAGCAGGCGCGGCAATGCCAGCAGTTGGCGACCATCCGCCGGGATGCGCCGGTGGCCTTCACGCTGGCGGACGTGGCCCTGCCCGACATGACGCAGGGTATTCCCGCCCTGCAGCGGCTGAAGCTGAACGCCTTCATCCGCCGACTCACCGGCGAGGGCACAGCACAGGCTACCCCCTCCCCTGCCCCCGCGCCTGGGACGAACACCGCCCCTGCCGAGGACGATGTGCCGACGCTGTCCCTTCTGCCCTTCGAGTCCATGCAGCAGGCGGACACACTGGACGCGCTGCACAGCTGGCTGGCAGACCTGACGGACGCCGCCCGTCCTCTGGCGGTCTGCCTGACGGACACCGCCGTTTCGCTGGCGGGGATGGACCGCCGGTGCGTGACGGTTTCTCTGGGCGGCGACCTGCTCAACCCGGGACTGGAGCCGCTGGACGTGCTGTCCGCCATCGCGCCGGACATCGTCGCACACCCCGCGATTGTCCATGATGGCAAGCGGCTGATGCACCTGCTGCACCGATGGGGCCTGCCCCAGCCGGAGCAGTTCCACTGGGATGCCATGCTGGGCGCGTACCTCATCAATCCGCAGGAAAAGAGCTATGCCCTCTCCGCACTGTGCCCCGACATGCCCGAGGATGCGCGTACGCTGCTGTCCCTGAGCCTGTGGCAGCAGGCCCGTATCCGCTCAGAGGGCATGGAGCCGCTGATGCGGGACGTGGAGCAGCCGCTTTCCATGACGCTGTACCGCATGGAGGAGCTGGGCTTCACCGTTGACCTGGACTTCCTGCGGGAGCTGGGCAAGCAGTACACCGCCGAGATTGATGAGCTGCGCCAGCAGGTCTATGCCGCCTGCGGGGTGAAGCCCTTCAACCTGAACAGCACGCAGCAATTGGGCAAGGTGCTGTTTGAGGATTTGAAGCTGCCCCACGGCAAAAAGACGCAGCGGGGCTATTCGACCTCGGCGGAGGTGCTGGAGGGCTTGCAGGACATTGCGCCGGAGGTCATCACGCCGCTTTTGCGCTACCGGCAGCTGACCAAGCTGAACAGCACCTATGTGGAGGGTCTGCTGCGCCTGACGGATGCCAGCGGGCGGGTACATTCCACATTCGACCAGGTGGCGACCGCCACGGGGCGGATATCCTCGCTAGAGCCGAATCTGCAAAACATCCCCGTGCGCACGGCGGAGGGCAAGGAGATTCGCCGGGCGTTCCTGCCCCGGGCGGGGTGGGTGCTGCTGGATGCGGACTACAGCCAAATCGAGCTTCGGCTGATGGCGCATTTCTCCGGGGATGAAGCGTTGGTGCAGGCATTCCGGACAGGGCAGGATGTCCATGCCCGGACAGCCAGCGAGATCTTCGAGGTGCCGCTGGAGGACGTGGACAGCACCCTGCGCTCCCGGGCCAAGGCGGTGAACTTCGGGCTGATTTACGGCATCAGCGGCTTTGGGCTTGCGCGGAACACAGGCGTGACGCAGGCGGAAGCGCGGGAGTTCATCGGGCGGTACTTCGCCAAATATCCCGGGGTGAAGCGGTTCATGGAGGAATGCACAGCCACGGGCGAAAGCAACGGCTACGCCCTGACGCTGATGAACCGGCGGCGGTATCTGCCGGAATTGAAGTCCTCCCGGGCGACCATCCGCGAGTTCGGCAAGCGTGCCGCCATGAACACGCCTGTGCAAGGAACGGCAGCGGACATCATCAAGCTGGCCATGGTGCGGGTGGACGAAGCCCTGCGGCGGGAGAAGCTGCGCAGCCGGCTGATGCTGCAGGTGCATGACGAGCTGCTGCTGGAATGCCCGCCGGAGGAAGTGGAAGCGGCCTCCGCGCTGCTCAAGCGGTGCATGGAGGAGGTTATCACGCTGAATGTGCCGCTGCTGGCCGAGGTGCATCAGGGAGCAAACTGGGCGGAAGCAAAATAAGGCTCTGGCAGGAATCGGGGCAGGATATGACGAATGTAACATTGCTACCCCGGGTTCAAAGAATCACGCACGCCATGGTGCGTCTGCAAAGGAGATACGGAACATGCTGGAATTCAAGTTTGATACGCAGCTGCTCATCGAGGGGCATGACCTGGACGAGGATGTCATCAACGACTACTTCACGGAGAATTTCAAGGGTGACTGCCTGCTGGCGGTGGGTGATGATGAGCTGATCAAGATTCACTATCACACCAACGAGCCCTGGAAGGTGCTGGAGTACTGCGCCAGCCTTGGCGAAATCTACGATGTGGTCATCGAGAACATGGAACGCCAGGAGCAAGGCCTCCACGGCTGACCCCACCAAGGGAACGCGCCAGCGGAAAGGGGTCAAGGGGCGATGCCCCTTGTGG
>JBJEUL010000159.1:0-4027 GCA_051883835.1 Aristaeellaceae bacterium
CCGTGTCAAAAGGATGGAACCCATGGAGAGACGTTATCGGCTGCAAAAAAACAGGACGTTCCAGTATGTGTACCACCGTGGACGGAGCGTTGCCTGCCGCGATCTGGTCATGCTTTTTGCCAGGGGCAGAAGCACGCAGGTCGGTTTTTCCGTCAGCAAGAAGGTGGGCAACGCTGTGACCCGCAATCTGGTCAAGCGTCGCCTGCGGGAATGCTTCCGGCCCTATTTGGGGGACGTGAAAACCGGGCTGTATGTCATCGTAGCCAGACCGTCAGCCGCAGAGGCCACCTTCCAGTCCCTGCACAGGGATGTGCGCTACCTGCTGCGCAAGCATGACGCACTGCCCCAGCGTGATGGGAAGGAAGGGAATCGCGCCTGATGAAACGGCTGCTCCTGCTCCTCATCCGATTCTACCGCACCCAGCTGAGTCCCCTCAAGCGCAAGCCATGCTGCCGCTATTTCCCGACCTGCTCCCAGTACGCCGTGACGGCCATCGAACGCTACGGCGCGCTCAAGGGCGGCAGATTGGCCGCATGGCGCATCCTGCGCTGCAATCCCTTCAGCAAGGGCGGCTATGACCCGGTGCCCGAAGACCCTCTCACAACCTTAAGGAGGGAATGACCCCGAATGAACGAGTTCCTCAAAGGTATCCTGGACGGTATCTACTCCCTGGTGGGCAGCTACGGCTGGTCGATTGTGATCTTCACGCTGCTCATCCGCCTTGTGCTGATGCCCTTTGACTACAAGAGCCGCGTGGGCATGCGCAAGACCGCCAAAATTCAGCCCCAGCTCAACGAACTGCAAAAGAAGTACGCCAAGGATCAGGAGAAGCTGCAAAAGAAAACCAGCGAGCTGTACCGCAAGGAAAAAATCAACCCGCTCTCCTCCTGTCTGCCGATACTGCTGACCATGCCCATCCTCTTTGCCATGTTCGCCGCCATGCGCATGATTGCCAATGAGCAGGTCGTTCAGCAGGCCTTTGCCATCCTCCAGGGCGAAACCCCGGTGATGGAGGGCTGGCTGTGGATCAAGAACGTGTGGATGCCCGACAGCCCCTTTGCTGCCGCGTGGCCCAATATGAGCATGCTCCAGCAGGTGCCGCAGGATATCTGGCAGTCCGCCATCGCCGCCATGCCTGCCGAGACCCTCGCCCTCATCAACGAGCGGATTTCCGCCGCCACCGGCACCATGATTTCCTATGAAACCTTCGGCACCAGCCTGCAGGGCTCCATCACGGCGGTGTATCAGACCATGGCCCAGATGCCTGCCTATGTGGAGCATGTGGCTACGCTGCCGGGCTTCAGCTTTAACCTGATTTTCACCGTTGTGAGCGTGGTGAAGAACTTCAACGGCCTGTTCATCCTGCCCATCGTGGCGGCTGTGTCCCAGTACCTGATGACCGTCCTCCAGCCCGCCACGCCCGCCCCTGCCAGCAATGACCCCAAGGCCCAGTCCGCCCAGGGCACCAATACCTTCATGAAGTGGTTCTTCCCCCTCTTCTCGCTGTGGATTTGCGCCAGCTCCAACGCATCCTTCTCCCTGTACTGGGTGGTCAGCAACCTGATTGCCATGGTGCAGACCTTTGGCATCAACAAGTATCTGGACATGAAGGAAAAGAAAGCCGAGACCATCGGAGAAGGGACCATTAAGTAATGAAAACCTACGAAGCATCTGCCAAGACCAAGGAAGAAGCCATTGCCACGGGCCTGGAGGCCCTGGGCGTATCCATCAGCGATGTGACCATTGAGGTGCTGGACGAGGGCAGCAAGGGCCTGTTCGGCCTGTTCGGCTCCCGCATGGCCAAGGTGCGCCTGACGGTGAAGGAGGTCGAGCTTGACCCGCTGGCCGACCTGCTCAGCGACAAGCCCGCGCCCAAGCCCGTGACGCGTCAGCCCCGCCCCGAGCGCAAGCCGGATGTCCCCAAGCCTGAGAAAAAGCCCGATGCGCCCAAGCCCGAAAAGAAGCCTGCCGAGCCCCGGCCCGAAAAGAAGCCCGAGGCCCCCAAGGCTGACAAAAAGCCCGAGAAGAAGCCCGAGCCTCCTAAGGCCGAGCCTGCCGCCACGGAAGCTGCCGCCGAGCCCAAGCCGGAGCGCAAGCCCCGTCCGGCCAAGCCCCGCACCGCCAAGGCTCCCAAGGCCGAGCAGCCCGAGAAGAAGCCCGAGCAGGAGAAGAAGCCCCTGCCGCCCAAGGAACCCGTGAAGCCCATCGAGAAGCCCGTCGTCACCATGCTGGCTGACGCGGATGTGACCCCCGATTCCGCTGCCGGCAAGGCACAGGCGTTCCTCAAGGAGCTGACCCACTTGATGGGTGTGGACGTGGACGTGGCCGTGGGCCTGGACGAGGAGAACAACGTCTTTGTGAAGATGACCGGCGACACGCTGGGCATTCTCATCGGCCGCCGGGGCGAGACGCTGGACGCGCTGCAATACCTGACCAGCCTGAAGGTGAACCGGGGTCAGGAGGGCTACACCCGCGTGACGCTGGACACGGAGAACTACCGTGCCAAGCGCGAGGACACGCTGGTGCGTCTGGCCAACCGCATGGCGAACCGCGCCGTCAAGACGGGCCGCAAGGTTTCCCTGGAGCCCATGAACCCCTACGAGCGGCGCATCATCCACAGTGCCTTGCAGGCCAATGAGGCCGTTGACACCCATTCCGAGGGCGATGAGCCGAACCGGCATGTGGTCATTACCCTGCGCAAGTAAAGCACAGCAAGAAAGTGGCTCCGGCCACTTTTTTGCGTTGCCTGTCCCCAAAACCTCCACGGGACCGCGCCAGCGTCGAAAGGGTCAAGGGGCGATGCCCCTTGTGGGGTGCAGGGGCAAGGCCCCTGCGCAGGTCTGGGCGGCAGCCCAGCGCAACACGTTTGCATTGTAATACGGGAAAGAAAAAACGTGAGTTTCCAAGCAGACGGCGCAGCCCGTCCGCGCTGGAAACGGCAGATTCTGTAGACTGATAGAGAAACGCCATCCCTCGCCCCCACTGTGCTTGCCAACCTTCAACCAGGAATGGCTCTCTTCTTTGACAACCTGAAAACGCGCCTGTCCGCAGCAAAAAGTCGGGCAGGCGCGTTGTATGAATTGGAGATTATGGCTTGGGCAGCTCGCTGGTGCAGTGGGCGCAGCGCGTGGCGGCAAGGGGAATCTCGCTGAGGCAGTAGGGGCATTTCTTGGTGGTGGGCGCAGCGGGAGCTTCCTTCTTCTTGCCCAGCGTCATCAGCTTGTTGATGGTGCGCAGCAGCACAAAGAGCACGAACGCCGTTATCAGGAAATTGACCACCGTGGTCAGGAAGGATGCCACAGCGGCACCCAGCGTCCAGGCCACGCCGTCGGACATCTCACCGGCACTGCCGGTCATCACCAGATTCAGCAGCGGGTTGATGAAGTTGGCCGTCAGGGAGGTGACGATGCCGGTGAACGCACCGCCCACAATCACACCAATGGCCATGTCCAGCACATTGCCGCGCAGGGCAAACTTTTTGAACTCGTCCAGGAACTTCTTCATGGGGAACAGCCTCCTTGCTTTTGTTGAGGGAAACGCCGTGTCAGTATAGCATAGATGTGCCAGATGGACAAGCGGTCAGGGAGAACTTTTCCCCGGAGGTTTTCCTGCGCTGCCGGTTGCGGGGACTCTGACATTGTGCTATAATCATACAACATGGCCCTGATGCGACCATGGAGAAATCTGGAGTGGTTAAGGAGGCTGTGACCATGGCTGGTCATGTATCCGATGCAGTAATCCGCCGCTTGCCGGGGTATTACCGCCATTTGCGGGAGCTGGAGGCGGCGGGTGTCATCCAAATTTCATCCCAGGAGCTGGGCGAGCGGATGCAGCTGACCCCCAGCCAGATTCGGCAGGATATCAACTGCTTCGGCGGCTTTGGCAGACAGGGCTATGGCTACAAGGTCTCGGAGCTGAAGGAGCATATCGGGGAAATCCTCGGGCTGGACAAGCCCCATCGGCTCATCATTCTGGGCGCGGGCAATATCGGCGGCGCGGTGGCGAAGTATCCCACCTTCTCCCGGGA
>JBJEUL010000160.1:0-17502 GCA_051883835.1 Aristaeellaceae bacterium
GGGGCAATGCCCCTCTGGCGGGGTGCAGGGGCAGAGCCCCTGCCTCGTCCCCCGCCCCCCGATACGACAATTTTTCATGTTCCCTTGACATCCTTGCCGGGATGCGTCATAATGGATACTGATGTATGATGCAAACATGCGGCGGGTCTATGCCTGCCGCTTGAAGGAGGATTCCCATGGTTCGTACGATTGTAGGCGCAAACTGGGGTGACGAAGGCAAGGGGAAAGTCACCGATCTGCTGGCCGAAAAGAGCGACGTGGTCGTTCGCTTCCAGGGCGGCGCGAATGCTGGCCATACCATCATCAATGAGTATGGTAAGTTCGCTCTGCACCTGCTGCCCTCCGGCGTGTTCCATCAAAATGTGGTGAATGTCATCGGCCCCGGTGTGGCCCTGAATATTGAAGCCCTGCTCAGCGAACTGGAATCCCTGACCAGCCGCGGCGTTCCCATGCCCAAGCTGCTCATCTCTGACCGCTGCCAGGTCATGATGCCCTATCATATCGACTTCGACAAGTTCGAGGAGGAGCGTCTGGGCAAGAGTGCCTTCGGCTCCACCAAGAGCGGCATCGCCCCCTTCTACTCTGACAAATTCGCCAAGACCGGCATTCAGGTCTGCCAGCTCTACGACAAGGACATTCTCCGCAGCCGACTGGAAATCGCGCTGGTGAAGAAAAACTGCCTGCTGGAGCATCTCTATCATAAGCCCGCCATTGATTTGGACGCGCTGATGGCCCATCTGGACGTGCTGGCGGAAAAGATTCGCCCCATGGTCTGCGATACCACCCTTTTCCTGCACAAGGCCAATCAGGAGGGCAAGACCATCCTGCTGGAGGGCCAGCTCGGCTCCCTGCGTGACCCCGACCACGGCATCTATCCCTATACCACCTCCTCCTCCCCGCTGGCTGGCTACGGCTGCGTGGGCGCGGGCGTGTCCCCCCGGGATATGACCGATATCGTCTGCGTGACCAAGGCCTATTCCTCTTGCGTGGGCGCGGGTGCCTTTGTGTCCAAGCTGGAAGGCGAAGCGGGCGATGAGCTGCGCCGCCGCGGCGGTGACGCGGGCGAGTTCGGCGCGACGACCGGCCGTGCCCGCGATGTGGGCTGGTTCGATGCCGTTGCGACCCGTTACGGCGTGCTGGTGCAGGGCGCGACTGAGGTCGTGCTGACCAACCTGGACGTGCTGGGCTACCTGAAGGAAATCCCCGTCTGCGTGGCCTACGAGGTGGACGGCCAGCAGATTACCGATTTCCCCGCCACGCCTGTGCTGATGCGCTGCAAGCCTGTCTATCAGACGCTCCCCGGCTGGGAGTGCGACATCCGCGGCATTACCCGCTATGAGGATCTGCCCGAAAACTGCCGCAAGTATGTGGAGTTCATCGAAAAGGCCTGCGGCTGCCCCATTAAGATGGTCTCCAACGGCCCCAAGCGCAACGAAATTCTCTATCGCTGAACCCTTCAGGCAGGAGCCACCCCTCCTGCCTTTTGATACCTTATGATACTTTAATACTTTAACATGATGAAAGGCGTGAAGCGGATGATTGCCATCATGGATTATGGCATGGGCAACCTGCGCAGCGTACAAAAAGCCTTTGAATATCTGGGCCAGCAGGCGGTCATTACGGATGACCCCGCCACGGTCTCCGGGGCCAGCCATGTGGTGCTGCCCGGTGTCGGAGCCTTTGAGGAAGCCATGGCACGCTTGCGCCGTTCCGGGCTGGATAAAGCCCTGCTGGATTCGGCGCAGACCGGCAAGCCCGTGCTGGGTATCTGCCTGGGCATGCAGATGATGTTTGAACACAGCGAGGAAAACGGCCATTTCGATGGTCTGGGCCTGTTCCCGGGAACGGTGACGCGCCTGACCGACCACGGCCTGAAAATCCCGCACATGGGCTGGAACACCCTCACCACCCGGGACTGCCCGCTCTTTGACGCGGGGGACGACCCTTGCGTGTACTTTGTCCACAGCTATTGCATGGCGGATGTGTCGGACGAATGGACCGCTGCCACCTGCGACTATGGGCAGGTATTCACCGCCGCCGTATGCCGGGAAAATGTCATGGCAACCCAGTTTCACCCGGAGAAGTCCGGCACGGCAGGTCTGTCCATGCTGCGCCGGTTCGCGGATTGGAAGGGGGCGGTGTCATGCTGACCAAGCGCATCATTCCCTGCCTGGATATCCGGGACGGCCGTGTGGTGAAGGGCGTGAATTTCGTCGATATCCGCGATGCCGGCGACCCGGTGGAAGCCGCTGTCCGCTACAACGAGGCCGGTGCAGATGAGCTGGTGCTGCTGGATATCAATGCCTCCCATGAGGGCCGGGGAACCATGCTGGATGTGGTGTCCCGGGTGGCGGAGCAGGTGTTCATTCCCTTCACGGTGGGGGGCGGCATCCGGGACATCGGGCAGATTCGCGATATCCTCAAGCTGGGCGCGGACAAGGTGTCCATCAACAGCCCCGCTGTGCGGAACCCGGACTTTATCACAGAAGCTGCACTGCGCTTCGGCAGTCAGTGCGTGGTGTTGGCCATGGATGTGAAGGCCCGTGCAGGCGGCGGCTGGGATGTGTACGTCAACGGCGGCAGGGTCAATACGGGCCTTGATGCGCTGGAATGGGCGGTAGAAGGCGTTCGCCGGGGCGCAGGAGAGATTTTGCTGACCTCCATGGATACGGACGGGGTCGGCGAGGGCTTCGCGCTGGATGTGACCCGTGCTGTGGCTGATGCGGTGCCTGTGCCGGTGATTGCCAGCGGCGGCGCGGGCAGCATGGCGCATTTCCGGGACGCGCTGACCGTGGGCCATGCGGATGCAGCCCTGGCAGCTACGCTGTTCCACTTCGGCATCATGAAAATTGCAGACCTCAAGGATTATCTGGCCCGGGAGGGCGTGCCTGTAAGGAGGGCGTAACACCATGGCCTATGAAAGCGAGCTTGCCCTGCGCCTGACCCCCTATGTGGCCGGGGAGCAGCCGAAAAACCAGCGGTTCATCAAGCTGAATACCAACGAGAATCCCTATCCGCCCTCCCCCATGGTGGCCAAGGCCCTGATGGGACAGGCGGACGCGCTGCGCCTGTACCCGGACATGGAATCCACGGAACTGCGGCAGGCCATTGCACAGGTGAACGGCGTGCAGCCGGAAAACGTCTTTTGCGGCAATGGCTCGGACGAGGTGCTGGCCTTTGCCTTCGCGGCGTTCTTCGCGGGAAAAACCGTGCTGGCCCCGGATGTGACCTATTCCTTCTACCCGGTGTATGCGAACCTGTTCGGCGCGGATTACCGCACAGTCCCCCTGCGGGAGGACTTCACCGTGGATGCGGAGGGCCTGATGCAGGGCTGCCCCGTGGCTCTGGCGAACCCCAACGCCCCCACAGGCATTCTGCTGGCCGGGGAGACTGTGCGCCGTCTGGCAGAGCATACCCGCGCCCATGATGCCGTGCTGCTGGTGGATGAAGCCTACGCAGCCTTCGCACCGGAAACGGCCCTGCCCCTTCTGGCGGCATATGACAATGTGCTGATTGTGCGCACGTTCAGCAAGAGCCACGGCCTTGCCGGGCTGCGGGTGGGCTATGCCCTTGGCAGCGCACGGCTGGTGAACGCCCTGCGTCGTGTGCGGGACAGCTTCAACAGCTACCCGGTAGACCGCCTGGCGCAGACAGCAGCCCGGGCAGCTATCCTGGATGAAGCCTACACCGCTACCTGCGTGGCCAAGGTGATATCAGCCCGTGACACCTGCCGTCAACGCCTGCTGGAAGCTGGCATTGACGTGTTGCCCAGCGCGACGAACTTCCTGTTCGTCCGGGCGGATGCACAGGACGCAGCCCCCGTGCAGCAGGCCCTGCGTGCGGAAGGCATGCTGGTGCGGCACTTCTCCGCACCGCGCCTGAAACCCTGGCTCCGTATCACCGTCGGCACAGCCGAGGAGATGGAGCAAGTAACCGCCGCGCTCATCCGACTGATTCATCCATAATATCCACCGCCTCCTGCACCAGGAGGCCATTTTTATGCGTCCTGAACGCCCCGCTCCCGCGTCGCGCCGCGCCCTCCGCGCGGCGTGACCCCTTCATCGGAGGAACCAAGCACCGGCCCACCCGAAGGGGAGTCCAGAGGGGCGATGCCCCTCTGGTGGGGTGCAGGGGCAACGCCCCTGCTTCGTGTCCCTTACTTGACAGAGCAGACATAACCCCATATAATGAAACAAAATGAAAACCATTCACTGCGTTGCATCCATACGAAAGAAAGGCAGGGATGGCTGTGGAAAACAAAATGGAGGAGCTGGCACGGGCAGTTCTGAAAATCAGCAGGAATTCTCTGGCCATCCATTTGCGCTTCATGGATATGGCCATCAGCCGCCTGACATGGCTGTCCATTCCCCAACTTATCGAGGAAATGCCGGAGCTGTCACTCCTCAAGGATGTACCGCTGGCCACGGAGGGCACCGCGATTCTGTATAACCCCCTTGCCCTGTGCCAGATGTATGCCGACAACAAGAGTGAACCTACCCGCGCCTACCTGCACCTGCTGATGCACGGCGTATTCCGCCATTTCGAGGTCAGTACGAGCGTGGTGCATGCGCTGTGGGATTTGGCCTGCGACATGGCCGTGGAGGGTGTTATCAATGACTTGCAGCTGTCCATGCTCACCACGGCGCGGGCCGAAGCGCAAACGCGCGAGCTGCAAAGAATCGCTCCCAAGGTGAACCATCTGCTCACGGCGGAGAAAATTTATGTTTACCTGCGCAGCAATCCACCCAGCGAGATGGAACTGGCCAGACTCCGGCATTTGTTTTCGCCGGACAATCACAGCATCTGGTATGTACGCCTCCTGCGGCTGAGCATCTGCGGGATGGGTAGCACGGCCCAACAGAACCAGGGCAACGGTCAGCAGGGCACTGCCCAGACCAACGCCAATCCGGGCGATGGCGATGCAAACAGCCTAAGCCTTTCCGGCATACGCCTGGACAACCTGATGCAGGACATCAGCAAGGATTGGCAGCGCATCGCCGAGCGCATGCAGACGGATTTGGAGACCTTCCACAAGCAGCGCGGCGACACGGCCGGCAGCATGATGCAGAACCTGCGGTCTGTCAACCGGGAAAAGTACGATTATGCCGCCTTCCTGCGCAAGTTCGCTGTTCTGGGCGAGGCCATGAAAATCAATGAAGACGAGTTCGACTATGTGTTCTATACTTATGGCATGAAGCTGTTCCCGGAAAGGCGCATGCCGCTCATTGAGCCGCTGGAATACAAGGATGTCAAGCGCATCCGGGAATTTGTCATTGCCATCGACACCTCCGGCTCGGTGGCGGGTGAGCTGGTGCAGAAATTCCTGCAAAAGACCTACAACATCCTCAAGCAGCAGGAGAGCTTCTTCTCCCGCATCAACCTGCACATCATCCAGTGCGATGCGGACATTCAGGAGGATGACAAAATCACCAGTCAGGACGTGTTCGATGCCTACCTGCAAACGATGCAGATACGCGGCCTGGGCGGCACGGACTTCCGCCCCGTGTTCTCCTATGTGGAGCAGCTGCGGAAGAATCATGAGTTCACCAACCTGAAGGGCCTGATTTACTTCACGGACGGTTACGGCGTTTTCCCGGAGAAAATGCCGGACTATCCCACGGCATTCGTGTTCGTGGACGATGACGACAGAACCCCGGAGATTCCGGTGTGGGCCATCAAGCTGGTTCTGCACACGGAGGAAATTTGAAAGGAGCAACAGGCGTGGAAGCGGAATTTACCATCATTCAAGGCAAGTTAATCAAGTATCATGGTGCGGGCGGACATGTGGTCATTCCCGATGGCGTAACGAGCATTGGGGAGCATGCGTTCCAAGACTGCCGCAGCCTGAAAGGTGTGACCATCCCGGACAGCGTGCAGTCCATTGAACGCGGGGCCTTCTTTGCCTGTAAGAATCTCAAACAGGTACAGCTGCCCAAAGGCCTGTGCGGGGTGGGGAAGAACGCGTTTGAATATACGCCATGGATTGACCAGTGCGGCCCGCTGGAACTTGTCATCCCAGAGGGAACAACAGAGATTGCGGCGAATGCGTTCGAGGGCCTGTCCCATGCGGCAAGAAAGCAGCTGCTCCAATATGAGAACTCTTATCGCATGACGGGTCGGGAGGTGCCTGAGCGTCCCGTGAAGGAAATGCAGGCACTGACCATCCGCCGTGTGGTGATTCCGGCCAGCGTTAGGCGGATTGGACAGGGGGCTTTCCGTGGCTGCCAAATCAAGCAGCTCATCCTGTCCGAAGGGCTGGAAAGCATCGGCGCGGAGGCCTTCAAGGACTGCTCTATCCTGAACCGCGTGGTTCTGCCCGACAGCGTGACAGAGCTGGGGGAGAATGCCTTTGCTGGCTGTGGGGATAAATTGATGATTCTCGGCGGCGAGAAGGTCTTTGCCAAGCTGGAGCAGGCCGTGCGGGAGCGAACCGTCGCAGCATGGCTCAAGGGCAAACTGACCTGCACGCCTGCGCAGGAGAAGCCCCTGCGCAAGTATGTTGGCCGCACGCGGAACACCTGGGTGAAGAAGCTCAAGGGCGACCAGGCGGAACAGCTGGCGAACATCCTTGATTGCGGAAAGCCCACGCTGGAGCAAATCAACAGCTACATGGACATGTTTACCGACGGCAAGCATCCGCAGATGATGGCGATGCTGCTGGAGTTCCGGCAGGTGCATTTCCCGCAGGAGGATATCAGCCGTGCCGAGGATCAAAGGAGCGGCTTTGAGGAAAGGACGCTCAAGGACTGGGAAATGCTCTACCGCCTGCAAAAGGGCGAGGACGGCTATACCCTGCTCAAGTACAAGGGCATCGACAGGAAGCCGGAGATTCCCATGGAGATTGAGGGCGTGCCGGTATGCATGATTGGCCGGAACGCCTTCAAGGGGAATATCGCCATCGAGGAGCTGGAGGTGCCGGGAAGCATCAGCATCATAGGGGACAGCGCGTTTGAGGCATGTACCGCCCTCAAGCATCTCCATTTCCATGAGGGGCTGAAGCATATCGGGAAACGCGCCTTCGCCAAGTGTACGGAGCTGGCTGGGGATATTGTCCTGCCGGAGGGCCTGCTGGATATCGGGGGCAGTGCCTTTTATGCAGGCGGCTATGAGGAACACAAGCACTTGAAGTCCATCCATGTGCCGGCCAGCATGGCGGCGTTTGACGGTGCGGGCCTGGAGGGTTATATAGACCTGTATCTGTACGGCATGAATACCGCGCTTGAGCCTGATTGTGGATTCTGCTCGGATACGTATGACAATACGATTTATGTCCGGCGCGGCAGCAAGGCGGAAGAGCTCCTGCGTGCCATGGGTCTGACGGACATGGTGAAATATCTCAGCTGACAAGCACCAACGAAGGGGCGTGTGCATCACCGATGAATATCAAGCAAGCCAAGGAGCAAATCATGAACGCCATGAAGGCGTACTTCACCAAGGACAGCATGGGGGAGTACATCCTGCCAGCCCATCATCAGCGGCCCGTGTTCCTCATGGGCGCACCGGGTATCGGCAAGACGGCCATCATGGAGCAGGTCGCCAGCGAAATGGGCGTGGCCCTGCTGTCCTATTCCATGACGCATCATACCCGGCAATCGGCTCTGGGCCTGCCTTTCATCGTGCATAAGGAGTATCAGGGCGGCGCGGTGGTGTGCGATGTGAGCGAATATACCATGAGCGAAATCATTTCTTCCATCTATGACCTGATGGAGGAAACCGGCTTGACGGAAGGCATTCTCTTTCTGGATGAAATCAACTGCGTCAGCGAGACCCTCGCGCCGGTGATGCTGCAATTCCTGCAATACAAGGTGTTCGGCCGCCATCGGGTGCCGGATGGCTGGATGGTGGTGACGGCAGGCAATCCGCCGGAGTACAACAGCAGCGTCCGCGAGCTGGACATTGTGACCTGGGATCGTCTCAAGCGCATTGACGTGGAGCCGGATTTTCAGGTTTGGAAGGAGTATGCCATCGGTGCGGGTGTGCATCCGGCCATTACCAGCTATCTGGAAATCAAGCCTGCCCACTTCTATCATGTGCAGAGCAGCGTGGACGGCAAGAGCTTCGTCACCGCCCGCGGCTGGGAGGATCTCTCCCGTATGATTCGCCTGTATGAGCTGAACGGCATCGGGGTGGACAAGCTGCTCATCGGCCAGTATTTGCAGGATGAGAAGATTGCCGCTGATTTCGCGCAGTATTTCGACCTGTTCTGCAAGTACCGCAGCGATTATCAGGTGACCAGCATTCTGGAGGGCAAGGCCAGCGATGACATCAAGCAGCGCGCACTCCATGCCCGGTTTGATGAACGGCTCGCGCTCATTGGGCTGATGCTGGATGCCCTGCGCCTGTCGGTGCAGCAGGTCATGGATGAAACCGCTGTCACGTCGCGCCTGGTGGGAAATGTGACGGCCTTCCGCCTGGCACAGATTCAGAAGAAGCAGCCGCCCATGGACATCTTCCATGACTTGATCGAGGAAAAGCGCAGGACGCTGGCTGCGGGCCGGAAGGCGGCATCCATCTCCACGGACGAGCAGCGCGTGCTGCGCCTGATGCTGGAGGCCATGCGGGAGCAGGAGGAAATGTTGCAGGAGCATTCGGACACAGGGGCAGTCCAGCTGCTGAAGGCGGATTGCGACGCGCGGGTGAAGGCTGTGAAAAAGCATGCCGAGGAGGTCTCCGGGCAGATGACGCATATGTTCAACTTCGCGGAGCTTGTCTTTCAGGATGGGCAGGAGATGCTCATCCTTGTGACGGAGCTGACGGCAGGCAAGGATACAGCGGCTTTCCTTGGCAAGTATGGCAATCAGGAATACTTCCGGCACAACAAGGATTTGCTGCTGTATGAGCGGCATGGTGAAATCAAGGAGGAGCTCAAAAAGGTGAAGCTGAACTGACGCTTCACAGCCACACCGGCAGGATACCCTCCACAGCACCCGAAGGAATCAGGCTCCATACGCCTGAAACCATAAAAGTATTTGAAGAAGGAGAGCATGGCCGGAAACGAGGCCGTGCAGAAAACATCATGATTTACTATGTGGATGCCCATGCCTATCGCGACGGCAACGGCAGCAAGGAACGTCCCTTCAAGCACATCAATGACGCAGCAAGGCTGGCCATGCCCGGCGACGAGGTGCTGGTCGCGCCGGGCCTGTACCGGGAATATGTGAATCCCGTGCATGCCGGTACGGAGGAAAACCGCATTACTTACCGTTCCACGGTGTACCATGGCGCACACATCACCGGCGCGGAGGAGGTCACGCACTGGACGCATGTGTCCGGCGATGTGTGGACGGCCCGGGTGAGCAACACCATGTTCGGCAGCTACAACCCCTATACCACCTTTGTGTGCGGCGACTGGTATTTCGCGCCCACGGTGCGGCATACCGGCTCGGTGTACTGCAATGACCGCATGCTCTACGAAACCGTCACGCTGGAGGCGTGCATGCAGGGCGAACCCGACCCCTGCGCCTGGAACCTGGAGGAAAGCTCCTGCAAGTGGTTCACCGAGCAGGATGGGGATGAAACGGTGCTGTATGTGAACCTGCACGGCCTTGACCCCAACACGCAGCACATGGAAATCAGCGTGCGGCGCAATGTGTTCATGCCCTCGGAAACGGGCATTGGCTACATCACGGTGAGCGGCTTTGTGCTCAGCGAAGCCGCCACCACCTGGGCACCGCCTGCGGCCTATCAGGACGGCCTGATTGGCCCCCACTGGAGCCGCGGCTGGATCATTGAGGACTGCGAGGTCTACAACAGCAAGTGCTGCGGCATCTCCCTGGGCAAGTACCTTGACCCGGAAAATGACATGTACTTCTATACCCGGCATGTGAAAAGCCCCACGCAGATGGAGCGGGATGCCGTGTGCCGGGGCCAATACCATGGCTGGCTCAAGGAAAAGGTGGGCAGCCACATTGTCCGCCGGTGCGAGGTGCATCACTGCGAGCAGACGGGCATTGTGGGCCGCATGGGCGCGGTGTTCTCCATCATTGAGGACTGCCACATCCACCATATCTGCAATTCCCAGCAGCTGGGCGGCGCGGAAACAGCAGGCATCAAGCTGCATGCCGCCATTGACGTGATTGTGCGGCGCAACCGCATTCACCACTGCATCATGGGCGTGTGGTTCGACTGGCAGGCGCAGGGCGCACGCATCACCGGGAACCTGATGTATGAGAACCATCCACCTCGTGGCCGCAAGCCTGCCGCCGGTGCAATGTTCAGTCAGGACATTTTCATTGAGGTGGGCCACGGCCCCACGCTGATTGACAACAACGTGCTGCTGTCGCGGCAGTCCGTGTGCATGCCCAGCGAGGGCATTGCCTGCGTGCATAACCTGATGCTGGGCGCGTTCACGCTCATCAATAGCGGCGTGGACTCCATCGTCAACGGCCAGCGCGAGCCGCGCTACACGCCCTATCACATCCGCCACCGGACGGAGGTCGCGGGCTTCATGACCATCCTGCACGGCGATGACCGCATCTACAACAACATCATCGTCCAGGCCCACGACATCACCGATCCCACCCGCAAGCCCTCCGACAACAACTATGAGGTTGCCGGTACCGCGCCCTTTGACATCTTCCCCACCTATGAAGCGTGGATTGCCAACTTCCAGATGGGGCAGGAGCCGGATATGGGGTATCTGGCGCAATTCCATTTCGGACACCTGCCGGTGTGGCTGTCGGGCAATGCCTACTTCAACGGCGCGACCGTGTGCAAGCATGAGCAGCACAAGCTGGTCAACGACACCGACCGGGTGCAGGTGGAGCTGGTGGAGGAGGATGGCCATCTGGTGCTCAGGAGCAATGTCTTTGCGCTGGTGAAGGACTTCAAGGACGGCATCATCACCACGGAGACGCTGGGTCTGGCCTTTGAGCCTGAAGAAAAGTTCGAGCAGCCGGACGGCACGCCGATCACCTTTGACCGTGACTACCTGGGCAACCATCGCGCCCCCGCTACCATTCCCGGCCCCTTCGCACAAGCGTCAGACCACATCATCGTCTGGTAAAGCCCTCTCCAAGGGAACGCGCAGCGGAAAAGGGTCAAGGGGCGATGCCCCTTGTGGGTTTTGGGGCAAGGCCCCAAGCAGGTCTGGGCGGCAGCCCAGCGCAGCACGTTCAACCCATGAAAAAGGAAACGGAACAAACGTGAGTTTCCAAGCAGACGACGCAGTTCGTCCGCGTAGGAAACGGCAGATTCCATGGCCTGCACAAGAAACGCCCTCATCCTCCCTCGCCGCGCTCGACCACCTTGCCCAAAGGGCGAAGCTTTCCGCTTGACACACTGTGCCAGCCTTCTGTATGTCAGGAGGCTGGCCTTTTGATGCCCTGCCGAACAGACAAAAACATCCCGCACATTGTACGCGGGATGCAGATTCGGTCATTGTTCAGAGGATTCCGGCGCAAAGCGTATCAGCATGGAACCGAAATAGTCCATGGCAAAGCCGGTTTCAATGGGGACAAGGCTCAAGGGCTGACCATAGTAGTCAATGATGATGCCATCCACGCTGCCCTCCTCCGTGGCGACAGCTGCATAGGCCCACGTCAGGCCGGGAACGCCGACACCGCCAATGGTGATGTCGGCTGTACCATCCTCGCGCAGCAGGAAGGAATATTCCAGCCCCCCGAACATGGCGGCAGTCATGGTGTAGCCGCTGACATCCGCATCGGTCATGAGGTACTTGTGATTCAGCAGAATCTCCACGCCAGTAGCAACGGGCGCGGACGTGGCCTGCGGCTCAGCCGTGGCCTGCGGCTCAACTGTGGGCTGGACAACGGGTGCGGCTGCTGCACTGGTTGCCACCAGGTCAGCCAGCACAGATGCATCCGGCAGCACAGGCATGATGTGAGTACAGGGCTCGGTGGTCACGGTGATGGTGCTGGGTGTCTCGTTCCAGCTCACAATCTTCTCAGCCTGGGCGAGAGTCTCAACATTGGCATCAGCCGATACATGCACGGTCAGCTGCGGCGCGGCGTGGCTCAACAGACCCGTGGGCGCACTGGTCAGGTCGCAGTCCACGCAGATATCCGTGATGCCGGGACAGTCGATGGCGATGTTCATGCTCAGGGTCTGCACCCGCTCCGTCAGGTGCAGGCTGGTCAGGCTGTCACAGCCCATGAATGCACCGCAGGCCACCTCCGTCGCATCCACCACCATGGAAGTCAGCGGCGCGTAATTGAACGCCTGCTCACAGATTTTGTCCAGATGCCTGCCGAAGTACAGGTTGCTCAGCGGCCCCGTGCTGTCAAAGGCATAGCTGCTGATTTCCCGCACGCCATTGACGAAAATCACGTTGTCCAGGCTCCGGCAGAGCATGAACTGCGTGGCCCCCGTGCGCTCCAGCGGCGCATAGCAGATGAAGGTTTCCAGCTGCTGGCAGTAGCTGAGCATGCTGTCGGGCAGCTCGGTGATGGTCTCGGGCAGCACCAGCGTGCGCAGATGCACCCAATCGGTCACGTTGGTGTCCATGCTGGAATCCGTGTAATCCCGGCAGGACTCAAAGACATTGTAGTTGGCAAAGCCCGTAACGGTCACGCCGTCCATTTCGCGGGGGACCACCACATCCACATCCGTGCCCACATAGGCGGTGATAAGGCCGGTTTCCGGGTCGAACTCAAAGCACTCGGCAGCCGTGGGCGCAAAGGGCATGGTCACAAAGGCGGACGCTTCCCCCTCGCGCAGCAGCGGGTCATACCACGGACGGCCCAGCTTCTCGCTCCACACGGCCACCTGCGCATCCGTGGCATCGGCGGACAGGCGAAGCTCGACCTCCATACCGTCCAGCGCGGAAAGCGGCACATCGCTGGCAGGGGGAATCGTCAGGCTGCGCAGAGCCGTGCAGGCAAAGGCCCGCTCGCCCACAGCAGTGGTCGCGCCAAGGGTCACGCTCGCCAGTGCGGAGGACTCGAACGCCCCATCGCCCACGCGGACAATGCCCGTCAAATCGATCTGCGTCAGCGGCGTGCTGGCAAAGGCCCTGTCCCCGATGACGGTCACACCCTCGCCCAGGGTCAGGTCGGTCAGCGCAGAACCGTTGAACAGGTCAGCCGGGATATCGCCGTGGGCCACATAGGCTTCCGTCAAATTCGGGCAAGCCGCGAAGGAGCCCGCAGGCAGGACGGCGGCATCACACAGAATGGTCACTTTCTTCAGCGCAGTCAGACCGGCAAAGGCATCCTCGCCAATCTCCGTCACGGATTCGGGAATGGTCAGTTCTTCCAGCTGCGCGCAGCCGCTGAATGCCCGCGCCCCGATGGTGGTCACGGAGTCGAACAGGTCAATGCCCTGAATGGCACTGTCCATGAACGCTTCCGCGCCGATGGTGGTGAATTCGTCACTGTGCGGCACGGCGAAGTAGACCAGCGTACCGTTCCCCTTGAACGCACCGTCAGCCAGCCCCGTGATGATGATGTCATTGAAATAATCATAGGGCCGGAGGTGGGTTTGAGCACCGGTGTAGCCGGTCATCAGGTGGCCTTCGTAGGTGTCAAGGTAGTCCGAAGGGAGCTGGGTCAGCGTGTTCTGATTGCGCCAGACCCGGCAGGCAAGCCCCTGTGCGTCCACATAGGCCTGCATGTCCAGCATCTGCTGACGGGTGCAGTGCTCGTTCAGGTCAATGTCTGCCAGTGCGTTATCCTCGGCAAAGACCTCCGTGCCCATGGCAGGGGGTGTCAGGCCATCCATGTAGACATAGGTCAAGGCCCAGTTGCGGGCAAAGGCACGCTCGCCGATGCTTTGCACAGACGCGGGCAGGTAAACCTCCGGGAGATACATGCTCAGGTCAAAAGCACCCGCTCCAATGCTCACAAGCCCCTCCGGCAGCGTCAGCTCACAGAGGATGCTGCTCTGCAGGAACGCCTGCTCCCCAATGACCTCCACATGCGGCAGCTCCAGCATGAAGCCCTTGTAGCCGTTGTAGAAGGCATTGGCCTCGATGGTTTTCAGCGTGGAGGGGAAGGAAACATATTGGAGGGCCGCGCAATGGCTGAATGCATCCTGCCCGATGGTTTCCAACCCCTCGGGCAGCTCCAGCACGGCCAGATAGTAGTGATACTTGAACGCCGCGGGGCCGATGGCCTTTACCGCCACGCCGCCGATGGTCTCAGGGATGCTCAGGTAGGTAGCGAAGCCGTTGTAAGCTGTGATGGTGCCGGTGGCAGCATCAAAGTCGAAATCCGTTTCGTCAAAGCCGTTGTTGTCCACCACAATGGCTTGCCGTCCGGTGGACACGAGGGGCGCGGTACAGCCAGCGGCGGTCAGCGCGGCCTGATAGGCTTCCAGCTGGTCGTCCGGCACATAGATGACTGCGTAGTTCGACAGATACGTGAAGCAGTCCGGGCCGATAATGGGGCAGACACCCTCAAACGTGACCGTTTGCAGCGTATCGCAGCAGTAGAAGGAGCGCGGCCCGATATAGCGCACGCCTGCCGGGATGGTGATATCCGTCAGGGAGCCGCAGCTGTAGAAGTTCTGCTCCCCGATGACCATCAGGCTTTCGGGCAGCGTGACCCGGGCAAGGTTCGCGCACCAATTGATGGCATTGCCGCGCAGCTCCAGCAGCGTTTCGGGCAGGGTCAGGGCGGTGATGCTGTCCGTGCAGAAGGCCTGGGCATCCACGACATCCACCGTGCCGCTGCCGATTTGCCCGGGCACGATGACATCGCCGCCCTCGCCGGTATAGCCCTTGAGGACGTAATAGTCCGCGTCGAAGTTCCATTCAGCCGATTCTGACAGCGCAGGACAGGCCAGGAGCAGCATCAGCAGGGAGAGCAGCACACAGAGCCATTTCTTCATGAACCGACACCTCCATGGTAACAGGTCGTTTTTTCGGCAGCAGGGGGAGGAATCACTTCAGCACGCAGGTGGGGGTGGACACGCCGAAGAAGAACTGCCGATAGGTACGCTTGGGCGGCAGCGGCTCCTCGTCCAGCTCGGGGATGGTGGGCAGCTCACCGGCCAGATAGCGTTCCAGTTCGTCCCGCACATCCAGCAGGCGGCCTGTGACCGCACCGTAGCGCAGGCTCAGCACTTCCCAGCCGAACCGCTTCATATCCCGCTCCCACAGACAGCGGTGGGCTTGCATCAGCTGATTGACCAGGGCGCACAGGGCGGGAATGGTTTCCTGCACCACTTCGCGCAGCCAGGTGCGGTCGCCGGCCAGATAGCGGCGGCGCATGTCCAGCATCAGCGCACCCTTGGCGGCAGCCACGCGCAGGCACAGCCGGGCATAGCAGCAATCCTCCCGGTCAGCAAAGGCGGTCAGCGTTTCCGCCGCCTGACGGAAGCGGGCCACGGCATCGGCCAGCGGCTCATCCCCGGCATCCGCCAGCGGATAGAGCAAATCGCCCCAGATGCACGCCTTGCCGGTGCGGATATCCGCATGGCTGGGGTAGAACTCGCCATAGGCCCGGAAGGCTGCATCCGGCAGGCCGGTCAGGCATTCACCCATCACGCGCACATCTTCGGTGTCCATCGCAGGCCCCTGCCAGCAGGCTTCGGAGAAAATGGGCAGCTGATTCAGGGCCAGGAAGGGGTTGGTTTCCGCGCCGTCATCCCCCCACATGGTGGCAAACACCGTGTCCACCTGCCGCCGGGCGCAGGCGCGCAGGGCAGGCAGCATGGAGCTTTCCGTACGCTTGACATGGGGCAGGAAGCCCGACCACGTCCAGATGCCGCCGGCGAAGGTTGTTTTGCCCATCTTTTGATGCTCGGCCAGCATGTGGTCGTAGAAGGCTTCATCCGTGTGATAATAGTCCCAGTAGCACAAATCCACATCGGGAATCATGTCAATGACCTGCTGGGGAATGACGGCTTCGGTGTCGTAATAGTCGTTATGCTTCGACCCCAGACGGAAGAACATGTCACTCCACATCATGGGGTGGAAATCGTACTGTCTGCAGATGGCACACACCCGGGCCAGGTGGCGGTTGAGCAGCTCAAAGCGATTCACCGCGCCATGCTGGTGGTAGTATTGGCCCAGACCAACGCCGTGGGCCTCGTCCATGCCGATATGGATACGCCGGGCGCGCATGCAGGAGCGCAGGCTGGCGATGGCCGCGTCAATGTAGGCGTAGGTTTCATCCAGGTCAATTTGCAGAATGTCCATCTGGTCGCGCAGGGTGTGGGAAGCATCCCATTGCAGGAAGTTTTCCAGATGGGCCAGCGTCTGAATGCAGGGCATCAATTCAATGTCCAGCGATGCGGCGTAATCGTCCATCTCCCGCAGCTCCTGCTGGGAGTAGCGTCCGCGCAGGTAGCCATGGTAGGGATAGCCGGGTATCTCATAGGTATCCTCGGTGTAGAGCAGGGCCAGATTCATGCCCAGTGCAGCCAGACGGTCCAGCATGCGCTTGACGGCATCCACGGTCATCACGGCATTGCGGGACATGTCGATCATCACGCCGCAGGATGCGATGTGACGTTTTTGCTGGATGGACAGCTCGCTTTTTCCCTCCCGGACAGCCCGGGCCAGCAGGAAGAAGCCGCGGGCCAGCGCGTTGCGATCCTCGGCGGCGATGGCGGCTTCCCCGCCTTGCAGCGTCACGGATAGGCCGGGAGCCCGGGTGACGCAGGCGGAGGGAAGCACCTGCCCGGTCAGGTCAGCCACCATGGTACGGATGCGGGTTACATCTGCTTGTGCAAACATCATGATATCAGTCCTCCTGCGAGAAAACGTTGACAGGTGTATGTGGTGATTCTATTGTAGGGCAGACAGGACATCTTGTCAATTGAAACAAGAGGCTTGCGGAAGGGGTATAAAGAAAAGGAACGTCTGGCGGCGTGGCCAAACGTTCCTTGCGATGGGCGGGAAGTGGGCAGGGGAGGGCGTTTCTCGTGCAGTCCTCGGAACCTGCCGTTTCCAGCGCGGACGGGCTGCGCCGTCTGCTTGGAAACTCACGTTTTTTCTGTTCCTTTTAGGTTGTTATAGCCTGTTGCGCTGGGCTGCCGCCCAGACCTGCGCAGGGGTTTCACCCCTGCACCCCACAAGGGGCATCGCCCCTTGACCCCTTTCCGCTGGCGCGGTCCCTTGGAGAAGGTTTTATTTGTTCTTCAGGTATTCGTCGATGGCGGCGGCGGCGGTCTTGCCGGCACCCATGGCCAGAATGACGGTGGCTGCACCGGTCACAGCGTCACCACCGGCGTAGACACCCTCGCGGGAGGTCAGGCCGGTCGCTTCCTCGACAATGATGCCGCCCCACTTCTGCGTATCCAGGCCCTGCGTGGTGGTCTTGATGAGCGGGTTGGGTGAGGTGCCCAGGGCCATAATCACGCAGTCCATGGGCAGGTCGAAGTCGCTGCCCTCCACCGCCACAGGACGGCGGCGGCCGGAAGCGTCAGGCTCGCCCAGAGCCATCTCCTGGCAGCGGATGGAGCTGACCCAGCCCTGCGCATCGCCGCCGATGGACACGGGGTTGGTCAGGAACTTGAACACGATGCCTTCCTCCATGGCATGCTCCACTTCCTCGCGGCGGGCGGGAAGCTCAGCCTCGGTGCGGCGGTAGACCA